>SVNM01000074.1 GCA_015066875.1 Ruminococcus sp.
AGATTACAACATCTCGTTATCTGTGTGCACCCTATGGGGATTTAATTTAAAAATGAAAGTTTTAGGAAAGGAGTTTGAGGGATAACCCTTTTTCAAAAGGGTTTCCCTCAATAATTCACGTAAATACTTCTATATGGGTAGAGCCTTTAACCGTACTCCCTTTAATTCTATTCAGTTATTACTTGA
This sequence comes from Ruminococcus sp., assembly GCA_015066875.1. Taxonomy (GTDB): domain Bacteria; phylum Bacillota; class Clostridia; order Oscillospirales; family Ruminococcaceae; genus Ruminococcus. Next base: position 187 of record SVNM01000074.1, read on the forward strand.
AGTATGCTACACCGCTTTCAAAGATCTTCTGATCCTTATTTCCTTCTACGTTCTTGCTGATATAGCTTCCCTTACGCTCACTGTGTCCCATCTTACCGAATACACGACCATCAGGTGATGTGATACCCTCGATTGCGTCGATTGATGTGTTGGGATTGTATCTGATATCCATTGTGGGATTGCCGTCAAGATCTACATACTGTGTTGCGATCTGTCCGTTTTCTGCAAGTCTCTGAATGAGGCTGAGAGGTGCTACAAAGCGTCCTTCACCGTGTGAAATTGGAACAGTATGAATGTCCCCTACTTCACAGCCATAGAGCCAGGGTGACTTGTTAGATGCAATTCTTGTATTAACCATCATTGACTGGTGACGTGCGATTGTATTGAATGTAAGTGTAGGTGCATCATCTGCCATATCTACGATCTCGCCGTAAGGTACAAGTCCGAGCTTGATAAGTGCCTGGAAACCGTTACAGATACCGAGCATAAGTCCGTCTCTGTTCTTGAGAAGCTCGTGTACAGCGTCCTTGATCTTAGGATTGCGGAAGAATGCTGTAATGAACTTACCGCTTCCCTCCGGCTCATCACCGCCACTGAATCCACCGGGAATCATAACGATCTGTGACTTTCTGATTGCGCTCTCGAAGTAGTCTACTGAGCTTTCAATATCTGATGCTGAGAGGTTCTTGATTACTACGATTTCAGCCTCTGCGCCTGCCTTTTCAAATGCTCTTGCTGTGTCGTACTCGCAGTTTGTTCCGGGGAATACAGGAATTACAACCTTGGGCTTTGCAACCTTGATTGAAGGAGCAAGCTTTGTCTTGTTCTCGTATGAGTACTTTTCAGGAGTAGCGTCTGTTGTCTTTATTCTGCAAGGGAATACTGACTCAAGCTTGCCTTCCCATACTCTCTGGAGATTTTCAAGGCTGAGTGTGTAATCCATACAAAGAACCTTGTAATCAGCAATTGTCTTACCGATAACGTTCTCATAAGGCATTGCATTACCCTTGAGCTCGATGATAAATGCACCGTAGCAGGGCTTGAAGAGCTGGTCAGCTGTAAGCTTTGTTGTGAACTCAAAGCCGAGCTTGTTACCGAAGCACATCTTTGCAATACCCTCTGCTACACCGCCGTAGCCGATAGTCCAGATAGAGTTTGCTCTGTCAGAAGCAATGATTTCTTCAACCTTATCGAAACAGCTCTTGATGCTGTCAAATACGGGAAGTCCATTTTCATCATATTCGGGAGTAATCATAATTACTTCGCTGTCAGCGCTCTTGAATTCTGTAGAAACAACCTTATCAGCAGATGCTGTTGATACTGCAAATGATACGAGTGTGGGAGGAACATCGATCTGCTCGAAGGTTCCTGACATTGAGTCTTTACCGCCGATTGATCCACAGCCCATTTCAAGCTGAGCCTTGAATGCACCAAGAAGAGCTGACATAGGCTTGCCCCAACGCTTGGGATCGTTCTGAGTTCTCTCGAAATACTCCTGGAATGTAAGCCAGCAGTGCTTGTATGAACCACCTGCGGCAACAACCTTAGCAATTGACTCGATTACTGCAAGCATTGCTCCGTGATAAGGACTCTTTTCGGATATATCGGGATTGTATCCCCAACCCATAAGTGAGCAAGTTGTTGTTTCGCCCTTGAGTACGGGAATCTTTGCTGCCATTGCCTGTGAAGGAGTCATCTGATATACTCCGCCGAAAGGCATAAGAACTGTTCCGGCACCGATTGTAGAGTCAAATTTCTCGATAAGTCCCTTCTGTGAGCAAACATTAAGGTTTGACATAAGCTCTGTCCATGTATCTGCACAGTCTGCAACTTCGTTTTCTGAAGCTTCTGTGGGCTCTTCGATTGTGATATCTGTATATTTGGGAGCTCCGTTTGAGTTAAGGAACTCTCTTGAAAGGTCAACTATTGTATTGCCGTTCCAGTGCATCTTAAGACGAGGCTCTGCAACTACATCTGCAACGAGAGTTGCTTCAAGGTTTTCCTTCTTTGCCTCCGCCATAAACTTTTCTGTATCCTCAGCAGCGATAACTACAGCCATACGCTCCTGTGATTCGCTGATTGCGATTTCTGTACCGTCAAGACCGTCATACTTCTTGGGCACTGCATTGAGGTTGATTACAAGGCCGTCTGTAAGCTCGCCGATTGCTACTGAAACACCGCCTGCACCGAAGTCATTACAACGCTTGATCATCTGTGTAACCTCAGGGTTTCTGAAAAGTCTCTGAAGCTTTCTTTCCTCAGGAGCGTTACCCTTCTGAACCTCTGCTCCGCAGTGCTCAAGTGACTCAAGAGTGTGTGACTTTGAAGAACCTGTAGCTCCGCCACAGCCATCGCGTCCTGTCTTTCCACCAAGGAGGATTACAACATCTCCGGGCACAGGAGCTTCTCTTCTGATATTTTCAGCAGGAGCTGCACCAAGTACTGCACCGATTTCCATTCTCTTAGCTACATAACCGGGGTGATATACTTCTGATACGTGACCTGTTGCAAGACCGATCTGGTTACCATATGAGCTGTATCCGTTGGCTGCTCCAACAGTGATTTTTCTCTGAGGAAGTTTACCGGCGATTGTATCTTCTACAGGTACAAGAGGATTAGCTGCGCCGGTAACTCTCATTGCCTGATATACATATGAACGTCCTGAAAGAGGATCACGGATAGCTCCGCCGAGACAAGTTGCAGCGCCACCGAAAGGCTCGATTTCTGTTGGGTGGTTATGAGTCTCGTTCTTGAACATAAGGATCCAGTCCTCAAGCTTACCATCGATGTCAACCTTGATCTTTACTGAGCAGGCATTGATCTCTTCGCTCTCATCAAGATCAGGCATAAGTCCGTCTGCCTTGAGCTTCTTTGCTGCGATTGTAGCAAGGTCCATAAGAGTCATGGGCTTGTCCTGACGACCAAGCTCTTCACGTACATTGATGTACATATCATATGTTTCCTTGATGTAAGGTGTCTTGATATCTACATTTTCCACGTTTGTGAGGAATGTTGTATGACGGCAGTGATCTGACCAGTATGTATCAATCATTCTGATTTCAGTGATTGTGGGATTACGCTTTTCTGTGTTGCGGAAATAGCTCTGGCAGAACTTGATATCATCAAAATCCATTGCAAGACCAAACTTGTCAATAAAAGCCTTCAGACCTACATCGTTGAGCATTATAAATCCTTCAAGCTCTTCTACAGTTGTAGGAATTTCGTAATTTGTATCAAGAGTCTTTACAGGCTCAAGTGAAGCTTCACGGCTCTCTACAGGGTTAATGAGGTATGACTTTAGCTTATCAAACTCTTCATCTGAAAGAACTCCCTCAATAATATAAACTCTTGCATTTCTGACACGGCATCTTTCGCCCTGACGAAGAATCTGAATACACTGCTCACAGCTGTCAGCACGCTGGTCAAACTGACCGGGAAGATACTCTACAGCAAAAATTCTCTCGTTATCCTTGAGCACAGGAAGCTCAGAATATGTAACATCAACTGCAGGCTCTGAGAATACTGTGCTGATTGCAGCCTCAAAATCCTCACTGCTGAGCTTGTCAGCATCGTATCTGTTGATTACTCTGACTCCTGAAATATTGAGTCTGAGGGCAGTGCGCACGTCATTGAGTACAGACTGTGCTTCTACTGCAAATTCGGGTTTCTTTTCGACATAAATCCTGAATACAGACATATGAATTCTCCATTTCTCCGCAAAGAAAATTTATGTTAGCGACGTCATTGCGGACGGCGTCGTTATGAAGCTTTTTTATTATTCTGTGGTTATCGTATCGCCAATGCAATAATCCGACCCACACTCTTTTATTGTAACATAAAATATCATATTTCGCAAACTTTTTTTTGAAATTTTCTGTGGAATTTTTATTAATGTATAATCCGGTGCATATCCATGGTGGAATTCTGTGCAGTTTTCACGTTCAAACAGTACAGGCACTGTTTTTCCTATCTGTTTTTCGCAGTGTTTTTTCTCAAGCTCAGCTCCGAGAGCTTTCATTTTCTCTGCACGCTCTTCCTTTATATTTTTGCTTATCTGCGGAAGCTGACAAGCCTTTGTTCCTTTACGGGGTGAGTACTGGAATACGTGAATTTTTGCGAATCCCGTTTTGCGGACAAATTCCAGCGACTCCTGAAACTCATCATCAGTTTCCAGAGGAAAACCTACCATAATATCGGTGGTGATTGATGCATCGGGGAAAATCTTTCTTATCTTTTCTACAAGCGTTGTGTACTCATTTGGAGTGTAGTGTCTGTTCATTCGTTTCAGAACACCTGCGCTACCGCTCTGAAGCGACAGATGAAACTGAGGACAGAATTGTTTAAGCTCTGAAAGACGTACAAGGTCCTCATCTGAAATCATTTCAGGCTCAAGCGAGCCAAGGCGTACTCTTTCAATACCGCTTACTCCACTGCATACCTCAACAGCGTCAACAAGTCTTTTACCGAATTCTGCTCCGTAAAAAGCAAGATTGATTCCAACCAGTACAATTTCCTTGTGACCAGCCAGAGCAACTGCTTCAGCCTCGGATTTGAGGTCTTCTATTGATTTTGAACGGCATCTTCCTCTTGCATACGGAATAATGCAGTATGAACAGAACTGATTGCAACCGTCCTGGATTTTGATATAGGCTCTTGTTTTTGTGTCAAATCCCGTATTGACAGGCAGAATTTCAAACCCATCGGATTTTCCGTACTCCCCTATTTCAACGCTTCTGTGTTTGTTATTAAGATGCTCCTCAACAAGTGTAATAATTCTGTTTCTGTTCTTAGTTCCTGTCACGATATCAGCTTCGGGAAGCTTTTCGGCTATTTCAGGAGTTGCCTGTGGCAGACAGCCTGTAAGCACTATTACTGCCATAGGATTGAGCTTTCTCATTTTTCGTACAGCATACAGAGATTTGCTGTCGCCAGATGCTGTCACCGTACAGGAATTTACAATTACTATGTCAGAATTCTTCGCTTCTGTTGATATGATAAATCCCTTGTGGGAAAAATCCTTTTTAAGACATTCTGTTTCATACTGATTGACTTTACAGCCGTATGTTATAAAATACACTTTATACATTTTTTCACCCTTTTAATGTTTTATGCGACATTTTCCTTTGTGTATATAATGCACAAAATAAACATTTCGTTTTTATGCAAACTAAATAGTTTATTCGTTGTATATAAAAAGTTGTTTCTTTTGATTGATTATTTCGCTAAAATGCTGAATTTGCTTTTTATGCCTTGACTTTGGCTATTTTTCGTGATATCATATAGGTGCAGTAAGGAAAACTGCGAAAAAGAAATAAATAGCAAAAAACATACGAACAAACTACTGACATCTTACAGGAGGTAGATATTATGACAAAGGCAACAGTTTCACTTCAGGCTATCAACGACGTTAAGGAATTCGTAAACCTCGTTATGCGTTACGATTTCGATATTGATCTGGTTTCAGGCAGATATGCTGTAGACGCTAAATCAATTATGGGTATCTTCAGTCTTGACCTTTCAAAGCCTATCGAGCTTAATGCTCATACTGACGACGCAGAGGCTTTCCTTCAGGACATTAACAAGTTCCTCGTCAAGTAATTAATAACCGAATAATTATCAAGGAAGGATACAGTATACTTTATGTACTGTATCCTTTTTTTCTTTAATTCAGCTCTTGTTCTATAAGTCTGTTAAGCAGTGTCGGATTTGCCTTTCCTTTTGAAAGCTTCATACACTGTCCCACAAGAAATCCAAGAGCTTTTTTCTTTCCGTTTTTATAATCTGCTACCGATTTTTCGTTTTCGGAAAGAACTTTCACTATTATATCTCTTATATATTCTTCATCGGAATTCTGCCTTAATCCCAGACTTTCTGTAAGCTCCTCAGGATTTCCGCCATTTTCAAGAAGACTATTCAGAACCAGCTTTTCTGATGATGATGAAAGCTCATCACGCTCAGTCATTGCTATAAGCTTTGTAAGAGAGTCTGCTGTAAGCTTTGTTTCGCTGATTTTAAGTCCTGTTTCGTTTATATACTTTGTTATATCGGTCAGTATCCTGTTGCTTATACTTCGAGGTCTGTTTCTGTTGTAAGCTCTGCAATCGTTGTAGAACGAGGCTCTTTCAGGCTGTTCAGCTATAAGCAGAGCGTCTGTAAATGGCAGATTATCCTCCTGTGTATAACGCTTTATCAGTGCTGTGGGAAGCTCAGGAAGAGTCTCCTTCAGCTTTTGGATATGGTTTTCATCTACACTGATTATGCCTAAATCAGGCTCAGGGAAGAAACGATAGTCCTGAGCGTTCTCTTTTTTACGCATTATAAAGCTTTTCCCCTGTATATCGTCCCATCGGCGAGTCTCCTGAGAGATAACTCCGCCTGAGCTTACTATTTCAATCTGTCTTTTGGCTTCGTATTCAATAGCTCTTACGGCTCCGCTGAAGCTGTTGACGTTCTTCATTTCACATCGTGTTCCGAGGTTAGTGCTTCCCTTTTCGCGTATGGACACGTTGACATCGCATCTTATTGAGCCTTCCTGCATTTTACAGTCGCATATATCAAGATATTTCAGTATGCTTTTTATTGTTTCAAGTACGCATTTTGCCTCTTCTGAGCCTTTTATTTCAGGTTCAGTTACAATTTCAATCAGAGGTACTCCGCATCGGTTATAGTCGGCGTATGAGCAGTTGCCGTTATCACTGTGCACAAGCTTTCCTGCGTCCTCTTCAAGATGAATTCTTGTTATACCTATTCTGCGTTCTTTTCCCTGTACATAAAAATCAAGATGACCTTTTTCGCACAGCGGAATATCTGCCTGGGATATCTGATATGCTTTCGGTAAGTCGGGATAAAAATAATTCTTTCTGTCCTGTCGGCTTTTGCTGTTGATTTTACAGTTCAATGCGTGTCCCATCATTATTGTATAGTCCACTGCCTTTTTATTCAGTACAGGAAGAGTTCCCGGCATTCCCATACATACGGGACATACTCTTGTATTAGGTTCACCGCCAAAGGCATTTTCACAATTGCAGTATATTTTGGAACTTGTATTCAGCTCAGCGTGGATTTCAAGTCCGACTATTACTTCATATTCTTTCATTTATGCCTCCGTTTTCAAAGTGCCCAGCGGTAAGCTGAATTCTCCGCGTATTGTTTCATATGCTTTAGCCGTATTCAGCAAAAGCTGTTCGGAAAATTGTTTTCCCATAAGCTGAAGTCCTATGGGAAGTCCATCTGAGCTTTTTCCACAGGGTATGCTTATTGCGGGAAGTCCCGCAAGGTTTGCTGTAACACTGAGAATATCGTTGCTGTACATTTTTATGGGACTCTCGGAGCACTCGCCTGTTCTGAAAGCTGTACTCGGAGCAGTGGGTGATGCTATAACATCACATTTTGTAAGAGCCTTATCAAGCTCTTCAGTAATCTTATACTGCATCAGCTTTGATTTTTTATAATATGATTCGTAATACCCTGCACTGAGAGCAAAGGTTCCAAGCATTATTCTTCGCTTTACTTCATCACCAAAGCCTTCGCTTCGTGTTCTGACATACATTTCTTCAAGGCTGTTGCAGTCTTTTGCTCTGTAGCCGTACTTGACTCCGTCGTATCTTGCAAGGTTTGATGAAGCTTCGGCAGATGCTATTATATAATAGGCTCCCATTGCGTATTGAGTGTGGGGAAGAGTAAGCTCTACTATTTCCGCGCCGTTTGCTTCAAGAGTTTTCACTGCATTCAGTACAGACTCTCTGACTTCATTATTTATACTATCGCTGAAGTATTCCTTCGGGATACCTATTTTCAGTCCGCTGATATCTTCCCTGAGATTTTTATAAAACTCAAAATTCTCGTCAGAGACAGTTGTTGCATCACGTTTATCGTTTCCTTCGATAATACCAAGCATAGCTGATGTGTCTGAAACATCTCTGCCGATGACTCCTATCTGTTCAAGAGAAGATGCATAGGCTATAAGTCCGTAGCGTGATACAAGACCATATGTTGGCTTTATGCCTACAACTCCGCAGAATGACGAAGGCTGTCGCACGGAACCTCCTGTATCTGAGCCAAGAGAGATTATTGCTTCTCCCGATGCAACAGCTGAGGCTGAGCCTCCCGATGAACCGCCCGGAACGTATGAAAGATTATGTGGATTGTGTGTGAGCTTAAAAGCTGAATTTTCTGTTGATGAGCCCATTGCGAACTCGTCCATATTCGTTTTTCCGAGGATTATCATTCCTGCCTGCTCAGCTTTTTCTATGGCTGTTGCACTGAACACGGGAGTGTAATTTTCAAGAATTTTTGAACTGCAGGTTGTTCTTATACCTTTTGTGGAGATGTTATCCTTGACAGCAAGAGGAATTCCCATAAAGATACTGCGACATTCTCCTTTTGAG
>SVNM01000007.1 GCA_015066875.1 Ruminococcus sp.
CAGGAGAATACAGCTATGCTTATGAAGGCGAAACATATGAATGCAATTTCACATTTGATTTCTTAAGAAGCGATTATGTTAATATCTACTATGATGATGATACTGAAGGCGGATTCCAGTTTGAAATCGCCGATGACAAAATGACAGTCAGAAATGAATATGTGGAGGATTTAGCTTATACACGTCAGTAAGCTTACGACAAAAATACTGAGCGAAGGAGTATATGCTCTTTCGCTCTTATGCTTAGAAAGGAATTGTTATGAAGAAGATAACAGGAATAATTTTGGTGCTCAGTATGCTTGTTATGAGCGTTGGCTGTGGCGATAATTCAACAGAAAAGGAAAAAAGCTCAGCAGAAGAAGATATAAAGACGACTTCTGTTTCGGAAGAGACAGAAGCTGTATCAGAAACTGAAGCAACATCTTCTACAGAGGAAAAGGAAGAAACTACAACAGAAGAGAATACAACAGAGGCTCCTGAAGTGCAAAAGGAAACAGAGTTTCTGAAGCTTAATGAAAAATACCTGAGCGACTATGCTTGGTCTGAGGAGTATGGTGTAAATCTTGCGGAGTTTGAGTGTTCATCGGTGCTTCTGGAGAAAGATGAGGCAAAGCGCTATCCTGAGCTTGCAGAATCGCTGAGTTCAGCCTGTGATATGTATGAAGTCAATATGCTGGAATCTCACGATATGTTTATTTCTGATGCAAAGGAGATGCTCTCTGCAGGAGAACAGGGCTTTGATACACTTGTTTCCACGCTTGATGTTCACGTAAGACGTGCTGATAATACAGTGCTGAGCATACTTTATGACTCGTTTTATTATAACGGAATGAACGACGGAATCAGAAGTTTCTGGGGCGGAAATTATGACACAGAAACAGGCAAAGAGATTTATCTTCCCGATGTAGTAACTGATATGGAAGAGCTTGCATCAGTAGTGGAAGCTCAGCTTTTCGACGAAATAGGAGCAGATGTTTTCTACAGCGATACAATTATCAGAGAGTATTTCAACGATTATGGCGCTGACGGAACTCATTGGACTATTGAGTATAATGGTATCACAGTGTACTTTGATGAAGGAGAAATTGCAGGTTCAGGCGTAGGAGCTATGAGCGTTACAGTGGAATTCGCAGAATATCCCGAGCTTTTCAAGGAGAAGTACACAGCTGTTCCCGAAGCGTATATTGTGGGAATTCCAATGAAATCTCCATTCCGCACAGACCTTGACGGTGACGGAAGCAGTGATGAGCTTTTCCTGTCTGACAGCTATGATGAAGAATTTGCCTGGAATGCAACGCTTACTATCGCAACCGAAGAGGTAGATTATAACGAAAGCTTCGTAGCCTATGGCTGTGAGGCATATTATGTAAAAACAGCAGATGACAGGAACTATCTTTACGTTTTAGTGGAATTTGAATCACAGACAGAACTTTATACATATGCGATTACAAATACAACAATATCCAAAGTAGGAGAACAGCCTATTTCACCATATTACAGCGACCAAACAGTGTCAGTGCTGACAGATCCTGATAATATGCATTTTGATATTTTTGGCAATGCCGATGTTGAGCCTGTAGGAGATGATTTCTTCACAGTAGGATATGACGGTATGCCTGTAATGAAATAACTGGAATTATTACCGCAATACAGTAGTTTTACAGCGGTGAAGAATACATAAAAAAACAAGGAGGTCAGAAAAATGAAAAAGGCAGTCAATCGTTTAATATCATTAGCCGTTTCGGCAATAATGCTTTTCTGCACAGCGGTAAGCGGAGTATCAGCAGAAGAACTGGGCACATATGATGCAGTAGTCAGCATTGTATATCCACGTCCTGATGAAGTAGCGCAGAAGCCTGTTATCACAGAATCGGGAACAGAAATAGAGACTCTTGGCAGTTTCTGGGAAGAGTCAAGCACAGGCTATGCAAAGCTGTATGATCACCCTGTTCTCACATGGATGATGGGAATTGAAGGCTTTGAAGGGTATAATGGCTATTTCACCACATTTACAGATGCAGACATGTATGATATATCCATTCTTGCTAAGATTGAGAATTATACAGGTTTGTCAAGCAATGAGGGCGTTGCGACTTTTGTTGACGCAGACACAGGTGAAACAATCAACACAGGCAGTGTACAGGTAATTTCAGTATCTGCAATGCTGACTATGCTTGAAAGCGAAGCAGAGCTTCCTGACGGACTTACAACGTCCGATGCCCTTGTGATGATTTCTATAGATGGCGAATTAATGTGTTCGCCTGAGGGACATCTCCACGAATCTTCAGGATATGCATACGATGATAATCAGCACTGGTATAAATGCGAATGTGGAGTTGCATTAAAAGGAACCGCTTATGATCACTCCTGTGATTACACAATCAACGAACCGTGGCAGATTGTAAAAAACGCCACAGAGAAAGAAAGCGGACTGTGGGAAAAGAAATGCTACTGCGGACATACAATGGAGACTGTCATTATCCCACCAAAAAGTGAACAGACAATAGTTTCCACATATGAAGAACTGCAGTCAGCACTTGCAGAAGGCGGAAAACAGTGGATAACCCTTAATGTAAGCGGAGCATCAAAATGGGCGGTACAGAGTGATATGGAATACAACAATATGCTTGTCCTTGATGATCCTTCGGCAGAGATTATACTGGATATGAACGGTTGCGGTCTTGCAAGAGAAACAGGCAGATATGACAAGTCGCTTTTTGATATTCGTGCGGGCTCACTGCGTATTATCAGCAAATCAGTGGCTACTCCTACAGACAGCAGTAACAATCTTCATTTTTCAAGTGCTTCAAGCGAGGACTGCGTATTCTATGTTCATGAAGGAGCATCGCTCCGTCTGACCAATGTTTCTGCTATGTCACCTACGGATGAATGGGCATACAGCTGTCCGTCCGTCATTTCAGAGGGCAATCTGCAGATTGACGGCGGAAGCTATTATCTGTATGATAACGAGTTCACGCCTTCGGCAAGTGAATATGCACTTGCATCAATCGTACTTGACGGCGGTACAGCTGTGATCAACGGCGGTACGTTCGATGGCAAGGGTTGTGGAGTACTTGTAAGAGGCAACACAAAGCTCACCATAAACGATGGCTATTTCAGCAGTTGGTATTACGGATTGTATCAGACAGGCAATTCAAAGGTTATCATCAACGGCGGAATGTTTGGAGAAGATGAAGAACCCTCAAGCTTTGGCTTTTATATGGACGGTGGAACTGCAAGAATTTACAGCGGAAGCTTTTACGGAAATACAGCGGGAGCTTATGCAAAAAGCGGAGATATCTGTATCAGCGGAGGATATTTTAAAATGACAGAAGACGCAGGATACGGAGCATTTTCGTATAATGTAACTGCAGTCAGTGCCGAGATAATCCGTGGAGACTTCAGAGGAGCAAAAGGAATCTCAACCCGTTGGGATCTGTTTGATGAGTTTACAGAAACAAGTCCGAGCAATTATATTGCGTATGGCTCGACCGCAAGAGATTCCGGAAAGTCGATTGACCTTTCCGAATTCACAACACATATCGGCGAATATTATCTTGAAGTTACAACAACCAAGCCTGTATTTACCTTACAGCCTGAGGACGTAAGTATCTATGAGGGCGGAAGTGCGCAGTTCAGGGTAAAAGCTAAAAATGCAGACAGCTACTGCTGGTATATCGCAGATGCAGATGATGATTCACTTCAGCCGTATGACTGGTCAGATGTAGAGAGTTTCTGTGATGTATCGGGCATAGAGTCAGACACACTTATCATTAAAAATGCGGGAAGCTGGCTGAACAACAAGGCAGTTTACTGCGAAGCATACAATGGAAGTTACAAGCTGTCGGATACGGCTGTTATAACCGTAAAACAGATTGTAAGAGGCGATGTAAATGCAGATGATAAGTTCAATATAGCCGATGCAGTAATGCTTCAGAATTATCTTGTCCGCAGAGGAGCAGTTACCTTATGGACTGCGGGAGATCTAAGCGAAGACGGAAAATTAGATATATTTGATCTTTGTATTATGAAAAACGCATTGGCAGAGTTAAGCTGATAACAGTATAAGACCCGTCTCATTGACTGAGGCGGGTTGTTTTTGTGTTATTATGAGGTAAAATGATACAATTTGAAACAGAGAAGGTAAAGTATCAGTAATAAAATGAAAACATTTTAAAAAAATTTTGAAAAGTAATGACAAATGGAAAAATATGTGCTATACTATTCGTTGACTGATTTTTACAGGAGGGATTTTATGGTATATCACAGTCAAAGCAGAAAAGAAGTTGTTGAAGCACTGTTATCCGATGAAGTAAACGGACTTAAAGCGTCGCAGATATCAGAGCTTCAGAACAAATACGGCAGTAACAGATTAAAGGAAAAGAAAAAGAAAACCACATTCCAGCGTTTTATGGCGCAGTTCAAGGACGTAATGATATTAATTCTCCTTGCTGCGGCACTCGTATCATTTGTAATTGCCTGCATAGAGAAAAATCCAAAAGAGTTTTTTGAGCCTGTGCTTATACTTCTTATTGTAATTTTAAATGCAATAATGGGAGTAATGCAGGAAAGCAAGGCAGAAAAAGCTCTTGACGCACTAAAGAGTATGTCTGCTCCTCACGCAAGAGTAATCCGTGACGGAAAAGAGTCAGTAATAGATGCGGCAGAGCTTGTACCGGGAGATATAATCAAGCTTGAAGCGGGAGATTTTATTCCTGCCGACGCAAGACTTCTCCACAGTGCCGGACTTAAAAGCGAAGAGTCAGCCCTTACAGGCGAGTCTGTTCCGTCGGAAAAGGACGCCGAAGCTGAGGTAGAGCAGAAGGCTCCCATCGGAGACAGAACAAATATGGTATTCTCAGGCTGTAGCATCACATACGGTACAGCAACAGCAATAGTAACTGCAACGGGTATGGATACCGAAATGGGTAAAATTGCCAATCTTCTTGATGAAGAAACAGAGACACAGACTCCATTGCAGAAAAAGCTTGCTCAGCTTGGAAAAAATCTTGGAATAATAGCACTTGCAGCGTGCGCAATAGTATTTGTGGTAGGACTTACAAATGATATACCGCCAATGGAAATATTTATGACAGCGGTATCACTTGCTGTATCGGCAATCCCTGAGGGACTTCCTGCGATAGTAACAATTGTTCTTTCAATCGGCGTACAGCGAATGGTAAAGAAAAATGCACTTATCCGCAGACTTCCCGCAGTAGAAACTCTTGGAAGTGCATCAGTAATCTGTTCTGATAAAACAGGAACACTTACACAGAACAGAATGACACTTGTAAAGGCATATGTTCAGGAGAGTGCAGATGCATCTGTAGAAAATGCTCAGGCAGAGAGCCTTGAAAGTAATGATTCATCGAAATTCAACAAGCTTCTTCAGTACTCGGCATTATGCTGTGACGGAAGTGTAGTTTTTGAAAACGGCGAAGAAAAACACATAGGTGATCCTACAGAAACATCGATTGTACTTGCTGCGCACAAAAAGGGAATGCCTAAAGATGAGCTTAACGAAAAATATCCTCGTCTTGCAGAAATTCCATTCGATTCTGACCGTAAGCTTATGACAACTATCAACCGTATAGACGGAAAGAACGTGGTAATTGTCAAGGGCGCATTTGATATGATGAGTCAGAGATGCACATCAGGCAATCTTGAAATCGGCAAGAAGATTACCGATGAGATGAGTGCCGATGCATTACGAGTACTTGCAGTGGGCTATAAGGAGATAGAAAATATACCTGAACAGCTCACATCTGAAGAAATTGAAAACGGACTTACATTCCTTGGCTTACTCGGAATGATAGATCCTCCTCGTCCTGAGGCAAAGGCAGCTGTAGCAGTATGTCGCAAGGCAGGAATCAGACCTGTAATGATCACAGGCGACCATATCATCACGGCATCAGCCATTGCAACGGAGCTTGGAATCAAAAAAGAAGGCGACAAGGCAATCACAGGTGCTCAGCTTGATGAAATGACTGACAGAGAGCTTGAAAATGAAGTAGAGAATATCTCAGTATACGCAAGAGTATCACCCGAAAACAAGATAAGAATTGTAAAAGCATGGCAGAGAAAAGGTCAGGTTGTATCTATGACAGGTGACGGAGTAAACGATGCTCCCGCCCTTAAGGCAGCTGATATCGGCTGTGCAATGGGAATTACAGGTACAGACGTTGCAAAGGGTGCGGCAGATATGACTCTTACAGACGATAACTTTGCAACAATCGTAGATGCAGTACGTGAAGGCAGAGGCATATACGATAACATTAAGAAGGTAGTTGGATTCCTTCTCGGAACAAATATAGGCGAGGTAATAACAGTATTCCTTGCAATGATCCTGTGGCACAAGACCCCCCTCCTTTCAATGCAACTTCTCTGGATAAACCTTGTAACAGACAGTCTTCCCGCAATTGCGCTTGGAATGGAAGATGTTGAAGCTGATGTAATGGAGAAGAAGCCTCGTCCGAAGAATGAGGGTATTTTTGCAGGCGGTCTTGGAATCAGAATTGTACTTCAGGGAATAATGTTTGCAATACTTTCACTTTTAGCATTCCGCATAGGCGAGAATGTAACAGGAGAGCTTGCAGGCGGACAGACAATGGCATTTATGGTACTTGCACTTTCACAGACAGTACAGGCATTCAATATGCGTTCAGACCGTTCGCTGTTCAAGATAGGTCCGTTCAGCAATAAAAAACTTAATCTTGCTGTACTTGGCTCAGTGGTAATGATGCTTCTTGTACTTTTCACACCTTTAAGAGTAGCATTCGGACTTATCAAGCTTCCTGTAAAGCTTTATCTTATCGCTCTCGGACTTATATTTGTACCTCTTGTAGTAATGGAAATATCAAAAGCGATATCATCGATAAAGAACAAGAATAAATAAAACAAAAAGCACGATTGTGGGGTGAAAAATCCACAGTCGTGCTTGTTTTTTTCGTATAGTTACATTTCAGATCATATTATCTGCATTTTTTTCCATAGTAACAAGAATTTCCTTACAGATATTCCAGTCTTTTTCAGAAATACCTTTAGTTATGTCATTAATAAAAACCTTGTGCATATCAAGCCCGTCCTGAATAATTGGATCGGCTTTTGGTGTGCAGACAAGACCGATTTTACGTCTGTCTCCGGCAACGACAGTTCTTTCAAGGTATCCTGCATTAACGAGTTTTTCCACATGAACAGAGACGAGATTTTTCTTGATTCTGCGCAGTTCGCTGATATCCTGAGCGGTATGATATTCGGGATTTACAGCAAGAAACATCAGAATATCGAAAGAAACCTGAGGTATATCGTATTTTTTTATAACCGGCTTGCTGAGCTTGTTGTAGTAGTGGAGAATTTTTTTGGAAAATGACAAAAATCCGCTTATTTTCATAAAGGCACTCCTTTAGTATTTTTTTGAACTATATTATATAATACTATCACAACTTGCATTTAAGATGACAGAAATGTGAAAAATAAGTGTAATTATGAAATAATACTTGAATAATAAATATGGATATGGTATATTAAATAAAAAGGAAAGGAGAATGAAAATGGCTGTAAGATTCAATGAAGATAAAGAGCTTGTTGAGATTATCAAAAAAGGGCTCAAAGAAAAAGGCGGATACTGTCCGTGCAGAATGGAGAAAACTGAAGAAAACAAATGTATCTGCAAGGAATTCCGTGAACAGATAGCCGATCCTGACTTTGAAGGCTACTGTCATTGTATGCTGTACTATAAGTCCAGAGACTGAAAAAACTCCCCGTAAAGCATAAAGCTGAGCGGGGAGTTTTTGATATTTATCAGATTTTTTTAAGCCTGAGAGCGTTGGTAACAACCGAAACCGAAGAAAGGCTCATAGCTGCGGCGCCTATCATAGGATTGAGCAGTGGACCGCCGAAAGCATAGAGAATACCCGCAGCAACGGGGATTCCAAGCGAATTATAGCAGAAAGCCCAGAAAAGGTTTTGCTTAATGTTTTTTACAGTAGCGTGACTGATACGTATTGCATCGTTGACTCCTTCGAGACTGTTTTTCATAAGGACGATATCTGCACAGTCAATAGCGATATCAGTACCTGAGCCGATAGCGATGCCGACGTTTGCAGCAGCAAGAGCGGGAGCATCATTGATTCCGTCACCGCACATAGCAACGAATTCGCCTTTCTCTATGAGCTTTTTGATTTCAGATTCTTTTTGTTCGGGAAGAACCTGAGCAATTACAGTAGAAATCCCTGCTTCTGAAGCAATGAACTCAGCAGCGTTTTTGTTATCGCCAGTGAGCATAACAGTTTTAATTCCCTGATCGTTAAGCTTGGCAATAACTTCACGGCTTGTTTCACGTATTTTATCTGAAACGGCGATGATTCCAACAAGAGCTCCGCCCACTGAGACTAAAGCAATGGTTTTACCCTGAGAGGTCAATCTTCTGATATCCTCATCAGCTTCTGAGATATCAATATTATTATTTGTCAGGAGCTGAGGTTTACCGATAAGACAGGTTTTATTATCAATAACCCCTCTGATGCCATAGCCTGAAACAGCGGTGAAATCTGTAATATCGGGCAGAATCTCCGTTGCCTTGCTGACGATTGCCGAAGCAATGGGGTGTTCTGAATTTTTCTCAAGAGTAGCAGCGTAATTAATAAGCTGATTCTGAGAGAAATTTCCATATGGGATAACATCTGTAACAGAAGGCTTACCCTCAGTCACTGTACCTGTTTTATCGAAAACGACAGTTGTGATTTTGTTGGTGTATTCAAGCGCCTGAGCGTTTTTGAAGAGTATTCCGTACTCAGCAGCGCGTCCTGTGGCAGTGATAATTGCAGTAGGAGTAGCAAGTCCGAGAGCACATGGGCAAGCAATAACCATAACGCTGATAAATATTTTCAGTGAATGTTCAAAATCTCTTAGAGCGATAAACCAGATAACCGAAGCAATCAGAGCTATGACAATTACAGTATTCACGAAAATTCCCGCAACCTTATCAGCAAGTCTTGCTATAGGAGCCTTAGAGCCTGATGCTTCTTCAACCATACGGATAATCTGAGAAAGAGAGGTATCAGAACCGACCTTTTCAGCTTTATATTCGAGATATCCTTCAGAGTTGACAGTTCCGGCAAAAACATTATCGCCTGTATTTTTCTCAACTGGCAGACTTTCACCCGTAAGCATTGATTCGTTAACAGCAGAGCTTCCCGAAAGGATAATTCCGTCACAGGGGAAACTTTCACCGGGTTTGATAGCGATAATATCTCCTGGCATAACCTCATCAACAGGTATAACAGAGATAACACCGTCTCTTTTTACCGATGCTGTTTTCGGAGCAAGAGCGCCCAGCTTTTTAATAGCCTCTCCTGTTTTATTTCGTGAGCTTGATTCAAGGAATTTACCCACCATAACGAGAGTAATGATTATGGCAGTACTCTCGAAATACAGATGATGAACAGCGTGTTCATCGCCGAGAATAATTCTGATAAGCGAGTACATACTGTAGATAAAAGCGGAAGAAGTACCTACGGCGACAAGGCTGTCCATATTTGGATTACGGTGGAAAAGCTTTGAAAAACCGCTTGTATAGAACTTATAACCCGCAAGCATAACAGGAACAGCAAGGCAAAGCTGAACTATTGCATAAGCAAGGGGAGTGTGGGCGTCTACAGGCGAGGGGAGCCCGATCATAGGTCCCATAGCGATATAGAACAAAGGAACAGAAAAAACAAGAGCAACAACAAGTTTTATCTTAGCGATTTTACGTTCTTTAATTTTCTTGGCTTCCTTCATCTGAGCGTATTCTTTTTCGTTATACATAGTAAATCCCGCATCGCTGACAGCTTTAGAAAGTGAGGCATAGTCAACAGCCGATTCATCGAATTCGATACAGGCTTTTTCGGAAGCGAGGTTGACAGAAGCGGAAACGGTATCAAGCTTATTGAGTGCTCGTTCAGCAGCAGCTGAACAGGCAGCACAGCTCATACCGTCGATAATTACAGTGATTTTTTTCATATAGGACTCAGCACTCAAAGCCGGCTTCTTTAATTGCAGTCTTCACAGCGGGAACAACACTGTTATCCTGAGCCTTGATTTTTACAACACCCTTTTTAGCGCTTGCCTTAGCAGATTCAACACCTGAAACAGCCTCACAAGCCTTCTGAACGCTTGCCTCGCAATGAGAACAAGACATACCTGAAACTTCAATGATAATAGATTTCAACATAACAGAAAACCTCCATAAACTAAATATTTATACATACATTATAACATTTTTTCTTATTATAATCAAACTGAGTTAGCCTGTGGAAACAACAAATCCGAGTTGACAAATGTATGAGGTTGATTTATAATATAATACTGGTCTGGAGGAGATTGATATGAAGAAAATAATATTTTTTGATGTAGACGGAACACTTGTAACTGAAGATGAATATGCAAGAATACCTGAAAGTACAGTCAGAGCAATAAAAAAAGCACGTGAAAACGGCCACCTGACATTTATTAATACAGGCAGAACGATTTTCAATCTCAGTGATGAGCTGAAAGAGATAGGTTTTGATGGATATGTATGTGGCTGTGGTACGTATATAGAGTATAACGGAGAGGTGCTTGTTCATAACAAGCTTGAAAAAAGCAGATGCATAGAGATATCGACACTTCTAAGAAAACACAATGCACCACCTGTGTATGAGAGAAGCGATTGTCTGTTTTTTGACAGCAATTTTAATGATACAAAAGAAATAAGATATTTCAAGGAAGTATTTTTATCTCAGGGAGTAGATACAACACATACAACTGATGATGAAGATTTCAGCTTTGACAAGTTTGTTTTCTGGTGTAATGATGAAAACTCTTTTGAAGCGATAAAAGATGAAATCGAGAAGGATTTTATGATAATTGACCGGGGCGAAGGCTTTTATGAGAACGTGCCGAAGGGATATACCAAAGCAACAGCCATAGAGTTACTGCTTGTAAAGCTGAATATTCCGCTTGAGAATTCATATGCAGTAGGAGACAGCCCTAATGATCTGCCGATGCTTAAAGCAGTACCTAACAGCATTGCAATGGGTGGCGCAGAAAGAATATATCCATATGTTTCGTATATTACAAAGCCTATAGAGGAAGACGGAATAGAATATGCATTAAAGCATTTCGGAATAATCTGATAAACAGCAATAAAATTATAAAATATAGCAATAATGTGCACAACTGAAAAATAATAACCAAGTTTCAACGTATAAAATGCTTTAAATTGTATAAAAGGTTTATTGTAAAAATTGATAAAAAATGATATAATTAACTTGTACTTGTTTTTCAGGTATAAAAATTGAGAGGGAGAGCAGATATAGCAATATAATACGTAATATTAGCACTTGCGCTTGCGATATCTGCAAAAAAATGAATATGAACATTGCAGTAGCACAATCCGGCGGACCTACCTGCGCTATCAATGCATCACTTGCTGGTGTATTTGAGGCGGGAATAATCTCTAAGGGAGTAGATAAAATCTACGGTTCATTCAATGGTATAGAGGGAATCATTGAAAACCGACTGGCAGATTTATCTGAGTATCTTAAAACAAACGAAGACCTAGAGCTTCTTATGAGAACACCGTCAGCAGCTCTTGGATCATGCAGAAGGAAGCTTCCTGAATATGAAAATGATCCTGAGATATATAAGACAATAACAGAGTGTTTCAGAAGGTATAATATAGGACTTTTCCTTTATATCGGCGGAAATGACTCTATGGATACAGTAGCAAAGCTTTCACGTTATTATGCTGAAAATTCAATTGACATAAAGGTAATAGGAATTCCGAAAACAATTGACAATGACCTTTACGGAACAGATTACTGTCCCGGATTTGGTTCTGCGGCTAAATATGTAGCGGCGACTGTTCAGGAGATTACACGAGACAGCAACGTGTACAGTGTTCCGTCAGTAACGATAGTTGAGACAATGGGAAGACACGCAGGCTGGCTTACAGCTGCATCTGCCTGTATGAGACTTAACGGAGAGAGTGCTCCACATCTTATATATCTTCCGGAGCATACATTCTGTAGTGAAAAGTTCATAAATGATGTAAAAGAGATGATGAAGAAGCATAAAGCTGTAATCTGTGCTGTATCAGAGGGAGTTCGTACAGCAGACGGCAAATTTGCCGCAGAAGAGTATCAGTCGTGCAAGACAGACGCTTTCGGACATGCATACTTATCAGGAATAGGCAAGTATCTTGAAAATCTTGTTTCTGAGAAAATCGGCTGTAAGGTTCGTTCCATAGAACTCAATGTAATGCAGAGATGCAGTTCGCACTTTGCTTCACTTACAGATATAGAAGGTGCACGCAGTATTGGTGCGGAGGCTGTAAACGCGGGTGTTGACGGCGAAACAGGCTGTATGATGACATTTGAAAGAGTATCATCATCTCCTTATGAATATACAATTTCACGCATACCCGCTGATAAAGCAGCCAACAGTGAGCGTTTCTTCCCTAAGGAATGGATTAACGATGAGGGAAATGATGTAACAGACGATGCTCTGAAGTATCTTATGCCTCTTATTCAGGGTGAGCTTCTTCCCATAATGAAGAACGGTATGCCCCAGCATTTCCAGTTCAGATAAAAATGCGGAGCTTTGGCTTAAATAATGCTTGACAAAAGGTCGGAAATCGTTTATAATGTACTCATATTGTTAAAAGCTGTGATGGGAAGGAGTACGCTGGTTTCCGAAGCACAGAGAACTGTCGGTTGGTGCAAGACAGTGTGAAGAGTCAGCAGAAGTAGTCCCGGAGCTTCATAGGTGAAATAGCAGTAATCTATGACGTGTCCTCACGTTACAGGGGAAGAGGTTTAGCGACCTCGCAGAGTGCAGGGGAAACCCTGAATTCAGGTGGTAACACGGACAAACAGTTCGCCCTGAGCCTTAAAGGTTCGGGGCGATTTTATTTTGCACACGAACCGGCATATGTAGGGGTGATGCCCACATCAACCCCAGTAGGTTATCAATTACAGCGGACTAATGTGGGATAGGTCCGAAAAAAACTAAGGAGAAGATTTTTATGGCAAAAGAGCTTGCAAAGTCCTATAATCCGAGAGAGTTTGAGGACAGAATTTATAAGGCGTGGAATGATGGAGGTTGCTTCCGTGCAGAGGTTGATGAGAAGAAGACTCCCTATACAATTGTAATTCCCCCTCCGAACATTACAGGACAGCTCCATATGGGACACGCCCTTGATGAGACATTACAGGATATACTTATCCGTTGGAAGAGAATGTGCGGATATTCAGCACTGTGGCTTCCCGGAACAGACCACGCAGCAATTGCTACAGAGGCAAAAATCGTTGAGGCAATGCGCAAGGAAGGCGTAACAAAGGAAGACCTTGGCAGAGACGGCTTTATGAAGCGTGCATGGGAGTGGAAAAAACAGTATGGCGGACGTATTGTTGAACAGCTTAAGAAGCTTGGCTCATCATGTGACTGGTCAAGAGAGCGTTTCACAATGGACGAGGGCTGTTCAAAGGCAGTTAAGGAAGTTTTCGTAAAGTATTACGAAAAAGGACTCATCTACAGAGGCGAAAGAATTATCAACTGGTGTCCGCATTGTAAGACATCTCTCTCAGACGCAGAGGTAAACTACGAAGATCAGGCAGGACATTTCTGGCATATCAGATACAAGATCAAGGACAGCGACGGCTATCTTGAACTTGCTACAACACGTCCCGAGACACTTCTTGGCGATACAGCTGTAGCAGTAAATCCTAAGGACGAGCGTTACAAGGCGCTTGTAGGCAAGACAGTAATTCTTCCTATCGTTCACAGAGAGATACCTATCGTAGCAGATGATTACGTAGAAATGGACTTCGGTACAGGTGTAGTAAAAATTACTCCTGCACACGACCCTAACGACTTTGAAGTAGGACTTCGTCACAATCTCCCTATCATTAATGTAATGACAGATGATGCAAAGATTACAGAGGATTATCCCAAGTACGCAGGAATGGACAGATTTGATGCCCGTAAGGCAATTGTTGCAGACCTTGAAGCAGAGGGAGCTCTCGTTGAAATCGAGGATTACAGCCATAACGTAGGAACTTGCTACAGATGCGGAACAACAGTAGAGCCCAAGATTTCAACACAGTGGTTTGTAAAGATGAAGCCTCTTGCACAGCCTGCAATTGACGCTGTAAAGAACGGCGATACAAAGTTTGTTCCTGAGCGTTTTGACAAGATTTACTTCCACTGGCTTGAAAATATCAAGGACTGGTGTATTTCCCGTCAGATCTGGTGGGGACATCAGATTCCCGCATTCTACTGTGATGAGTGTGGAGAAATGGTTGTAACAAAGGAAGAGGGAGCAGTTTGTCCCAAGTGCGGAAAGGCGATGAGACAGGATCCCGACACACTTGATACCTGGTTCAGTTCAGCACTCTGGCCCTTCTCAACACTTGGCTGGCCCGATAAGGACGCAGAAGACCTTAAGTACTTCTATCCCACAAACACACTTGTTACAGGCTATGACATCATTTTCTTCTGGGTAATCAGAATGATGTTCAGCGGACTTGAAAATATGGGCAAGGTACCCTTTGATACAGTTCTTATTCACGGACTTGTAAGAGACTCACAGGGTCGCAAGATGTCAAAATCTCTCGGCAACGGTATTGATCCTCTTGAGGTTATTGATGAGTACGGTGCAGATGCATTAAGATTTATGCTTGCAACAGGAAACTCACCCGGAAACGATATGAGATACATCGACGAAAAGGTAAAGTCAGCACGTAACTTTGCAAACAAGCTCTGGAATGCATCACGTTTCATTATGATGAATCTTCCTGAGAATTTTGAGTTTAAGGGACTTCCCGAGAATCTTACTCTTGAGGACAAGTGGCTTGTAAACAAGTTCAACAAGCTTGCCAAGGAGGTTAACGATAACCTTGAAAGCTTTGAGCTTGGTGTAGCTTCAACAAAGATTTACGACTTTATCTGGGACGTTTACTGCGACTGGTATATCGAGCTTACAAAGCCGAGAATCCAGGCAGGCGGAGATACAATGGAAACAGCTCAGGCAGTACTTATCTGGGCAATGCAGGGAATGCTTAAGCTTCTTCACCCGTTTATGCCTTTCATCACAGAGGAGATATGGCAGGTTCTCACAAACGGCGAGAGTATGATTATGCTTGAAAGCTATCCTGTTTACGACGAATCCGTAAACTTTGATGCAGAGGAGAAGGACTTTGAAAAGGTTATCTCAGCAATCAAGGCAGTAAGAAATACAAGAACAGAAATGAACGTACCGCCCTCAGTAAAGGCAAAGCTCTTTATTGAGACAGCCGACGCAGAGCTCTTCAGCTCATGTGCACTTTTCTTCGAGAAGCTTGCTTCTGCTTCTGCAGTTGAAACAGGCGACAAATTTGATATTCCCGACTGTGCAAGTGCAGTAACAGATACAGCAAGAATTTTCATTCCTATGGACGAGCTTGTTGATAAGGAAAAGGAAATCGCACGTCTTGAAAAGGAAAAGGCAAAGGTTCAGAAGGACATCGACTTCCTCAGCGGAAAGCTTAATAATCCCGGATTTGTTGCAAAGGCTCCTGAAAAGCTTATTGAAGCAGAAAAGGCAAAGCTTGCAAATGCAGAGGAGAAAATGGCTAAGATCAATCAGTCAATCGAGGCTTTTAAGAAGTAATTGAACGATATTGGCAGACACCGCATCGGCGGTGTCTGTGTTAAGGAGAAATATTATGATCAAACACATAGTAATGTTCAAGCTCAGGGAAGCAAACGGCAAGAGCGAGTATGAGAATGCTGTTGAAGCAAAAGAGCGTTTTAACGACGTAGTGGAAAATGTCAAGGAGCTTAAATCGGGCGAGGTTGTAATCAATTCCGATAAAGCACCTCAGGATAACTATACAATTTCACTTATCTGCGATTTTGAAAGCATTGATGACCTTAATGCGTATCAGGTTCACCCTGCGCACAAGAAATTCGGAGCATTTATAGCTGAAATCAAAGAGGCAAGAGCCTGCATAGACTACGAATATTAAGAGAATAATAATAACCGACAAGGAGGAAGAGTTATGTTGAATTTAAAGGGTAAATGGGCACTTATCACAGGAGCAAGCCGAGGCTTGGGATATCTTTCTGCAATTTTAATGGCTCAGCAGGGAGTAAACCTTGTGCTCCACAGCAGAAATGCAGAGCACTGTGCAAAAGTTCTTGAGGAGGTTACAGCTCTCGGAGTAGAAGCATATGTTGTATCTGCAGAGCTTTCCGATCTTGACAGCGTTGAAGCAATGTGCAGTGAAATCGACTCAAAGGGAACTCCTGTTGAGATAATACTCAACAATGCAGGACTTCAGATCGCATACAGAGACGAATATCTTAAAACACCAGCATCTGACTATGATATAAGCTTCAAGGTAAATACAACAGCGCCGATGATGATCTGCTATCACTTCCTTCCTGAAATGGTTAAGAGAGGCTTTGGCAGAATTGTCAACACAACAAGCGGAATAAACCTTGATCCTCAGCAGGCTGGATATTCTGCAGCAAAGGCTGCACTGAACAAGGTAACTATAGACCTTGGCTCTAAATATCAGGGAACAGATATAACACTTAATCTTGCTGATCCGGGCTGGTGCAGAACAGATCTTGGCGGAAGCTCGGCTCCTAACTCACCTGAAAGTGCACTTCCGGGAGTAGTGGTAGGTGCATTTATCAATGACAAGAAGTCAGGAAGAATATTCTCTGCACAGGAATTCTCCGGAATGACACTTGAAGAAGCAGTAGCCAAGGCAGAGTCACAGGCTTCACCGTACTGATATGACATATAATGAATGTATGGACTTTATAGGCTCCTACAGTCGTCTGGGAGGGAAAATTACAGACCTTTCGCGTGCTCAGGAGCTTATGGAGCATATAGGAAATCCCGAAAAAAAGCTTAAATTTGTCCATATAGCAGGCACAAACGGCAAAGGCTCAACGCTGGAGTATATAGCAAATGCCCTGCAGTATTCGGGGTACATGACAGGAAAATTCACCTCGCCTTACGTAACGCATTATACGGACAGAATACGTATTAATGACAGTGAGATCGATGAGGAGTCATTGGGGGAAATCTGTGAGTTTGTAGCGTCCAATGTGTCAGACAGAAAATACTCTCAGTTTGAGATAACAATGGCAATAGCGCTTCTGTGGTATGTAAGGGAGCAGTGCGACGTAGTTGTACTTGAAACGGGCATAGGCGGACTTCTTGACTCCACAAATGTTATACCGCCTCCGCTTCTGTCTGTTATCACTTCTGTTTCTCTTGATCATACCGATATTCTGGGAGATACAGTAGAGAAAATAGCAGAGCAGAAGGCGGGGATAATAAAAAGCAGTTCAGCAGTTGTTCTTGCAAAGGATAATGCAGAGGTAACTGTTGAAGTAGTGAAGTCTGCTTGTGAAGAAAAAGGTGCTGAGTTTATAGAGCTTGAAAGCTGTATTCCTTATGCGGACGGCGGAATAATCTCACCGTTTATATACAAAAATGAGAAGTATGTACCTTCTATGCTTGGTATTCATCAGTATTACAATGCACAGACAGCTATAACAGCCTGTGTATATCTCAGAAGCAAGGGATTTGATGTTACTGACGAAGCAATAAAAAGGTCAATTGAAAAGACTTTTGTAAAGGCAAGACAGCAGTATATCGACGGCGAGCCTCCGATAATCGTTGACGGAGGGCATAATATCTCAGGAATAGGAATGTTAATCAATGCTCTGAGGTATTTAAGCACAAGAAACAAAAAGATATATGCTGTAACAGGAATGGTTGATTCAAAGGATTATATTCAGTGTCTCAAAAATTTATCTGTGCATATCGACAAGCTGTTTGCTGTTGATAATTTTGCAGTAAACTGTGTATCTGCTGAAACAATAACGGATATAGCGGGATTTTATACTGAGGCAGAAGCCTGCGAAAACATTTCAAAAGCTGTAGAGAAAGCAAAAGCACTTGCTCTTGAAAACAACGGAGTAGTAGTCATCTGCGGTTCATTATATCTTGCAAGTGAGTACCTTAATATGATATGTAAGAAAAATAAAGTGGAAAACCACTAATTTTTTTATGCATAGTAAAAAAATCTGCAAAACGTAAAAAATAGTTTAAAATTCTCTTGCAATGAGTGGATAATAGTGATATAATAATTTTTGAACTGCTGTAGCAGTAACTTAACAAAGGAGGTTTTTTAACAATGGCGTTAAAAAATCAGTATTTAATCGATTTGATGGAGACAGTTAAGAAAAGAAATCAGGGCGAGCCAGAGTTTATTCAGGCTGTAACAGAGGTTCTTGAAACTCTTGAACCTGTAGTTGAAAAGAGACCTGACCTTGTTGAAGCAGGCGTTCTCGATAGAATTGTAGAGCCTGAGAGACAGATTATGTTCCGTGTACCATGGGTTGATGACAATGGCAAGACACAGGTAAACCGTGGCTTCAGAGTGCAGTTCAACTCAGCAATCGGACCTTACAAGGGCGGAATCAGACTTCATCCTTCAGTATATCTTGGCATTATCAAGTTTCTTGGATTTGAACAGGTATTCAAGAACAGCCTTACAACACTTCCTATGGGCGGTGGTAAAGGCGGATCAGACTTTGATCCCAAGGGTAAGAGCGACGGAGAAATTATGCGTTTCTGCCAGAGCTTTATGACAGAGCTTTGCAGACACATCGGTGCAGATCTTGACGTTCCTGCCGGTGATATCGGTACAGGCGCAAGAGAGATCGGCTATATGTTCGGTCAGTACAAGAGAATCAGAAACGAGTTCACAGGTGTACTTACAGGTAAGGGACTTACATACGGCGGATCACTTGCAAGAACACAGGCTACAGGATATGGTCTTTGCTACTTCACAAACGAGATGCTTCAGGCAAACGGCAAGTCATTTGAGGGCAAGACAGTAGTTATCTCAGGTTCAGGTAACGTGGCTATCTATGCAACAGAAAAGGCTCAGAGCTATGGTGCAAAGGTTGTAGCACTTTCAGACTCTAACGGATACATCTACGACGCAGACGGCATCAAGCTTGATATCGTAAAGGAAATCAAGGAAGTAAGACGTGGCAGAATCAAGGAGTATCTTGACGCAGTTCCTACAGCAACATATACAGAGGGTTGCAGTGGTATCTGGACAATTCCCTGTGATATTGCACTTCCTTGCGCAACACAGAACGAAATCGATGGCGAAAGCGCTGCTATTCTCGTAAAGAACGGATGCTGGTGTGTATCTGAGGGTGCAAATATGCCTTCAACTCCCGAGGCTATCGAGACATACCTCAGCAACGGACTTCTCTACGGTCCCGCTAAGGCAGCAAACGCAGGCGGTGTAGCAACATCAGGTCTTGAAATGAGCCAGAACAGCGAGAGACTTTCATGGTCATTTGAAGAAGTTGACGCTAAGCTTCACGGCATTATGAAGAGCATCTTCAAGGCTTGCGACGATGCAGCTAAGGAATATGGTATGGAAGGCAACTATATGGCAGGAGCAAACATTGCAGGCTTCCTCAAGGTAGCAGAAGCAATGAAGGCACAGGGTTGCGTATAATAGCATAAACTGAATAAAAATAAAACCACCTATCTGATAGGTGGTTTTTTTATGCTTATGAATTGTTTGTTCAACTCCAAGATGCATTGCCTGAGGTAGCCGAGTCAGCATAATAGCTGAGGATTTTTGCTGCATCTACAGTAGTGATAGAGCCGTCTTTATTTGTGTCGGCATTGTCGCATTGTTCAGGCTTAAGCAGAGATTCTGAATCCTCAGCACCTGTATTAACATCGGCATAATGAGAAAGTACGAGAGAAGCGTCTACAGGGGATACAGAGCCGTCAAGATTTACATCTCCCAGACCTGAAACATATGATATGGAGTAATTATCAAGAGCAGTTGAAGAGCCGGCGGGATAAATAGAAATTACTGCGGTATCACTTTCAGAGAAAGCTGTTTCAAGATTTTCAGGCAAGGTTTTGCAACTCTGAGTAATATCAACCACATTGATTTCCGAGATACGCTCGTCATTTTCATCAAAAACGTTGGTCTGAGTTTTTATAGTAATAGTTACCTTAAGACCATCAAGATTGATATTTCCTGTTTTGTCGTAATACACCGTTTTGCTTGGGAGAGAAACAAGCTCAATTTTAGCTTCCTCGTATAAAGCCTGAATTTCAATGTCTTCAGTTACTGATTCGGGAGTACTGTCCCAGCAGAGAAAACGTCTTTCGGTGAATTTGTCAAGGTGAGTATGTAAAAGCTCGGTGTCGATAGCCGAGTAATCTATAAGCTCTCCTTCTTCGAGCTCAAGGGTACAAATAACCTCTTCCTTATCAAATCCATAAAAGGTGACTGAATGTTTATCAGGATCGGGCTCAACAGGAGTTTCTGTATCCTTGTAGGAGATTGTATAGGTAGTTATAGCAGTTGCAGAGCCCGCAGGATAAATAGAAACATCTGCGGTATCGCTTTCAGCAAAAGCGGTATCAAGATCAGCTGGAACAGTCTCACAGCTCTCAGAAACATCAACAACATTAGTTTTGCAGATACGCTGACCATCATCGTCGAATTCAGCAGTCTGAGAAGTAATTGTAACAGTCACTGAGAGACCTGTAAGATCAATGGGACCTGTTTTTGTATCATAAGAAAGAAGATTGGGCAATGATACGAGATCGATACGAGCCTCCTCATACAGAGCATGAATATCCAGATCCTCTTCAGCAGTTTCGGGCATCTGATCCCAGCAAAGAAAACGTCTTTCCGTAACCTTATCAAGATGAGTATTTAAAGCGGAAGTATCAACAGCAGAGTAATCGATTGCCTCACCGTGCTCAATTTCAAAGGAAGCGAGTTCTTCGGATTTATCAAAGCTCCAGAAAGTAACAGTATGAGTTTCCTGTTCAGCAGATTCCGCGTAAACACTATTGAAGCAGTGAAAAGGAACGATTAAAACAGCTGTAATAACAGAAGCGAGTTTACGAATATTCAAAATAAGACCTCCTAAAGATTTCTGTAAATAAACAATCTGCAATTCTTATGGATTTTCCTGCAAAGCTGAATATACTTATCGTAATCCATACGCAGAAGCATAAAATCAGCAGATATGAGAGCAGAGGAGTCACCTTCGTCATCATAGCAGAAAATGGCATAGAGTATAACCTCGTCCCAATCGATATCTTCAGCGAGCAATTGAGCAGAGTGAGAATACTCATCAAAGTATTCCTCAATAGTATCCAGAGGCCAGAAACCTGAAAAAGCAGAATTAATATACAAGTTAATATCATTCATCATAATGTTTCACCGGAAGAATCATCTTTTTTATCAGCGATTCTTTTTTTATAAGTAAAATAAGCAGTAGATGTAGATGTAACGATAAAGATGACAACTCCTACAGCAAGAGTAATACCGTCTGTAGCGGTAAATCTTTTTTCTTTGGAGTCATCAGCTGTAACCTGAGTAGTTGAAGAAGTTTCATTATTGACTGCAAACGCAGAAAACGTAGAAGCAGTACCAAAGATAATAATAGCAGAACATAAAAGAGAAACTAAAAATTTCATTACAATCACACCTCACAGACAATTATACCACAAAAAAACTGAAATGTCTACAAAGAAAAAAGTCACCTGAAAACAGGTGACAAAGATGGGGTTATGTGAAGTCGGTTTCTATAATACGCTGACAATTTTCGGGAGTATATCTCCATTTATCTATATGAGGTTCAGTGATGTAATATTTAGCAGATTGAAATTTTGGGTTTTCCTCGCAGACATCAACAATAACAAGCTTAACCTTCATTTTTTCGGGAATAAGAGCTTTTATAAAAACGCTTACCTGTTGTCCGGGAGAGATTCCGGGTTTAGGCTCAGCAAGACCTGCGAGATTAGGAGTAAGCTCAACGAAGATGCCGTATTCCTCGACAGAACGAACTATACCTGAAACAGTTTCTCCTGTGTTGAATTGTGAAGCGTTTTCGGTCCAGGTACCGAGGAGCTCCTTATGTGAAAGGAAAACGCGTCCGTTTTCAACGGATTTTACAATAGCTCTGATATTTTCGCCGACTCTGAATCTTTCTGATGGGTGAGAAATTCTTGAAACTGAAATAAGGTCGATAGGAATCAGAGAAGAGACTCCACAGCATATATCCACAAAGCACCCGAACTGTTCAAGGTGAGTAACCTTAGAGTCAATAATATCACCGCTTGAAAGTTGATTTATGTAATAAGCGGTACACTCTTCCTGTGCCAGCTTTCTTGAAAGAAAAGCACAGGAAGCACCGTCGATTATCTTGATATCGGTTACCTTGAAGCAGACGATTTTATTGACTCTTGATATGATAGCGATATCACGTGTCGAGCCGTCTTCGATACCGATAGCACCTTCACATCGCGGGATAATCCCCTTACCGCAGGGGAGATCGACAATAAGATTGTGGCTGTTATCGCAAACAGAGACACGTGCTTCAAGAGTGATGTTTTTTTCTTTAGCCTCAGCTAAAGCGTCAAAGGAAGAAATATACTTTTGATTAAGCTCAGTATTGAAGAGAGCGCCTTCAGGTTTATAACTATTCATTTTTACCTCCGAAATTACATATCCAAAATTCTATATTCAATATTATGAAGCGAAGGGTAAAAATATACCGAGAAAAATCAGGAATGGATTTTCAAAGCGCCCATAGCGCTCAGCAGAGCCTTTACATTGTTTTTCTGAGAGGAATCGCATATAACAAAGGCTCTTGTTTTTCTGCTTCTGAGGGGTTCTTCGATGACATCTTCAGATGCAGGAGACTCCATAACAGCTGTTAGATATACCTGTGCGGTAACAGCAGTAGGTATAACGGTATAAATATTACCCTTTCGGAGTCTTTCTGCATAATCAGATGTTTTGTTATAGAAAATGTTTGCAGAGTGTATTTCCGGAAGAGACTCCTTGACTCTTTTCAAAGCAAGCTCTGCAATATCGGGGTTTTCAAATTCAGCGGAAATTCTTATAATCATTAGTGTATCCTTTCAGATTATTGGTCGAGTTTTATATGTTTTGATATTGGTTTTTATTATTTTTCCACAAAACGAAAAAAATATACCGCAAAAATATTGATTTGAGAAGTGAATTGGGGTATAATGTAATATGCACGATTTTCGTAATAATTCATTGAGGAGGCGTATTATGGATATCAGACCGGGCGATATTTTAACAATGAAAAAAAATCATCCATGCGGTTCAAACGAAATGTTTGTAATACGTGCCGGAATGGATT
The DNA here is from genome assembly GCA_015066875.1 of Ruminococcus sp. Classification (GTDB taxonomy): domain Bacteria; phylum Bacillota; class Clostridia; order Oscillospirales; family Ruminococcaceae; genus Ruminococcus. Next base: position 23,269 of record SVNM01000007.1, read on the forward strand.
TCAGATTAAGGTGTACCAATTGCTCAAGAGAGTTTATGGTGCCGAGAAATAAGATCGAAAAGAGCATCAAGAAAATTACCAGAAGTGATGAGGGATAGCGTTAAAGCAGTTTTCATTAAATTAAAATTTAAGGAGAAATGATTTATGTTTGAAAAACTTGCTTTAATGGAAGAAAAATACGAGGAAATAAGCAATAAGCTTTCTGATCCTGATGTTGTCAACGATAATAAATTATACACTCAGTTAATGCGAGAGTTCAAGAATATGACTCCTATTATTGAGAAATATCGTGAGTATAAAGCTGTAAGTGATAATTATTCAGAGGCTAAGGAGCTTCTTGACAACGGCGGACTTGATAAGGACTTCAAGGAAATGGTTCAGGCAGAATACGATGAAGCAAAGGAAGGGCTTGAGCGTATTTCCGAGGAATTGAAGATACTTCTGCTTCCCAAGGACCCCAACGACGATAAAAACGTAATTATCGAAATCAGAGGCGGAGCAGGCGGTGAGGAAGCTTCACTGTTTGCAAATTCATTATATAGAATGTACACAATGTATGCAGAGGCAAGAGGCTGGAAACAGGAAATACTCAATGCCAACGATACAGAGCTCGGTGGCTTCAAGGAAATAAGCTTTCTTATTGAAGGCGACGGAGCTTACTCAAGACTTAAATATGAAAGCGGAGTACATCGTGTACAGCGAGTGCCCGAAACAGAATCCCAGGGCAGAATTCATACCTCAACAGTAACTGTTGCAGTTCTTGTAGAGGCTGATGATGTAGAGCTTGAGATTAATCCCACAGATTTAAAAATAGACTATTTCCGTGCCAGCGGTGCGGGCGGACAGCACATAAATAAAACAGAATCAGCTGTTCGTATAACACATCTTCCCACGAATGTGGTGGTAGAGTGTCAGGACGAAAGAAGCCAGCATAAGAATAAGGATAAAGCAATGAAAATTCTCCGTTCGAGACTTTATGAGGCTCTTCAGGAGGAGCAGAATGCTAAAATTGCTTCAGAGAGAAAAATGCAGGTAGGAACAGGAGACCGTTCAGAACGAATAAGAACATACAATTATCCTCAGGGACGTCTTACAGATCACAGAATAGGACTTACAATATACCGTCTTGAGGATATTCTAAACGGAAATCTTGACGAGGTGTTTGATGCGCTTGCAACAGCCGATCAGGCTGCAAAGCTTGCAAATCAGGAAGCATAATTTATGGAAACTATATTATTTAATGATTCACCGGAGGATTTATATAAAGCTGCAGAGCTCATAAAAAACGGTGAGATAGTAGGAATTCCTACAGAGACAGTTTACGGACTGGGTGCAGACGCTTCAAATGAAGATGCTGTACGCAAGATATTCACAGCAAAGGGCAGACCGGCAGATAATCCTTTGATAGTTCATCTGGCAGATTTTAACGATGCTGTGAAATACACATCACATATACCTGAAATTGCATATAAACTTGCAGATGAGTTTTGTCCCGGACCGCTTACAATTATTTTGCCCAAAAACGATAAGATACCTTCTGTTACTTCAGGTGGACTTGATACTGTTGGAATAAGAGTACCCGCTCACCCTGTAATGAGAAGGATTATTGAAATTTCTGGTTGTCCTATAGCAGCTCCTTCAGCTAATACATCGGGATATCCAAGTCCTACAACAGCATCTCACGTTATGTACGATATGAGTGGTAAGATATCAGCTGTGGTAGACGGTGGACAGTCTGAATTCGGACTTGAATCAACTGTTATATCAATAGAAAATGAAGATACAGTAAGAATTCTTCGTCCGGGCTGTGTAACAAGTGAGCATCTCAGCAGAATTTGCAGGAATGTAATAATTGATAAAGCAATACTGAAAGAGGTAGAGGCAGGAGAAACTGTAAGCTCGCCGGGTATGAAGTACAAGCACTATTCACCTCAGGCAGATATTGTTCTTTTAGAGGGTGCTATAGAAGCATTTACTGAATATGTAGGCAGAAATTACGGAGATGATGTTTACGGACTCATTTTTGATACTGACGCGGAAAGTTTCCCATACAGATATCTGACATACGGAAGCAATGACAGTCAGTTGGCTCATAATATTTTTTCAAAGTTGCGTGAGCTTGACGAAATGGGCGCTAAAAAAGTTTTTGTGAGAGCTCCTTCAAAAGAGGGTGTGGGTCTTGCAGTATATAACCGTCTTATAAGAGCGGCAGGATTTGAGGTGATAAGGATATGAACAGTCTGAATGGCGTAATGGTGATAGGTCTTACCGGACAGACAGGTGCTGGAAAAAGTACAGTATCAAAAACATTCAAGGCAAATGGTTTTTCGGTTATTAATGCTGATATGGTAGCAAGAAAGGTGACTGAAAAAGGTCAGGAGTGCCTTGAAGAAATATTTGATATGTTTGGTAAACAGGTGAAATCACAGGACGGAACATTAAACAGAAAAGCTCTTGCGGATATAGTATTTTCTGATAAGGGTAAGCTTGAGATTCTGAATTCAATTACATATCCTTATATCACAGGTGAAATTCTGAAACAGATACGTGAACATTCACTCAACGGTGAAAAGCTTATATTGCTTGATGCTCCCACATTGTTTGAAAGCAGAGCTGATGATTTCTGTGAGCTTGTAATATCAGTTGTAGCTGATGAGAAAACACGTGAAAACAGGATAATAAACCGTGACGGACTTACTTCTGAGCAAGCACGCAAACGAATGAACTCACAGCTTGATGAGGAGTTTTTTGAAAATAATTCTGATTTCATAATAAAAAACAATAGCTCAATTGAGGCTCTGGCTGAGATTTCAAAAGAGGTATCGGATAAAATCAAGATTTATTTCCATAATAAGAATAAATCAGAATAAAAATAACAGCAGATTACATTTTGAGTAATCTGCTTATTATTGGAGGTTACTATGTCTGAAAACAAGAATACAGTAAAAGAACTTAAGGAAAAGCTTTTTGTGTCAAGAAAAAACGGAGTTTTCCGAATGACAGAAGAAGAACTTATGCAGTGCGATAATTACTGCGAGAATTATAAAACCTTCCTTGACGAAGCAAAAACTGAGAGAGAAGCTGTAACTGCTTCAATCAAGCTTCTTGAGGCTAAGGGATTTAAGGAGTATAAATGCGGAATGAAGCTTTCTGCGGGCGATAAGATTTATCGCAACAACAGAGGAAAAGCACTTATAGCATCAATAATAGGCAGTGCACCCATTGAAGAGGGAACAAGAATCTGTGCTGCACACATTGACTCTCCCAGACTTGATATGAAGCAGAATCCTGTATATGAGGATAACGAGATTGCATTATTCAAAACACATTATTACGGTGGTATCAAGAAATATCAGTGGACAGCTATTCCGTTGTCACTTCATGGAGTTATTGTAAAGGCTGATGGCAGTGAGGTTACAGTTTCAATCGGTGAGAACGAGAATGATCCTGTATTTTGTGTGACAGATCTTCTCCCACACCTTGCAACAGATCAGATGAAGCGTAACCTTTCACAGGGAATAAAGGGTGAAGAGCTGAATATTCTTATCGGTTCAAGACCTTTCAAGGACGACGAGGGCAGTGAGCTTGTAAAGCTTAATATCCTTAATCTCCTTTTTGAAAAGTACGGAATTACAGAATCAGATTTTATTTCTGCAGAGCTTGAGGCTGTTCCTGCGTTCAAGGCAAAGGATATAGGCTTTGACAGAAGTATGATAGGCTCATACGGTCACGATGACAGAGTATGTGCTTATACAGCGCTGACAGCTACTCTTGAGTGTGAAAAACCTTATCATACAGTAGTAACAGTACTTGCTGATAAGGAAGAGACAGGAAGCGATGGAAATACAGGACTTTGCTCAGCATTCTTAAAATATTTCCTTGCAGATATCGCAGAGGCACTTGGTTCAAATGGAAGAACAGTAATCTCTGCATCAGAATGTCTTTCCGCAGATGTAAATGCAGCATTTGATCCTACATTCCCTGAAGTAAATGAACGCAATAACTGTGCTTATATAAATAAGGGTGTATGTGTTACAAAGTTTACAGGAGCACGCGGTAAATCAGGTACTTCTGATGCCTCTGCAGAGTTTGTGGGAAGAGTAAGAAGACTTCTTGATAAAGAAAATGTTATATGGCAGACAGGTGAATTAGGCAAGGTAGATATGGGCGGTGGCGGAACAGTTGCTGCTTACATTGCAAATCTCAATATTGACACAATCGATGTGGGAGTTCCCGTATTGTCTATGCATGCTCCTTATGAGGTTGTATCAAAAATTGACGTGTATATGGCATACAGAGCGTTTTCAGTATTTATTGCAGATTAATTGTATTCCACCTCAGAAAAATTCTGAGGTGGTTTTCTTTTAAAAAAGAAAATAAAGAAGCCGACATTTCTATAATGTCGGCTTCTTTGAATAAGGAGAAGATATAGATTGTTATCTGTTATCTGAATTATCGTCTTCCTGAGACTCTTCGGTAGGCTCAATATTTTCTGATGTTTTTTCCTGAAGTATGAGAGAAATTTCAATATCCTCCCCATCACGTGTAATTGTAAGAGTTATTTCTTCGCCTGCTTTATACTGATTTTTGATTTCGTTGAGTTCTTCAGCAGTTGAAACAGACTCACCCTGAATACCGATAATAACGTCACCGGACTTAATGCCAGCGAATTCGGCAGTACTTCCTTCAACGACATCAACTACATATATACCCATAGGAATGTTATAGTATCTTGAAACAACTTCACTTACATCCTGAGTGGTGATACCGATCTGAGGTCTGCCACGTACATATTTATAATTAATAAGGTCATCTATAATTAATTTTGCTTCATCGATTGGAATAGCAAATCCGAGACCTTCAATGCTTGCTGATGAAGAATAGCTTGATGACATTTTAGCAGAGTTTATTCCGATAACCTGACCGCAGCTGTTAAGAAGGGGACCGCCTGAGTTACCTGAATTTATAGCAGCATCGGTCTGGATCAGGTTCATATTCTTTTCGTTTATGTTGATCTCTCTGTCAAGAGCAGAAACTATACCGCTTGTTACAGAGCCGAAAAGGTCAAAGCCAAGGGGATTACCAATAGCGATTACCAGCTCACCTACACGCAATTCTTCACTGTTACCGAATGAGGCGGGAGTAAGGCCAGTCTCATTTACCTTAAGAACGGCGATATCGGTTTCTCTGTCATAGGCAATAATTTTTGCATCGTGTTCAGTGTAATCCTCTTCATCGTTATTTGAGGTAAAGAGAACAGAAACTTCAACAGCTTCACCGCACTGATACTCGCTTTCGTCATAAACAACGTGAGCGTTAGTAATAATATATCCATCATCGGTCATAACAATACCGGTACCTGTGCCGACAAAAGTCTGAGCAGAGCCCTGAGAGGTGCCTCCGCCGAAGCCCCAGTTCCAACCGTTGTTAATAGTAGGAGTATATTCAAAAGTGGAAGAGATACCCACAACAGAAGGCATAACCTCTTCAACAATAGTCGGAATAGGCTTAGCATCCTCGCGTGAAGCAAGCTCAATAAGACTTGGGATATCCTCATCGGGCAGATCATTTGTTTCTGTCTTTTTTGTACTTTCCATAGCAGAAGTTGCTTTTTCGGTAGTTTCTTCCTCATCAAAATCAGAAACCTTGTGATTGTTCTCATCTATGAACTTATATACCTGAATTGAACCGCCTGCAACTATAGCCATACATAAAATGAGAGCTACAGCCTTGAGTCCTTTATTACCTTTTTTCTTTTTATTATCAGAATTATTTTCAGAACTATAAGTACAAGAATTATAAGAATCCTGATTATTTTCATATTCGTTGAAATTATCTGACATATAAACATTCCTTTCCTGCAAACACAGCTCAGATGTTTGCTTTTTTGCTATAATTATATTATAAGCTTTTATGTGATAAAATTATGATAGGGCACAGAAAAAAACAGATTTTTATGTGAAAAGGCAGATAACTAATGTGATAGAATAAATCAAAGCAAAAGCCCCCGGTAAAAACCGAAGGCTTTTAAACTTATTTAAGCTTTGCCTGTGTTTTGGCTGTGAATTTCTCGCCATAAACTATAAATCTTTTATGTGAGCCTTTTCCTATCAGACCTGATTCATCAGAAGCAGTTACATTGAATGTGATTTCGCGTCCGTTGATTTCAGTGATTTCAGCTTCAGCAGTAACATTCATTCCGGCAGGAGTAGCTGAGATATGCTGTACAGCAATTTCTGTACCGACAGAAGTTTCATCATTTTCAAGGTAATCCTTAATGCACTGACAGGAAGCTTTTTCCATAAGCATAACCATCATAGGAGTAGCAAAAACTTCAAGACTTCCGCTTCCGACATTAACAGCAAGATTTTCGCTGTTAACAGTAAGAGAAGCTGTTGCTTTTAAACCGATAGATAATTCTTTCATTTGAAACACCAATCCTTGAAAAAGTTGATTAATTATCCGAAGAAGTTTCTAAAATCTCATCGGGAATAGGACAAGGTGACATTACATCACCGATTACACGGTCATAAGTGAGAACATCAAGCTCTTCGTTTCTCGGTACAGTGCAGTCATAGCTTGTTGAGTAAATGGGAGTAGTTTCCATATAATTCATCATAGTCTGGATGAACTCGTCGCGCGGAGCATCTATAATATCCATAAGAACATAAGGCATATAGAAGAATGAAACAGGTTTTTCGGGAATTACAGAAAAATCTGCGTCATAGTTACTCCAGATAAAGTATTTCTGCTCATAAAGAACACTGCAGTTTTCACTTGAAATATCGAGCTGGCTGTAAACGCCTGTATCGCCTCTGAGAGAAGGGAAGTGATCGCCGACAAAGAAAACGAGAGTAGGCTCATCAAGCTGTTTAAGGCTATCGAGGAAAACGGTCATAGACTCATTTGAGTGCTGAATCCAGCTGAGGTAGTTTCCGAACTCATCTGTAGGATCTTCACCCTGGTCATAGGGCTGATGATTCTGCATAGTAGTTGTATGAATGTACATAGGCTCATCAGTTTCTGTAATGAGCTTGTTGATCTGATTATATACAGTAGCGTCCTCAATATAAGTGCCGTAATACTCTACAGGAACAGTAAAGTTGGAATAATCCTGGTGAGCGAAAAGAAGCTGGTCAAAGCCGAACTGCTCATAGATACGGTTTCTGCTGTAAAATGTATTCTGGAAGGGGTGAATGTAAGCTGTTTCATATCCCCAGCTGTTGTAATACTGAGCGAGTGCGGGCTGTTCACGTTCTGCGAGTTCACGCTGAGGCATATTAGGATCATTCAGTGAACGAACAGGAAGACCGAAAAGGAGTTCAAATTCAGAACGAACAGTAAAGCTTGCATATGTAGGAGTGATAGCGACACCGCCGTAACCTTCTTCTGAAGCCTTATCAAAACCGGCGTAGTGCTTATCGTCCACATTCAGCTCATCAAAAACTCTGAAATCGGCAAAAGCTTCGCTCATAATAACGATAACATTAGGCTTTACACCGCCATTAAAGTTCATTTCTTCTTCAACAGCAACATCTACGATATCATCAATGACCTCTTCATCATATTCTTCAGGCTCAGTCAGTCTGTTGCTGAAGCTTTCGGAAGCTGTTTCAACGAGAAAAGCCATAAGGCTGTTGCTTTCGAATTTTTCATTAAGAAGAAAAGCATTTGTTGCAGAAGTTGTGTCGAGATTAAAGAGTGAGTATATAGGAGAAGCAAACTTCGGAGAAATAACGAGTCCGACGCAAGGGAGAATACAAGCTGTAACAGAAGCGATTCTCTTTACCGGGCTGAGTCTGAACTTAGGGTTGAAATAGAACACAGCCAGAATATACGCAATTACAATAGCAAAATAGAGAATAAGCTGAGGAGTAATCTTTATATAAGCGAACGAAGTAAGACTTTTAACGCTTCTGAAGAGCTTCATATCGGAAAGAATAAGGTGATTGCCGTTTGTTCCGTATTTGAAAAGCTCAGTTGTACTGAGAGCCATATAAATGAAACTTTCGATAGTAACAGCTATCCAGCCTTTTCTTAACAAAGCAAGAAGAAACAGGAAAATAATAGAAGCAATAATAATATTAAAGAGCATTACTGAAGGTCGGTCATAAACGAAATTCAGGAAAGAAGAAATATATTTTCCCTGATTGATCTCTGCCATACAGCAGATAAACAACGGGAATAAAAGTAAAAGCCAGAGATTGAGATGCTTGAATTTTTCAGTATTAAGTTCTCTTTTATTATTCAAACGCTTAATCCCTGCTGAAAAGCTGTTTTTCAATGAAATAAATTTATCTTTCATAATTAATACCACCTCTAAAGGAAAAAGACATAAACGTATTTATATTTATTTATCCAATAATAAATATATCACAAAACGAAATAAAGTTCAAGCTTGATAAAAAAATATCATCTTTCTGTCATCTTTTTCGGAACTTTAGCAAAATTGCACTGAGCTAAGGGATTGAATTTGTTGATTTTAACGAATGATCTATTAGGGATTATCAGTAGTATTTAATAATGCAAATCGGGGTTAAAAAATTAAATAAACATACCGCCGTTTACAGCAAGTGTCTGTCCTGTAATATAGCAAGCCTTTTCGGAAGCCAGAAAAGCAACAGCATCTGCAACGTGTTGGGGCTTGCCAAGAAAGCAAAGGGGAATATCTTCAACGATCATATCCAGCTCTTCCTGTGTAAATCGACTGTTCATTTCTGTCATAATGAATCCGGGGGCAATGCAGTTTACTCTTATGCCTGAGGGACCTACCTCTTTTGCAAGTGCTTTAGTAAATCCTATAATTCCTGCCTTTGAGGCGGAGTAATCCACCTCGCAAGAGGCACCGCACTGTCCCCAGATTGAAGAAATATTGATTATACAGCCTGATTTTTTGTTTATCATTGAAGGAAGTACTGCACGTGAGCAATTCATAGTTCCTTTGAGATTTATATCTAAAATTCTGTCTGCAATAGTCTCGTTTATATGAGTGAACAGGTCTATTTCTGATATGCCCGCATTATTCACCAGCAGATCGACTGCACCGTATTTTGAATTAATGCATTTCAAAGCATCGGCTACGGACTTTTTATCTGAAACATCAAAACACAGCTGAGCTCCGTTGATTTCATTTGCAAGAGCCTGAGCTTTAGCTTCTGCCTTTGAATAATTCACTATAACAAAATAGTCGTTTTCGGCAAGAGTTCTGCATATTGAGGAGCCTATTCCGCCTGTTCCGCCTGTGACAAGAGCGATTTTTTTCATTGTAATACCTCCCGATTCTAATTATAATCAATTATAACATATGGAAAGAGGAAAATCCAGTACGGTACTTGAAATAATTATGGGATTATGTTATAATTAATGAAATGTTTGAATTATGAGGTGAAACGATGGAACAGAAAAAAATTGACAGAATAAACGAGCTTGCAAGAAAATCAAAGACAGTAGGACTTAACGAAGAAGAAAAGCTTGAGCAGACAGAGCTCAGAAATGAATACAGAAGAGCTTTTACAGGAAGTCTTGCATCTCAGCTTAATAATACATATATAATGACTCCCGACGGTAAAAAACAAAGATTGAAAGAAAAGGGTGAGTTAATTGGATTATAAAGAGCTATGGAATGAAGCGGTAAAGGCGTCTGCTTTTTCATATTCGCCATATTCAGAATTCAAAGTGGGAGCTTCACTGCTTACAAAAGAGGGGAAGGTTTTCACAGGCTGTAATATAGAAAACGCATCGTATTCTCTTACTATATGTGCTGAGCGGTCTGCAGTGTTCAAGGCTGTTTCCGAGGGCTATTCCGAATTTTCTGCTATCGCCGTAGCCGGAAGCGGAAACGGTGACTTTACTGTTCCCTGTACTCCGTGCGGAGCCTGTCTGCAGGTTTTGTCTGAATTCTGCGGAGATGACTTTGTCATAGTGTTGTCTGACGGAGAACATAAGTTGTCGGAATTCTTGCCCTTTAGATTTACCGATAAGAACCTTAAATAAGAATTATCATTACGGAGGAAAAAATGCTTAAAGAAAAGATAGAAAAAATACTTCTCTCTGTCCAGAAGCCTTCGAGATATATAGGTGGAGAAGTAGGAAGTGTAATCAAGGATAAATCGAAGATAGATGTTAGATTTGCATTCTGCTTTCCTGATACATACGATATAGGAATGTCTCATCTGGGAATGAAGATACTCTATTCTCTTATAAATGAGCGTGAGAATTACTGGTGCGAAAGGGTTTTTGCTCCCGCAGAGGATTTTGAGCAGTTGATGAGAGATAACAATATCCCTCTTTACGGACTGGAAAGCCTTGATCCTTTGACGGAATTTGATTTTATCGGCTTTACAATGCAGTATGAGCTTTCATATACCAATGTACTTAATATGCTTGATCTTGCCGGAATCCCTGTTTATGCAAGGGATCGCGGAGACTCTCTTAACAATATTGTATGTGCAGGAGGTCCCTGTGTATGTAATCCTGAGCCTCTTGCTGACTTTTTTGACCTTTTTATTCTTGGTGAAGGCGAAGAAGTAAATCTTGAGCTTATGGATCTTTACCTTGAACATAAAAAGAAGGGAAGCAACCGCTATGAATTTCTGAAGGAGGCTTCTCAGATTCAGGGTATATATGTTCCTATGTTCTACAATTTTGAGTATAACGAGGACGGAACTATCAGCAGTCTTACAGTGTCCGAAGGAGCTCCTGAAACAGTAAAGAAACGCATTATCAAGGATTTTGACAAGGTTTATTATCCCGATAATTTTGTAGTTCCTTTTACAGAGATCGTTCACGACAGAGCATCGGTAGAGGTGCTCAGAGGCTGTATAAGAGGTTGCAGATTCTGTCAGGCGGGCTTTATATACCGTCCATTCAGAGAAAAAAGCACAGATACAATATGTGCTCAGACAAAGGCGCTTTGTGAAAATACAGGCTATGACGAGGTTTCGCTTGCTTCACTTAGTACAAGTGATCATTCGGAAATCAATAATATGCTTTCAAAGCTTATTGACTATACAGAGAGTGAACGCATTAATCTTTCACTGCCTTCATTAAGAGTTGATAATTTTTCAGAGGAGCTTCTTGAGAAAATTAAAAAAGTCAGAAAAAGCGGGCTTACCTTTGCTCCCGAAGCAGGCACACAGCGACTCAGAGACGTTATTAACAAGAATGTAAGCGAAGAGGAGCTTATGAATACCTGCCGTATTTCCTTTGAAGGCGGTTATTCAAGTGTGAAGCTTTACTTTATGATGGGGCTTCCCACAGAAACCGATGAGGATATCGTGGGAATGGCAGAGCTTGCCCAGCGTGTTGTAGACCTGTATTACAGCATAGAAAACCGTCCGAAAGGAAGGGGAGTGCAGGTTTCTATAAGTACGGCAACATTTGTTCCGAAGCCTTTTACTCCGTTCCAGTTCGAGCCTCAGGATACCCGTGCAGAGATAGAGCGTAAACAGAAGCTTCTTGTGGACTCGGTAAAGACAAAGAAGATCAAGGTAAGCTGGCATGATCCTGATGTAAGCATACTTGAAGCTGTCCTTGCAAAGGGTGACAGAAGACTCTGCGACGTAATATACACTGCCTGGAAGAAAGGCTGTAAATTTGACAGCTGGAGCGAATACTACAAGTTTGACAAATGGATGGAAGCTTTTGAGGAGTGTGGTGTTGCTCCTGAGTTTTATGCCAACAGAAAAATCGGATATGATGAAATTCTCCCCTGGGATCACCTTGATTATTACATTTCCAAGGAGTTTTTCGTAAGAGAAAATAAAACAGCACATAACGCTGTAACGACTCCACACTGCAGAAACAAATGCTCTGCCTGCGGAGTGACAAAACATACGGGAGGTAAGTGCTTTGCTTAGATTAAGAGCTGTATTTAAAAAGACAGGCAGATCGGTGTATATTTCGCATCTTGATCTTAACCGCTGTATGCTCAGAATATTCAGACGTTCAAAGCTTCCGGTATGGTACACAGAGGGCTTTAATCCTCACCCTTACTATTCCTTTGCACTTGCGCTCAGTCTTGGATTTGAGAGCGAGTGCGAGATAATGGATTTCAATATTACTGAGGATATCTCTCTTGAAGAGGTTAAAGAGCGTCTTAACGCAGTAATGCCTGAAGGTATGGGTGTTGTCTCGGTTTCAGAGCAGAAAAAGAAAATTACCGAAATAGCAAAGGCTGAGTACTGCATATTGATTGACGCTCAGAATACCGAAGAGCTTATTGCTGAGTTCAATAAATTTATGGCTCAGGACGAGATAAATGTTGAGAAAAAGACCAAAAAGGGTATAAAGACAGTAGATATAAAGCCCGCCATAGAGGTGGTCAGCATTGTTGCTAATGAAGGAAAAGTCCTGCTTGATATGCGTCTTCCGGCGGGAACAAAGACAAACTACAATCCGACATTGGTTATCGACGCGTTCAGAGAATATGCCGAAAACACCTTTGAAATCCTTAAAATCAAACGTACCGGAATACTTTGTGAAAATAATGAAATTTTTTTGTAAAAAGGCTTGCATTTTTTAAAAAAGTATGGTATGATATAAAAGCATTTGAAGTCCGTTCGCTGTATGCGAATGAGAATTAATGCCGAAAGACATTAAATCGAACAGTCCTCTGCTTGCTTTTGATCGGCAGTTCAAGCTGATATGTTTATTATTATTTTCTGAGTTGTACGGAATGCTGAACCGTATCTCTCAGACAGGTAAGAATGTTCGGAAATTTAGGAGGAAATTACAATGGATGCACTTAAAATGATCAGCAATTCAAGCCTTAAGGAAAACGTTCCACAGTTTAATGTAGGTGATACTGTAAAGGTTCACGTACAGATCAAGGAAGGCGACAAGAGCCGTATCCAGATTTTTGAGGGTACAGTTATCGCTAAGAAGCACGGTGGAATCGCAGAGACATTTACTGTAAGACGTGTAGCTCACGGATGCGGTATTGAAAGAGTTTTCCCTCTCCACTCTCCTGTTGTAGACAAGGTTGAGGTTGTAAGAAGCGGTAAGGTTCGCAGAGCTAAGCTTTACTACCTCAGAGACAGAGTAGGTAAGGCTGCTAAGGTTAAGGAGCAGATTCGCTAACAAGTTGCAGGCTGAGTTCAGACGGCATATGCTGTCTGACTCATCTCTTTGCCTTGAAGGGACTTAGAGTCCCTTTTTTGCTACTTGGAAATTTTTACGTAATGTGAGGAAATTAGTATGGAAAACACTGAAAATAAAACAATCGGGAATAACGTGGATAAAGATAAAAAAAGCAAATCATTATTAACAGATATTCTTGAGATTATTGAATCAACAATTATTACGGTATTTGCCATAGTAATGATTTTCACATATCTGCTTCATCCTGTAAATGTTGTGGGAACATCAATGGTTCCTACACTTAATGACGAGGACAGAATATTTATGTCAACCGTTATGTTTGATCTGTCATACGGAGATATTGTTGTAATTGAGAACGATTCGGCATATCTTCTTGACGATTCAGGCGAGGTTTATGCAAGTCCCAGTGTTCCGCTGGACGAGTGTATTATTAAAAGAGTAATAGCTTGTGGCGGACAGACAATTGATATAGACTTTGCAACTGGAACAGTAACAGTAGATGGCAAGGTTCTTGATGAACCATATATAAATGATCTGACACTTGATAATGACGGCGCGTTTGAGTATCCTCTTTGCGTTCCTGAGGGATATTATTTTGTAATGGGTGATAACCGCAACCATTCATCAGACAGCCGAAATCAGCTTGTCGGTCTTATAAAGAAAGAGCAGATTTACGGAAAAGCTGTAATGAAATATGCTCCTTTTTCACAGTTTGAAATTTTATAATCAATCCGGAGTGACTAATTAATGAAAAGAAGTAAAAACAAGGAAAAAATCAATGAGTTATTCAGTATAATAGAAACTGTTTTTATTTCTATGTTTGTAATTACGCTTGTATTTACTTTTTTACTCAGAATTGCTACAGTTAAGGGCGATTCTATGATGAACACTCTTTTTGAGGACGATATGATACTTGCATCGGCGTTTTGTGTCGATCCCGAAGCTGAGGATATCGTTATAATCAACGCTTATGATGCTTATTTGCTTGATGAGAACAACAACATTGTAAAAAAAGAAGGTCTTGACAAGCAGATTGTAAAGCGTGTTATCGCTACCGAAGGACAGACCGTTGATATAGACTTTATAAAAGGTACGATTACTGTTGACGGGGTTGTACTTGAGGAAGATTATATCACAGGTCTTACTCATAATGATGAAAAAGCATTTACAGGAAAGTATCCTGTTACAGTGCCTGATGGCTATGTTTTCGTATTGGGCGATAACAGAGCCGTTTCAAAAGACAGCAGATCAGATGAAATAGGATTTGTTGCTGAAGAAGATATAGTAGGTAAGGTTTTTTTACGTATTTCACCAGTAAGTGAAATAGGTATTATCAGTTGATATGGAGGAAGTTTTGGATAATTCTGAAATTAAAAATATACAGTGGTTTCCAGGACATATGGCTAAAACAAGAAGACTCATCAAGGCGAATATTTCTCTTGTTGACGCTGTTGTGGAACTGCTTGATGCACGAACTCCTTTAAGTAGCGGAAACCCTGAAATGGAGTCTCTTACAGGAGGAAAGCCACGTATAGTTCTGCTTAACAAATGCGATGTTGCAGATGAAAAGGCAACACAGGCATGGATTAATTATTACAACAAAAAAGGTGTCACAGCAATGGCTGTTGACTGTAAATCCGGAAAAGGACTTAAAAATTTTCTTCCCACTGTAAAAAACAAGGTTCTTAAGGAGCTTATGGAGAAAAGAAAAGCTCACGGTATGTCCGGAGCAACGATACGTCTTATGATAGTGGGAATTCCGAATGTGGGTAAGTCTTCGTTCATCAACAGAATGGCGGGAGCTAAACGCACAAAGGTTGAGGATCGTCCCGGTGTAACAAGAACAAAACAGTGGGTAAAATTAGAAAACGGTGTAGAGCTTCTTGATATGCCCGGAGTTCTGTGGCCTAAGTTTGAGGATCAGTCTGTTGCCCTTCGACTTGCGTTTACAGGAGCAATAAACGATGATATCCTTGATACAGAAACACTTGCAATGAAGCTTCTTTATTTCCTTGCTGAGAATTATCCCGATTCGCTTAAAGAGCGCTATAAGGTAGAGGCACAGCCTGAGGATACAGGCCTGGTTCTTCTTGAAAAGGTAGGAAGAAAGCGTGGTATGATGATATCAGGCGGAGAAATTGATACCGAGCGCGCAGCAATAACTGTTCTTGATGAGTTCAGAAGCGGTAAGCTGGGCAAGATTACGCTTGAAATGCCGGAAAGGGAATAAAATGGCTAAATTGGTGTTGCATGAAGAGCTTTTCAGCTATGATAAAGAGCTGAGAAAGAAATATCCTGTGCTTTGCGGTGTCGATGAAGCGGGAAGAGGACCTCTTGCAGGCGATGTTTATGCAGCTGCGGTTGTTCTCAGTGATGATGTTCTCATTGAAGGTCTTAACGACAGCAAGAAGATATCTGAGAAGAACAGAGAGCTTCTTTTTGATATAATAAGGGAAAAAGCTGATGCTTATTGTATAGCTACAGCAAGCGTTGAAGAGATTGATAGGCTGAATATACTTCAGGCAACAATGCTTGCAATGAAAAGAGCTGTTGAGGGACTTGGACTTAATCCCGATTATGCACTTGTTGACGGTAACAAGCTTCCTTCACTTGAGTGTCCCGCACAGTATGTTATAAAGGGAGATGCGACTTCAGCTTCAATAGCAGCTGCATCTGTTCTTGCAAAGGTTGCAAGAGACCGCTATATGAAGGAGATAGCCGAAAAATATCCTGAGTATATGTTTGAAAAGCATAAGGGATACGGCACAAAGCTTCATACAGAGATGCTTCTTAAGTATGGAGCGTCAGATGTTCATCGTAAAAGCTTTCTGAGGAAGATATTAAATGAAAAAAACTGAAATCGGAAAAATCGGTGAAGATTACGTATGCTCATATCTTGAAAAATCAGGTTATACAGTAGTATCAAGAAACTATCGTATAAAGGGTGGAGAGATTGATATCATCGCTGAAAATGATGATTATATCATTTTTGTAGAGGTAAAAACAAGAAAGCCTGACAGCCTTATAAGCGGATATGACGCAATTACAAAAAAGAAGAAAGAACTAATTATTAAAACAGCAGTTGATTATTGTTGCAAAAATCAAACTCTGCTTCAACCTCGCTTTGACGTGGCGCAGGTTATTTTCGATGGCAGAAGTGTTTGCAGCATTGATTATATAAAAAATGCCTTTGATACAACAGGCACTAAATTTATTTTTTAAAGGGTGATGTTATGTTATACAACAGTACAAGAGACAGTAGTATTAAGGTCAGCAGCGCCGAGGCTATTACTCGTGGTATTTCAGCGGAGGGAGGACTTTTTGTTCCTGAGTCAATTCCTGAAATTACTCTTGATGAGATCAAAACGCTCGGTACAAAGAGCTATGCTGATAAGGCTGCTTATGTATTTTCAAAGTTCCTTACAGATTTTACTGAGGCTGAAATTCATTATTGTGCTGATAACGCATATAGTACAAAAAATTTTGAAAGTGAAAGTATCGCTGAAATCTCACATTTATTCGACGGTACATATATGCTTGAGCTGTGGCATGGCCCTACATGTGCATTCAAGGATATGGCACTTCAGATTTTACCTTACTTCCTTACAACATCAGCTAAGAAGATTAACCTTGATAAGAAGATAGTTATTCTTGTTGCAACATCAGGCGATACAGGTAAGGCTGCTCTTGAGGGATTTAAGGACGTAGAGGGCACACAGATTCTTGTTTTCTATCCCGAACAGGGTGTTAGTCCTATGCAGAAGCGTCAGATGAAGACTCAGGAGGGTGAAAACGTTGGCGTTTGTGCTCTCAAGGGCAATTTTGATGACTGCCAGACAGGCGTAAAAACTATTTTTACAGATGAGAATATCAAGAAGATGCTTGATGATAACGGTATGATGTTTTCAAGTGCGAATTCAATCAACTGGGGAAGACTTGTTCCGCAGATAGTTTACTATATCTCATCATATGCTGAGCTTGTTAAGGACGAGGAGATCGCTCTGGGAGATAAAATAAACATTGTTGTTCCCACGGGTAATTTCGGCAACATTCTTGCAGCGTATTACGCAAAGCATATGGGCGTTCCGGTAAATAAGCTTATATGCGCTTCAAACATCAATAATGTTCTTACAGATTTCATCAACACAGGAGTGTATGACAGAAACCGTAAGTTTTATGCAACATGTTCTCCATCAATGGACATTCTTATTTCAAGCAATCTTGAAAGACTCCTTTACCTTATGACAGGCAGAAATGACGCTGTTATTTCTGATTGGTTTGCTAAGCTTTCCGCTGAAGGCAGATACGAGGTAACAGAAGATATCAAGGCAAAGCTCAATGAAGAGTTCTATGGTGGATTCTGCGATGATGAGCAGACAAAGGCTACAATCAGCGAAATCTACAAGAAGTATTCATATACCTGCGATACACATACAGCTGTTGCTGTAAAGGTTTATGAGGACTATAAGAAGGAAACAGGTGATACAACAAAGACTGTTATTGCTTCTACAGCAAGTCCTTATAAGTTCAGCGCAAGTGTTCTTGAGGCACTTGATGGAACTGCTTCAGATCTTGATGAGTATGCAATGGTAGACAAGCTATATGAGCTTTCAAATCTTGCAATTCCGAGCGCTCTTGCTGATCTTAAGAATAAACCTGAGAGATTCAATGATTCTATTGAGAAGGATACTATGAAGGAATATGTTCTCAATGATCTCGGTATATAAATAAGGTGACTGATGAGTTTATTTGTTATTGGTGACCTGCATCTCTGTTTCGGAGATCCGGGAAAAACAATGAAAATATTTAATGGCTGGGATAATTATCAGGAACTGATTGAAAAAAACTGGCGTGAGTCAATAAAAGAAGAGGATACTGTAGTGATTGCCGGCGATGTTTCGTGGGGAATGTCACTGCAACAGGCAAGACCGGATTTTGAATTTATTAATTCTCTTCCGGGTGAGAAGATAATCCTTAAAGGCAATCACGATTATTGGTGGAGTACCAAGAAGAAAATGGAGGATTTCTTTGCTTCAGAGGGATTTGAAACAATAAAAATTCTTCATAACAATCATTATCGCTATGGGAATTTCGGAATTTGCGGAACACGTGGCTGGGTGAATATGCCAGGAGAGACTCAGGACGCAAAGGTTCTTGCGCGAGAGGTCCAGAGGCTTGAAGCTTCAATAAAATCCGCTGTGGATAATCAGCTTGAACCTATTGTTTTTATGCATTATCCGCCTATATTCGGAAATAATTTCAATTACGATATTCTTGATATATTATATAGGTATAAAATCAAAGCTTGCTATTATGGACACATTCACGGACGCAATGCGCATAATCTGTGCGTAAAAGGTGTATATGATGATATAGATTTTCATTTAATTTCTGGTGATTATTTACAATTTTCTCCACTAAAGGTGATGTGAATTATCACGAATGTAGAAGTGTGAGAATTCTATAGAAAATATAATTGAATTGTGGTATAATATTAAAAGTATGGTTTATAAAATAATGGAGGAAATATAAATTATGAGCTTAAAATCATCAACAAAAACAGATGTTAACACAACTGAATTACTTATTTCAATTGACGCTGAAACTTTTGAAAATGCAGTAGAAAAGGCATATCAGAGAGCTAAGAAGAATATTCAGCTTCCCGGATTCAGAAAGGGTAAGGTTTCAAGAAAGCTTGCTGAAAAGACTTTCGGTGAGGGCGCTTTCTATGAGGACGCTATTAACCTTCTTATCGGACCTGAGCTCGATTCAGCTATCAAGGAAAGCAACCTTGAACTCGTTGACAGACCTAACGTAGAAATCGTTTCTATCGACAAGGAGAACGGCGTTGAGCTTAAGGCTATCTGTGTTACAAAGCCTGAGATCGAAATCAGCGATTACAAGGGCATCAAGGCTGCAAAGGCTGTAAAGGAAATCACAGATGAGGATATTGACAAGCAGATCGACATCATCAGAAAGAAGAACGCTCGTATCGTTTCAGTAGACGACAGAGCTGCTCAGCTTAACGATGAAGTTGTCATTGATTTTGAAGGCTTCTTTGGTGACGAAGCATTCGAAGGTGGTAAGGGCGAGGATCACCCCCTTCGTCTCGGTAGCGGTCAGTTTATTCCCGGATTTGAGGATCAGGTTGTAGGTCACAATATCGGCGATGAGTTTGATGTTAATGTTACATTCCCTGAGAACTATCAGATGACTGATTACGCTGGTAAGGAAGCTGTATTCAAGTGTAAGCTCAAGGCTATCAGCTATGAGGAGCTTCCTGAGATCAACGATGATCTCGTAAAGGATGCTACTGAGTTTGATACAGTAGATGAGTACAAGGCTGATATCAGAACAAAGCTTGAAGATGCAGCTGTAAAGCAGGCTGACAATGCTTTTGAGAATGCAGTTCTCAACGAACTCATTGCAAAGGTTGATTCACCTATCCCTAACTGTATGTTTGAGCAGAGAATCGATGCTATTATGCGTACATTTGAGCAGCAGCTCAAGCAGCAGGGTATGGACCTCAATATCTACTTCCAGTACACAGGTATGGATATGGATTCATTCAGAGAGACATACAGAGACAGAGCTGAAAATGAAGTTAAGCTTCGTCTTGCTCTTGAAAAGATTGCAGAGCTTGAAAATATTGAAATTTCAGATGAAGAAATCAATAACTCACTTGCAGAGCTTGCAGCATCAAACAATATGGACGTTGAGACAATTAAGAGCTTTATTCCTTATAATGAGTATGTTCTTGACCTCAGAGTTCAGAAGGCTGTAGAGCTTGTTAAGGAAAATGCAGTTGTTGACAATTCATCAGCAGAATAAAAGCCTGAATAATTCCGAATAATTTCTATATCGGACAATATTCGACACATATAATCATATTGTCCCACAAATAAAACTGTGGGACATATGTTTTTAAAGAAAGGAAGATAAATTATGAGCAGTTTAGTTCCATATGTAGTTGAACAGACAAGCAGAGGTGAAAGAACTTATGATATTTATTCACGTCTGCTTAATGACAGAATTATTATGCTTTCAGATCAGGTAAACGATGTTACTGCAAGCCTTGTTGTTGCACAGCTTCTTTATCTTGAAAGCCAGGACAGCGAAAAGGACATTTCACTGTACATCAATAGTCCCGGTGGCTCGATAACTTCAGGTATGGCTATTTATGATACAATGCAGTATATCAAGTGTGATGTATCAACGATCTGCATAGGAATGGCTGCTTCAATGGGCGCATTTCTTCTTGCTGCCGGAACAAAAGGTAAGAGATTTGCTCTTCCTAACAGTGAAATTATGATTCACCAGCCTCTTATCTCAGGCGGACTTTCAGGTCAGTGTACCGATATTAAAATTCATTCAGATCACCTTTTGAGAACTCGTCAGAAGATGAATGAAATGCTTGCAGAAAATACAGGTAAATCAATCGAGCAGATCAGCATTGATACTGAGCGTGATAATTATATGTCTGCACAGGAAGCTCTTGATTACGGTATCATTGATAAGGTAATTGCAAAAAGGTAGGGAGAAATAAATGTCTGATAATTTTAAATCCTGTAGCTTTTGCGGAAAAGGAGAAAACAAGGTTCATAGTATGTTTTCAGCCGGATCATCAAATATCTGTGATGAGTGTGTCTGCTATTGCTATGAAATGATTTTTGGTCCCGGAATAGCCAAAGCAAAACGAAAGGAAGCAAAACCCGATAAGGAAAAGTCAGTTTCTTCTATCAAACTTTTAAAGCCTGTAGAGATCAAGAATTTTCTTGACGAATATGTAATCGGTCAGGAAGATGCAAAAATATCTCTTGCAGTTGCTGTTTATAATCACTACAAAAGAATTCTCAGCCAGCAGGAAGAGGACGATAACGATGATGTAGAGCTCCAGAAGAGTAATGTACTTCTTCTCGGACCTACAGGTGTGGGAAAGACTTTCCTTGCTCAGACTCTTGCAAAGCTTCTTAATGTTCCTTTTGCTATTGCAGATGCTACAACAATTACTGAAGCGGGATATGTAGGTGATGATGTAGAGAACGTTCTTCTCAGATTAATTCAGGCAGCAGATTTTGACATCAAGGCTGCTGAACGCGGAATCATTTACATTGACGAAATCGATAAGATTGCCCGTAAGTCTGAGAATACATCTCTTACGAGAGACGTAAGCGGTGAGGGTGTACAGCAGGCTCTTCTTAAGATAATCGAGGGAACTGTATCGAACGTACCTCCTCAGGGTGGTAGAAAGCACCCTAATCAGGAAACAATACAGATTAACACAAAGAATATCCTGTTTATCTGTGGCGGAGCATTTGACGGCTTAGAGAAGAATATTCAGAAGCGTATCGGAAAGGCTCCTATCGGATTTGGCGGAGAAATCAAGTCACATAAAGAAGAAAAAAACAATATCTTCAAGAAGGTAATTCCGAAGGATCTTATTAAATTTGGTATGGTTCCTGAATTTGTAGGACGTCTTCCTGTTCTCACAGTGCTTGAAGAACTTGATGAGGATTCACTTGTGCGTATTCTTACAGAGCCTAAAAATGCTCTTATCAAGCAATATAAGAAGCTTTTTGCTTATGATGATATTGAGCTTGAGGTTGAAGACGACGCTTTGATAGAAATTGCAAAGAAGGCTATAGCACAGAAAACAGGTGCAAGAGGATTAAGATCAATTCTTGAAAGTCTGCTTATGAAAACAATGTATAAGGTTCCATCTGACGGTTCTATAGCAAAGGTTACAATAACTGCAGAGTGCGTAACTGATAATAAAGAGCCTGTTCTTACTAACAGAAGAAACAAAGTTGTTACTATATAAAAGAAAAAGCTGTTGCAATGCAACAGCTTTTTTTATATCTTATTAAGTTTCACGTCTGATAACAGTACCCTTAGGGAATACCTTATCGCATTTGAAGCTGAAAGCCATCATTGCGTGATTTGCTGTTTCAATTGATTCTCCGTTTTCGTTGAAGAGCTCTGAGAGAGTCATCTCTACAGGCATCTGCCCAGGAGAAAGAATTTCTACTGTATCTCCTGCAAAGAATCGGTTACGCTGAGTACAATAAACAACACCGTCACGGCACTCTTCAACAACAGCTACTACATCATAATTTCTGATGTATCCGCTGTTTTCGTAATACTGAGATTCTTCAGGAGTTCCGAAGAAAAATCCATTTGAGTATTTTCTGTGGCTGACTTTGTAAACTTCATCGTGAATCCACTGAGGAAGAACAAAGTTATCCTTTGACTTGTAATAATGATCAACAGCCATACGATATGCATTTGTAACAACAGCCACATAGTAAGCAGACTTAGCGCGTCCCTCAATTTTCAGGCTTGTAACACCTGCATCAGCAAGCTTGTCAATGTGGTCGATCATACAAAGGTCCTTGGCATTAAGTATATATGTGCCTTTTTCGTCCTCAAAAACAGGAAAGTACTCACCGGGACGCTTTTCTTCCATAAGGTGATAACCCCATCTGCAAGGCTGAGCACATTCTCCATGATTTGCATCGCGATTAACAAGGTACTGTGAAAGAAGGCATCTTCCTGAGAATGAAACACACATAGCTCCGTGAACAAAAGCCTCGATATCCATATCAGGACTTGTTTTTGCACGGATTTCAGCTATTTCGTCAAGAGAAAGCTCTCTTGCGAGGACAATTCTCTTAGCTCCCATATTGTAGAGCTCCTGTGCTGTTACATAATTCACAATACCTGTCTGGGTTGAAATGTGGATTTCCATATCGGGAGCATATTTCTTAATAAGAGAAAGCAGACCGATATCTGCAACAATCATAGCGTCAACCTTAGCGTCTACAGCCTCTTTAACAAACTGTTCAAACTGAGGTATTTCGTTGTTTCGGGGAAGTACATTACAGGTAAGATACACCTTGACATTTTTTGCATGAGCTGTTTCAACAGCATTAACGAGCTGTTGAAACTCAAAATTCATCGGTGAAGCTCGCATACCGAACTGTTTTCTTCCGAGGTAAATAGCGTCTGCTCCGTAATTCAGAGCAGAATAAAATCGCTCTTCATCGCCGGCGGGAGCAAGCACTTCAAGTTGATTCATAGACATTATTCCTCCTGTCCGGCAGTAGCCTCATATGCTTCATATTCCGCCTTAACCTCGGCAAGGTTATTGTTATGCTCTTCAAGAGTTTTAGCATAGCGAATCTGACCTGTATAGATGTTAGCATTAAAGTAGAAATACTCACTGGGATAAGCTTCAAGAACAGCGTCAATAGCCTCAATACCGGGATTGCATATAGGTCCGGGAGGAAGTCCTGCGCCTTCGTATGTATTATATGCATCGACGATAACCTGGTCATAAACCTGCATATTAGGCTTGATAACGTTTTCAGCATATTTTTTTGTAGGGTCAGACTGTAGTTTTGGGAACACATCTGCATTATTGATTCTGTTCCAGAAAACAGAAGCTACAAGAGTCATAGACTCGCTTGTTGCAGCCTCTTGCTGAACAATTGAAGCAAAGGTGATAAGCTGATCAAGGTTAAGGTTAAGAGATCGGAAGAG
>SVNM01000008.1 GCA_015066875.1 Ruminococcus sp.
AGGACCCCGAATATCAGGAGATTAACAACGGACTTCTTGCAGAAGAAGGAATAGAGCCTCCCGACTATAACGAGGGCAGAGACTATATGGCGGAAATGACCGAGTATATGAGCGAGCACAACTACGGCAGAGATGATTATGCTGAGTACAGTCAGGACCCCGAATATCAGGAGATAAACAACGGACTTCTTGCAGAAGAAGGCATAGAGCCTCCCGATTACAACGAGGGCAGAGACTATATGGCGGAAATGACCGAGTATATGAGCGAGCACAACTACGGAAAAGATGACTATGCCGAATACAGTCAGGACCCCGAATATCAGGAAATAAACAACGGACTTCTCGCAGAGGAAGGAATAGAGCCTCCCGACTACAACGAGGGCAGAGACTATATGGCGGAAATGACCGAATATATGAGCGAGCACAACTACGGAAAAGATGACTATGCCGAATACAGTCAGGACCCCGAATATCAGGAGATAAACAACGGACTTCTTGCGGAAGAAGGCATAGAACCTCCCGACTACAACGAGGGCAGAGACTATATGGCGGAAATGACCGAGTATATGAGCGAGCACAACTACGGAAAAGATGACTATGCCGAGTATAGTCAGGACCCCGAATATCAGGAGATTAACAACGGACTTCTTGCAGAAGAAGGAATAGAGCCTCCCGACTATAACGAGGGCAGAGACTATATGGCGGAAATGACCGAGTATATGAGCGAGCACAACTACGGAAAAGATGACTATGCCGAGTACAGTCAGGACCCCGAATATCAGGAGATAAACAACGGACTTCTTGCAGAAGAAGGAATAGAGCCTCCCGACTACAACGAGGGCAGAGACTATATGGCGGAAATGACCGAGTATATGAGTGAGCATAACTACGGCAGAGATGACTATGCCGAATACAGTCAGGACCCCGAATATCAGGAGATAAACAACGGACTTCTCGCAGAAGAAGGCATAGAGCCTCCCGATTATGAAACTCTTGCCTCAGAAAACAGTACAGAGGAGCTTAATGATTTTTCAGATGAAGGCCTGAACGAGACTCCCGATGATGAAATGACAGAGGTAACGGACAATTTCAGTGACGAAACGGAAGTGCCTGAAATTCCCGATGAATCTGACGATGCTCCCGACGATAATGTGTTTGACCTTGACGGAGACGAGCAGATTGATACAGGAGAGACTCCTGACGAGTTCACAGAGACTCCCGACATTTATAATGACGATATATGGGACGAAAATTCTGATATCATTGAAGACGAAATGTATGATCCCGATGATATTGCTCCCGAAGTAACAGAGGAAAACGAAATTACTTCCGATGATGTAACAGACGATGTAACAGATGACGTTGATGAAGAGGTTGAGTCTGATAACAACGTGGAAGATACAAAGGATATTGAAGAGGCTGAAACAGACTCAGAAATAGCTGAAGCTGAAGATATAACCGATGATATTACAGAGGAAGAAGCTGAAATTCCGGGTGATTTCAGTCACATTTTCGGCAAAGACGAATTTGAAGATATTGTAAAGCTTGACAAGCCCGATTTCTATGAAAGCGGAAGCTTCTACGAACAGGGTATAAACGAATTCGGATATGAGGGCACCTGCGGTCCAACATCACAGGCAAATGCAATAAATTCTCTGCTTGGAACAAATGAGTTTACCGAAAACAAAGTGCTTTCAGTAGCAGTTGAAAATGATATCTGCGAGACAGGTTCTCTTGATCCTGCAGATAACGGCGGTACTACAACTGATCAGTTTATGGAGCTTTACGACAAAATGAACGAAAAGCTGGACGGCAGACTCAGTGTTGAACGCTTTGACTTCGATAATGCTCTTTCTGTAGAGCAGATGGCAGAAAAGCTTGATGAGGGTGCTGTGCTCAATATAGCAGTTGACGCAGATACACTCTGGGATCAGAATTTCCATATTCCCGGCGAGCTCGGACAGGATAAGTGCACTGACCACTGGATTACCGTTACAGGTGTTGACAGAAATGCCGACGGATCAATAGCAGGCTTCAGCATTATTGACTCAGGCGGTGGAGAAACATATGCAGATGTTGAGAAATATGAGCGTATGTGCTTTGGCGAGCCCGGAAGAGAAATGATCGACCCTACCTGTATTGCCGTATCAAAAAATCCTGAGTTTCAAGAGCCTTCAGACAAAATTCCCCCAGAGGCGATAAGCGGAGGAAGACTTCCCGGCGCTTCTGATGTGGTGTATGTATCTCCGACAGATTCCCAAAGAATCATCAGGCGTCCGACAACGGGACGTTACAGCTGATTTTGATAAAAAGAATAAATAATGAGGTGATATAATGCAGACTGAACACAATATCCGCAGTGTGATAAAAACCTTTCAGATGAATGCGCTTGGCGGAAAGAAAATACCCCATGGAGTATCAAACCCGGTATTCAGATATGACGAAAACGGAAATCTGATAATATCGGCGTTTGTGTACACATATTCAGCTGAGGAGCTCCGTTCAAGAAGCGTAAAGCGTCCGTCGAAGTGGATGGCGATAAATGTACAGACAGGAGAGTTTATCGCTGAATATGACTGCGGTGAAAAGGATTTCTGCACAGCTTCTGTGGAGGCTATGTGCGATCTCAATGCGGAAACCGATACAAAATATTCGCCTGAGTACACAAACCAGACTCTTGCGATATTTGATCTGGTGCTCAGAAAATACCTGAAAACAGGTAAATTTGACAAGGAACTCAATGACGCATATATGTATATGATGCTTAATATGGTGTCAAAGGGCTTTAAAGAATTTTACAGACAGCTTAACAATGTCTGATGAAAGGGGGAATTTAAATGACCGATGAAGAACTTCAGGAATATAACCGGTTGGTAGACAGATACAACTCGCTTGTCAATCAGAACGCTCAGCTTGAGGCTGAAATTCAGAGCGGAATAAGCAACTGCTATACAGTAGCTGGAAATATCCAGACCGTCGGAAAGGGTGTTACTCAGAATGTAAGTATAGTATCTGATGAGGTAAGCGATGCCGATGAAATAGTAGAGAAGCTTTACAGATGTCTTGTAGATCTTACCGAACGCTATTTCCTCTTCAAGAATCTTTCGGAAGCTTCAAAGATGCTTACAAAGTATAATGACGAGTATAACACAAAATTCAAATTCTATAATGAGCTGAGAAGAATAACGCTCGGATATGTAATCGGACTCGACGCACATATCGTTTCAAGCGAGAGTCTTCGCAAAAAGGTTGAAAAAGCATATCTTGCCAACACAGATTACTGGCTTGCATACGCAATAACCGCAGTAATGCTCTGGGCAAGCAACGAAAAGGAAGCATCATACAGAGCTCTTGATAAGGCACTCAGAATGGACGGCTATAAGGCCTGTGTATTCTTTATGCTTATCAACATACGTTTTGAGAGAATCAATGTTGCCAAAAACTGGTATATGACTCTGCTTGACAAAACAGATGTCAATAATATGAGCCCGGAATGGCAACACGTGCTCCATGCGTACCTTATCGGTGCTATGAGCAAGGATAAGGAATTCACTGATATGGCATCGGGATATTTCAAGCGTATGCTTGAGCAGACCGAGGCTACAAGCGCTGATTTCAGCAAGAAGGTTATCGGCAGAGCAAGTTCATTTGCCAAGAGCTTTATTCATGTAACAGAAAATGAGTATCCTCTTATGCACGAATGTTGCCCCGAATATCCCGCAATGAAGGAGCTTCTTGCTTCAATGGAAAAAATCGCAATAATGGCTCAGCACTATGATGAGGTTTATCAGATGGAAGAGGACGAGGGCGAAGGCATCTATGAGCAGATAGAAAACGTACTCTACGACCTTATCAACGGCTATGACGAGCAGGAATTCAAGATTGTAAAGAACATAAACTACAATGAGGCAATTCTTGCCGCAAAGGGCGATATGAACAAGGCAAATGCCAAGTACCGTGAGCTTTACGGAGATGAGGACCAGCCTAAAACCTTCGGCGACCTTATGATAAGCTGGGCGTTTGCTGAAGACTATAAGCAGACAGATATTACAGTAAAGCGTTTTGCTCTTTCATATCTGAAGGAGCGTATTTCCAAGGGTGTAACAAATCACTTTGAGCAGGAGTATGATACACTCAAGGATAAATATGACGTTAAGGTAACTACCTGTGCAGAAATTCCGCCTCTTGAACTCAACTGTGATGAAAACTCATATGACTCTTCATCAGAAAAGATAACGGCACACTTTAACAAGAACAAGATGAAATATATTCTTTCAGATAAATATATGAAGATATATCTGTTTATGTGTGTGGGAGCTATACTGCTGATAACGATTGCGGCAATGGCTGCATCAACATCAGCATTTCCTGTATTGCTCACCCTTGGATTAACACTTGGAATAGTAAGTGGATTCCTTGTATGGAGATGTTGGGTGGATAAGGTTAAAGAGCTGAATGAAAAATGTCGTTTGTCACTTATCAAGTTCAGAAATACTCTTGATGAAATGGCATCGTGGCGCAAGCTTGTAAAAAACGGATTTACGGCTCTGGAAGATTTACAGAATGCTATTGACAAATTCTGAATGGAGGTAAAGTAATATATGTCAAATGTGTACAATGCCATTAATCAGCTCAACAATTCAGTGGAAAGCTTTGAATCCAACGTTAATGTGCATGTAAAAAATGTTGATACATCTACACGCAAAATTCAGGAAACAGCTGAAGGCGTGTATGAAAAGGTAAATAAATTCCGTACTGATATTATGCATGGTGAGGAAAAGCAGATTGCTCATGAAAACATTATGCGTATTGATCAGATAATCAAGGAAAAATTCGGAAACTATGATGAAATCCGTAAGACAATTATCGGTGTTGTACGTGATTTCGATATTAACCTTGTACGTAACAGTACTATTGAAGAGCTTTCTGAAGAGCTCTGGATAACAAGCTCAAGATACTGGCTTTCATATGCGCTTCTTGCAGTAACAGCATGGGTAAACGATTATCCCGATGTAGCAAAGAACGCTCTTTCCGAAAGCTCAAGAAAGGATAATATCAAAACATCGCTGTTCTTCTGTCTGCTGAATCTTCGTTTTGACAGAATCGAAACAGCCCGCGAGTGGTTCAAGGTTTATTGCCGTACACTCAATCCGAAGATGCTCAATCAGGAAGCTGCTGTAATGATTCAGGGCTTTATGAACGGTCTTTTCGGAAAGGACAAACAGCTTGAGCACGAGGTAATCGAAACAATCAACCACTGGATAAAGATTATTTCGGAGGACGCTGTTCTCTGCCAGAGCCTTGTTGCCGATTACGAGAATTATTTTGAAAAGTTCAATATGAAGGCTGAGTTCAACTATGAAATGATCCAGAACTACTGCCAGAATTCAGACGAAATCAAAAGATCATTCACTGATGTTACCAAGTATGACAGCCTTATCCAGCTTATTGAGGATCTTAATGTTGAGGCTGTACCTCATACAGATGAAAACTATAAGAGCCGTGTTGACGCTGTACTTACAACTCTTATCACCAACTATGACGCTGAGGAAAGAGAGCTTAAGGACGAACAGGCTTATTACAAGCTTGTAATCAACAACGAGGGCAATACAGATATTGCCGAAGATCAGTATGAAGAGATGAAAAAGCTTCAGAACGAAAGCTTCAACATCGGAAAGCAGATGGTTGACTGGGTTGTTTATGACGATAACACAGAAACCGATGTATCGGTAAGAAAGTTCGGTCTTCAGAGCACTAAGGCATGGTTCCAGACAGCCCTTGAAAACTGGACAATCAAGGTACGTGAAAGATGTCCTCTTCAGTACAAGTTCGCTATCGACGAGTGGACAGGTACAAGTAACGGAAGAGATCTTGACGAACAGCGTACAAGCCTCAAGAACTTCTTTGAAAACAATAAATTCCGTATGATATGCATCAACACAATCAATATCGCACTTCTTATTGTTTTCTTCATTTCACTTATCATCACAGTTGTATCAATCGGAATATGTGCAAACAGCGGATTTACTCCGGCGCTTATAGTGGGAATAATTCTTATGCTGGGCTCAGCAGGAATAATCGCATGGCGCATCAAGGACGGACAGAAAAAGTTCCAGCTTCGTGTTGATACGGCAGTAAAGAATCTTGAAAGTACAATGGCACAGATCGTTGAGTTCCAGCGTTACTTCACTGAGAATATCCGCAAGAAGGACGATGTAATTGCAAAGCTCAGCTTTATATGATGAACTTATCAATATATTTTTAAAGGAGAATGAAAAATGGCTAACGATAAAAATAAACCAAGCAATGACGATCTCGAGTTCGAGCAGATGATGGAAGGAAAGATCAAGGATAATTTCGGTTCTGCGTCAGGCGGAATCTCACAGGTTAACGACGAAAGACTCAAGGAAATGAACAAGAAGCTTCCTTCGTGGAATCTTGAACCTCCGCTTACATTCCTCAAGTAAGCAATGCTTACAGCAGAAAAAAAGGAAATTAGCTCGCCACCGCAGACGTATTCCGACTGGCTTGAGTGCTTTGAAATCCTGAGAACAAAAAATGTCACAAGGGATACAATAGAGCTTCTCAAAAACGGAAAATGTATAGACAGCGACCAGTCAATAGAATTTCTTGAAACACAGCTTCTGATAACCATAAACGCTATGATAAAGCGATATATCGACGCTTTCAGAAGAGATCTGAACTGCTATATGATGTACAACGAATACGATGGCTTTAACCGTCTGTTTTATGTGCTGGCAAAAAAGCTTGAAGGCTGTATGTTTTTTGTAAATCTTGATTTTATGAGCACTCAGTTCCGCAGAGAGCTTTATGATCAGATAAAGCTGAATACGGAAAAATTCTGGAAGGATACATACGATTCCCTGTATGCCCAGTGCGTAGAGTACAACAACATTTTCCTTGAGGACGAGCTTTTCCTTATAAAACGAATAAAATTGTTTCGTGAATGTGAGTGTATTGAAATATGAGTAATTACCTTGAAACAAAAGAAGAAGTTAAGAATTACATAATAGCAAGAACACCGCTTATTATTATCGACTCTTCAGAACGTGAACGAGTGGAAAGAATGCTTGCGTCGATCAGCTCTGAGCTGGGGATAGATATCTTCTATTATACCGACTCAAAACAGGTGGTACAGCTTAATTCTTCAGCACCGGGAATTGACGCAGAGAACGATCCGCTGGGATTTATGACGTCTTTCTTCCGCAAAAAAAGAAAGTCTACCTTTGTTTTCGGCGATGTAAAGAGAATCAGCGAGGATACAATGTATACCCGCGAGCTTATCAATGTTCTTTATCTTGCAAAAGAGTCTGATTCTACCCTTATTCTCATTACTCCCGACAGAGTAATGCAGAGAATTGCTCAGTTTGGTATGATAACCAAGCTTGATTATCCGCGTCTTGATGAAAGACTTGCTCAGATACGACGCTTTGCAAAGGAATATGACGGACGCTTTACCGTTGAATGGGACGAGGACGACGTTATCAAGGCTTCAACCCTTCTGCGAGGCTTTACCGAAATCCAGATCGAGAATATTCTTTCAAATGAAATAGTTTCGGCAAAGGGACTCTACAAGGAGAACATCTTTAAGCTTACAAGCCAGAAAAGCAAGCTTTATACAGCTGTTTCGTCTATACAGCAGGTCAACGTACCACGCGGGCTGAGTGTTTCAGGCCTTGAAAATCTGAAAAAATGGCTTAAGGAAAAGCACGAGGTCTTCTTCGCTTCCGATCAGGAGCTTGAACAGTATGGCCTTGATACGCCAAAGGGAATTCTCCTTGCGGGAGTGCCCGGATGCGGAAAATCCTTTTCTGCCAAAATGGTTGCAAAAGAGTGGGAGCTTCCGCTTTTCAGATTTGATATCGGCTCGATTTACGATAAGTGGATGGGCGAAAGCGAACGAAAAATGAAAGAAGCCCTTGAGTTTATAGATAACGTTTCGCCCTGTGTGCTGTGGGTGGATGAAATCGAAAAGGCTCTGGCAGTTTCAGATGGTGGAAACGATACAAGCAAGCGTATTCTGGGACAGTTCCTCTTCTGGCTTCAGGAGTCGAAAAGCCGTGTGTTTATGGTTGCAACAGCCAACGATATATCAAATCTTCCGTCTGAGCTTTTCCGTAAGGGAAGATTTTCTGAGGTTTTCTTTGTTGATCTGCCTACAGCCGATGAGCGAAGAACAGCTATTATGCAATATACCGATAAATGTTTACATATAAAATTCAAGGAAGAACAGCTTGAAGAGCTTGTTGCCATTTCAGAAGGCTTTTCTTTCTCTGAAATTGAGTATGCCATCAAGGAAATAGCTCAGCTTATTCTGATATATGGACAGTCCGGAATAAATATGGACGTAATCAGGGAGCGCTTTGGCACAGTAGTTCCCATTGAAAAGAGCAACCCCGAAAAGGTTGCGCAAATAAGAAAATGGGGCGAGGAAAGAGCAGTTCCCGCACATAGAATAGATTAGGGAGTGAAACAGATTGGCGAGTTTAAGTGAAATCCGTTGGAAGGTTTCCGAACAGGAGCGTATCAATTCCCAGTTAAGACAGGAATTGGCACAGCTTCAGAACGGAATTAATCAGGCAAGCAATAAATGGAATCAGCTTACAAGCAATATCAATAATACTCTGGTAAACGGAGAGTCAAGAGTAAGAAATTCCCACGAATTGACGCTCAAGGCATATGAAATACAGCTTGATATCGAACGTCTTTACAAGCTGTACAAGAATATAGAGCTTGCAAACAAGAAAATCCGTGCTTGTCAGGATAAGATCTATTATGAATTTGCAAATTACAATGCAGTAAGAAAAATCGTTGAGGCAATGCTGAATAATATCGAGGTTTCATTCGTAAGTAATGAGACTATCACAAAGGCAGTAGAGGTAAAGCATCTTCAGCTTCCCGATTACTGGCTTACCTGTGCTCTGCTTGCAATAATGGCATGGCGCAACGATGACAGAGAGCTTGCTGACAAGGCTCTGCAGAGAGCATGCAAGCTTGACCTTAAGAATGCAAGTATATTCTTTTTCGCATTCCATATGAGAATTCATAAGGAGCTTGTTGCGCTTAAGTGGTTCAACAGCTACATCAGCTGTGAGCGTACAGGCGAGGATAACAAGAATATCCTGTTTATGTTTTCTATAATCAGCAAGAGCATTGCTGAGGAATGTGGCGACGAAATGTATACGGCAATCGATAATTTTGTTAACAATATTATTCAGGAAAGACTTAAGGAGGAAGGCTACAGCGAGGAAGAGCTTGTTGAGCGCATAAGAGGTTATCTCAGCGCAATGAGAATAAACGACGCTGTTGATTATCCTTTCCTTTCAAAGTACTGTAAGGAAATGAGCTTCCTTACAAACGAGCTTATGCTTGCAAAGAATAATATAAGAATTCTTGAGTTTATAAGAAAAACAGCAAATGTAACATCAAACGGAAAAATCGAAAGACTGAATGCGTTTATAGATGATATCATTGCAAGAGCAAATACATCTGAAAACGATGTAAGAAACGAAATCCACTATAATGAGCTTGTAATCTCAAACAAGGGCGATGTGGAAATTGCCAAGGAACAGCATGAGCAGTGGCTTGAGCACAACAGAACTCAGCTTGATATTCTTTCTGAAATGGTAAACTGGGTATATAATCCCGGCGAATTTGATGTGGGACCCTTTGAAAAGCAGAAAATGTTTATCATAACAAAGAATCTCAGCCAGAAGGCTGTTCAGCGCAATGTGGAAAGCTACAGAAGCTGTTATAAGAGAAACTTTGATGTTAAAATCAATGAATACGAGACAAATGCCGATTTCACCAACGAAAACGGCGAGCTGAGAAAAATTGAAAGCTACTTCAGCGAAAAGGCACAGCGTCTTATCGCAATGGAGAAAACATGGCCCTGTTTTGTATGGTTCGGAGCAGGCGTGTTTGCAACAGTAGGTGCAATAGCAACATCAACTCCTGCGCTTCTTGTAGGAACACTTGCAGGCGTAGCAGGCGGAGTTTTGAAAATCTTTCTTACCAAGCGCAAGAAGGAGAACATTCAGAAGGATTGTGAAATTGCATCTGCAAATACAAAAACAACCTTTACACAGCTTATAGCTGATTTCTCAAAGTATGAGGACGAGTACAGAGAATATGACGCTTATTTCGATGAAATCGAAGACGAGTTTTCAAAGCTTTGATTGACATTGACTGATAAAACAATAAAAGGCATTGCAGATCGGCTTCTGCGGTGTCTTTTTTACTGCAAAAGCAAGGATTTTTCTCTGTTTTTTTGTGTTGAGCTGTTGAAATTTGTGTGAAAGTATGGTAAAATAAAAGGAGCTTATTTTTTACGGTCCGGTTTGCCACAGCCGGCTTAGCTTATTCAGTGGCGGAAGGAGTTTGAATTATGAGTAAAATGAAAAAAATTATTGCCTGTATAGCTTCTATGGCTGTGGCAGTGGTATCGCTGGTTTCCTTTACATCAGTTGTTTCGGCGGATATTGCTCCAAACCCTGTTATCAGCAGAGATTGTCCCGCTTATTCGGGTTCAAGCCAGAGTACAGCATATGCAGCCTGTGACGCGTATTATTATTCCTCATGGTACGGTACGGCTCCCGATTATCTTGCATACGACCTTTCAGCTGTTCCCGAAATCGAAAGAAAAAAGGTTATTGCCGTCTGGTATAACAATACTGCAAATTACGACTATACTATAGGAAACTATGGCGGTTCATCAAGCAGTATGCCTACGGAATATACTATCGAGGTCAATGCGTCAGAGGGCGGTGCTTACCCTGCAGATGGCTGGGTTGTGGTTGATACTGTTACGGATAACACCCTTCACTCTCGTCAGCACCTTGTTGATATGGAGGGCTATAACTGGATTCGTATGAATATCACAGGAGCAGACGGCAAGGAGTCAGGCAGTGTGGGCATCAATATGGACGTCCATAACGTTTCCAACGGAGTTTCAGACAGCTGGATTTTCTTCGGCGACTCAATTACCGCGGGCGGTATGATGAACTGCTACGGTACAGGCTTTGCCGAGCTTGTAAATGCTATCGACAGCAGTTATTTTCCCATTCAGGAAAACGGTGGAATAGGCGGAATCCTCAGCAGTCACGGTAAGGAGAATATTGACCGCTGGCTTGAAAGCTATCCCGGAAAGTACGTGAGCATTGCTTACGGTACAAATGATTCCTGGGGAAATCAGACAGGTGCACAGGGCTATTATGAGAACACAGCCTATATGGTAGAAGCTGTGCTTGCAAAGGGAATGATTCCCGTTGTTCCGAAAATCCCATATGCTACAGAAACAGGCGTCAATTCTTATCTTGACGATTACAACGCTATGATTGATAAGCTTTATGAAGAGTATCCACAGGTTGTAAAGGGTCCTGATTTTGATGCGCTGTTCAGGGAAAATCCTGATCTTTTAAGCGGTGATGGAGTTCACCCCAGCTCAGAAGGCTATGCGGAAATGCGTGAGCTCTGGGCAAAGACAATGTATGAAAACGTCTATATGGCAGGCAGTGGTGCTCCGGCAATGGGAGATATCAATTTTGACGGCAATGTAAATGTCGCAGATGCTGTTCTTCTCAGAAGCTATGTGCTGGGAAAAATCGACGGTATCGAAAATTTCAACAGCTCGCTTGCTGATATCAACAGTGACAGTGCTCTTGACGTTTTCGACGTTATTGCTATGAGACAGCTTCTTGTAGCACTTAATTCAATTTAATCAAAAGGAGAATATTATGACAAGCAATCAGATTGCGATGCTCATTACCATTCTTGTCTACCTTGCTGTAATGGTAGGCGTTGGTATATGGAGCTCACGAAAGACAAAGAATGTCAGAGATTTCTATCTTGGTGGCAGAAAGCTCGGTCCTATTGTAACCGCAATGAGTGCGGAAGCTTCGGATATGAGCGGATGGCTTCTTATGGGACTTCCCGGTGTTGCTTACCTTACAGGTCTTGCTGAGGCAAGTTGGACAGCTATTGGTCTTGCAATAGGTACATACGTAAACTGGCTTATAGTAGCAAAAAGACTCAGAACATATACACAGATGTGCGGAAACTCAATTACAATTCCTGACTTTTTCGCTAACAGATACAGAGATAAGAGTAAGGTTCTTATGTGCGTATCAGCGCTTATAATCCTTATTTTCTTTGTTCCTTACACAGCATCAGGCTTTGCAGCATGCGGAAAGCTCTTCTCAACACTTTTTGGAATCAACTATCACACAGCAATGATAGTAAGTGCTATCATCATTATTGCATATACAAGTATCGGCGGATTCCTCGCAGCAAGTACTACCGACCTTATTCAGAGTATTGTAATGACTATTGCTCTTCTTGTAATTGTAGGCTTCGGTGTTAATCTTGCAGGCGGATTCGACGCTGTTATGACAAATGCCGAGTCACTTGCCGGTTATCTTTCGTTTGATAAAATCCACAATGTAGAAACAAAGGCAGCAGATGACTACTCATTACTTACAATAGCTTCACTTCTTGCATGGGGTCTCGGATACTTCGGTATGCCTCATATCCTCCTTCGCTTTATGGCTATCGAGGACAGCAACAAGATCAAGACATCAAGAAGAATTGCAACAGTATGGGTGGTAATTTCGCTTGCAGTAGCAATCTTCATCGGTGTAATAGGTAATGCAGCAACATTTGCCGGTGAGGTTGAAGCACTTACAGGTTCAAACTCAGAAACAATCATTATTCAGCTTTCAAATATAATGAGCAAAATCGGTATCGGAGCAGCTCTTGTAGCGGGTGTTATTATTGCAGGAATTCTTGCAAGTACAATGTCAACAGCTGATTCACAGCTTCTTGCAGCATCATCAAGTATGTCTGAGAATATTATCGGCGGAGTTTTAGGTAAGAAGCTTTCAGAAAAGCAGTCAATGCTCTGTGCAAGAACAGTTCTTATTGTAATTGCAGTTGTATCAGTGTTTATTGCATGGAATCCTGACAGCTCAGTATTCAGAATCGTATCATTTGCATGGGCAGGCTTCGGCGCTACATTCGGACCTGTAATGCTTTCGGCACTTTTCTGGAAGCGTTCAAACAGATACGGTGCAATTGCAGGTATGATTGCCGGAGGTATAACAGTATTTGTATGGAAATTCGGTATCAGCAAGCTTGGCGGAGCATTTGCAATTTACGAGCTTCTTCCTGCATTTATCATAGCTTGTATTTTCATCGTTGTTGTATCACTTGCAACAAAGGCTCCCGAAAAGGAGATTGTCGATGAATTCGACTCAGTAAAGAAGGTAATGGCAGAGTCTTCTGCAAAGTAAGCAAAAGTAAATAAAAGCAAAAGGGACTTTGTATTCAAAGTCCCTTTTTGTATGGTATATTATGTGCGGTATTGTTTAAAGCATTTTTTGAGATTTCTTATTCCGGGTAATGATGCAAGAAATGCAATGAGAAGATTGAGTGCAAGTGAAATTACAACTGTAAATACTGCGGGAGGAATTACGTTGAAAGTCTCTTCATGCAATACAAGCCTTATGTATAAACCTATACCCGCTGTGCCGAGAAGAGTTCCCAATATAGTTGAAATAAGTGAGAACAGTATACTTTCAATAACAACAGTTCCCAGAAGCTGTCTTGAGGTCATACCCACAGAGCGCATCATAATAAGCTCAGGCTGGCGGTTGAGAACGCTTGTGTTGATAGAGTTTACCATAGACAGAATTCCCACAAGCCAGATTGAAAGTATGAATGAGATTACAGCAATAAGAATAGTTTTGATAAACTCTCTCAGACCTGTATTTGACATATAATTGTTTGTCATCGGTTCATAGGAGGAGATGCTGTTACACATTGCGTCAAATTCCGCCAAAGCCTCATTATAATTTTCCTTGCCGTTGACAGTGGCGTAAACATTCATTGAGTATGCGTAAGAATTATCGGAAACGAAAATGTCTGTATTCTCAACAGGGAAAACTATGGAAGCCTCAAAGAACTGGTTCTGACATTCTTTATAGCCAACGTACACAGCGCCGGCAAGAGTTACCTGTTCGCCGTCGTTAAGCTCAATTACGGGAGCTTCACTGTATCCAAGATCTGAATATGATTTGTATCCCTTATCGCAGTAGGGTATCAAATTGACATTTTCATCGTATTGTGAAAATGAATAATATCCATATCGTTCAGCGATTACAAGAGCCGACTTTGAAGCTACAAATTCCTCATATGAGAAGCCTGTAATCGGAAGAATAAACTGGTCATAATCATTCTGTTCGATGCTACGGTACGTAGTAAATGTGCTCATCCAGTTGGTTGCTCCGTAAGGGGTGAAATCGCACATTACATCGCTTGTATGCTTATTATCGAAAACCTCTGATTTTGAAATGGAAATCCTGTAATCTGAAAAGAGCTTTTCGTTGCTCAGAACCTCTTTTATATCACTGTAAGGTGTATCACCGTAGGAATATGTATAGAAGTCGAATGAGCGGTAATCCTCAGGAAGATTTTCGTCAACTTCTTTTTTTGCGTATATACCCAGCAGAACGCAGACTGTGAACATAAGTACGCCCAGAGTCATAGTAATGGTTGAGATGACAAAACGGCTCTTTGTTCTTGAAATATTCTTCATTGTATATCGCAGAATAAAGCCTTTTGAACTCTTGTTGATTACTGATTTATTTTTTCTTTCTTTTCTACGTCTTTTCTTTTTCTTTTCTGAAGGCTTGCCGAAGTTAAGAGCCTCTGCGGGAGACAGCTTTCTTGAAGCCCATATAGCTGAAGTGTAGGCAGATATGAGAATTCCCGCAATACAAAGGATAACGCTTATAGCAATGATTATGGGGTGAGCGCTGAATCCGAAGTACGGTACACCGAGCTTTCCCAGTGAGGTCATAACGAATTTACATATTCCAAGGGCAGTAAACAGTCCTAAAGGCAGAGCGGTAATCGTATAGAAAATCGCTTCTGTAAGAACGAGAGCTACAAGCTGATTTTTTGAAGCTCCCATAATTCTCAGTGTAGCAAACTGAGCACTGCGCTCCTTGACGGACATTTCGAAGGTATTGTCGATAACAAATCTTGCAATCATCCAGCCGAGGAATATAAGGATAAATCCGAGAAGAATAAGTGGGAGAAGTCCGCTTATAGCGTACATACCCTTGAGCTCAACCGCAAGAAGCTCATCGTTTGTGGTTATATCGGCACTGTACAGAGAAAGGTCACCTTCAGCAACACCCAACTCCATCATCAGTGTATCAAGACTGTCGTCAAAGTCGACATTGTCATTGAGTCTTATGAGAACATTGCTCCAGGGTGGCTGTAACGTAGCGTTTGCAAGCATTTCCTGATTATTTTTCAGCAGAGTCATAATGTCAAGGCTCTCGCCTGGATAGCACTGATAGCCGAACTTGTCGCCGAT
This sequence comes from Ruminococcus sp., assembly GCA_015066875.1. Taxonomy (GTDB): domain Bacteria; phylum Bacillota; class Clostridia; order Oscillospirales; family Ruminococcaceae; genus Ruminococcus. The sequence goes on from SVNM01000008.1 coordinate 15,404, forward strand.
CATCTGGTTAAAGCCGGCGATTTTGTATGTAACGGTTTCGCTTGTAACACCTCTGATTTCGTCGGTGAATTCAATATCGTTGAATGCATAGAATTCCGCCATAGCCATCATAAGATGCTTTTTTTCGCCCATTCCATCGTTCTGATTCTTATCAAGATTTATGGGATTGTAAAATTGAGAGCCCTTGTGCTTTTCCTCATATCTTTCAATGGTATCCTGCACCTGCGGAGAGTCGTTTGTGAGCACTCCTGTAGCGGGAGTAATTGAGAATGTAATGGTATCGCCTATATCGTAGCCATAGTCTTTGAAATGTGAAGGAAGGAATATTTCGCCCGGCTTCGGCGAGCACTGAGAGCTTCGGTTCCACTGATCAAAAAGAGTAATATCGGTGATTGTTACCTCATTTGAATAGAGAAAATCCGTATTATAGGTAAATCCGTCGCTGAATTCCACCTTGAAATAAGAAACCCTGTAGTTTTCATCACGCAGAGGATCACCTGAGAGCATAACTGACTTTGTGCAGGCGCTGTCGCTTACAACAGCGTGATTAGTGATTATATCAATAGCCTCGTCGGTAGAGATGATTTTCTCGTTTTCAAGGGTAATAATAAGGTCTGACAGATCAGCCTCCCAACCGCCGTCCTGAGCGATAAGCATATTCTTTATGGTTGTGGTAATGCTTGAGTAATAAGTACTCATGGTGCAGAGAATAAAAACAGAAAGGGTAATGCACAGAAATGTCAGCAGGGATTTAAGCTTCTGACGGCGGATATACTTCAGGGAAAGTGAAATGAGATGTTTCATTACTTCCCACCGCCTTCAGTAAGCTTTCCGTCGGACATACGGAAAACACGGTCTGCCTGAGAGGCAATATTTCCGTCGTGGGTAATAAGCAGAAGAGTCTGATTATATTTAGCAATTGAATTTTTCAGAATAGTAATTACCTCACGGCTGTTTTTGCTGTCAAGATTACCTGTGGGCTCGTCTGCAAGGATAATCTGAGGCTTGTGGATAAGAGCTCTTGCAAAGGCGACACGCTGTTGCTGACCGCCTGAAAGCTCGTGGGGAAAGGCAGTTCTTCTTGCAGAAAGTCCCATAGTTTCTAAAAGCTCGTCAAGAAACTCTTTATCGGGGGGAGTGTTGTCCAGGTTGAGAGGAAGTATAATATTCTCCTCAACGGTAAGAACAGGGATAAGATTGTAATTCTGAAAGATAAATCCAATATTTTTTCTGCGATAGGCAGAAAGAGTATTGTCACTCTGGTTTACAAGGCTTTCGCCGTTGACAATAACATCGCCCGAATCAGCCTTGTCAAGCGAGCCTATAACGTTAAGCAGAGTAGTCTTGCCACTTCCGCTTTCACCTGTAACGGCTGTAAATTCGCCCCTTTTGATTTCGAGGCAGACGTTGTCAAGAGCAGTAACGCAGTGCTCTTCATTGCCGTATTTTTTTGTAAGATTAATCGTTTTGATTATAATATCGTTGTTCATAAGGCATACCTCCGTATGTTTTATTTTCTTCATTATAACAGCCTAATCTTACAATAAAGTGACAAAAATGCTATTTCAGAAAAATTATTTCAAAGCGGGTCCCCTTGTTTTTTTCGGAAAAGACAAGGATTTCTCCGTTATGAGCTTTGATGATTTTCTGTGCAACAGCCATACCCAGCCCTGTACAGTTCATTGAAATATCCCTGTTTCTTGAGGAAAATCTTTCAAAGACAGAGGGTATCTCCTCCTGTGGAATACCCACACCGTTATCGGCAATGGAAACTGTCACGCTTATGGGATTGCTTTCAAGAGAAACATTAATCTCAGAACACTGAGCGTGGTCGTAAGCGTTTTTGATGATATTTTCAAAGGCCTCGCACAGCCATACATTATCGTGGGATATCTCTGTATCGCAGTCACAGCGCAGACTGATGCCGATGCTTTTTTCTTCCAGAAGAGGAGTAATTTTCTTTACAGCCATACGGCAGGTATCATAAACGGAAGCCTTTTCCATTTTATACTCTACAGCGTCAGCGTTGAGCTTTGCAAGCTTCAGAGCAGATTTAATCAGATTTTCCATTGAACACAGCTGATCGTGCATTTCACGGTAGAGCGATTGTCTTTTGTCCTCGCTGAGATTATCTATCTCTGTAAGCATATCGTTATTCAGTCTTAAAACAGCAAGCGAGGTTTTCAGCTGATGTGAAAAATCGCTGAGAAACTCCTTAAGACTGCTTTTTTCTTTTTTAAGATTATCGGTAAGATAGGTCATACGCTGTGAAATAAGAGCAATGCTGTCTGAAAGGCGTCTTTCACAGCTGAAATCGTCGCCGATTGTTTCGTGGGTATTTTCCATAAGCTCTGAAATCCTGATACATTCAAGGCGCATAAGCTCAAGATTATCGTATATCGAGGAGATGCTCCTTAACGATACAACAAGCCACAGAGTACTCATAGCCGAAAGGCAGACCGAGAGAGCAAGCCATATGATATTTCTGATAATGAAGAAACACTCAAACAGACGGGGATTGCTGTTTCTGTCAATTCCGTAATTTTCCATAAGCGCCTCTCCTGTAGCGATATCCTCAGAAACGGGAGACTTTGTAAGATTTGAAAATACTCCCTCTGAGGCTTTGCCCATACCTGAAAGCACAGCTTCAAGCTGAATACGGGTGAGTTTTTCCGCCAGAAGCTCTGATATGACAAAGCCGGCAAGAACGGATACTCCCACCATTGCCACATAAAAGAGGATATGATAAATCATAGCCCTGTTATTTATAAGCTTGTCTGTTCTGTCCATTTATAGCCCATACCTCTCTTAGTGATTATCTGTCCTATATCCGATTCTTTAAGCTTTTCTCTCAGACGGCTGATGTTTACGGAAAGAGTATTGTCATTGACAAAACAGCCTTTAGAGTCCCACAGATAAGCAAGAATCTGCTCGCGGGTGACAAACTGCTCCTTGTTGAGCATAAGATATTCAAGCAGTTTCTGCTCAATAGCGGTAAGTTCGGGGAGCTTCTTTTCCGTAGCAGTAACACAGCGTCTCAGCACAGCTCTTATTCGGGAAAGAAGCTCGTTAAATCTGAAAGGCTTTGCTATATAATCATCGCCACCGCAGTCAAGACCGTCTATGATATCACGCTCGTCATCACAGGAGGTGAGAAAAATCACAGGCAGACGGCTGTTTTCTCTGATTTTTCTGCACAGGTCAAGACCGCTTCCGTCCGGAAGCATAACATCAAGAACAGCAATATCAGCCTGTTGATAAAGCTCATAAGCTTCGCTGATAGTGTGAGCGGTAATCACGCTGAAGCCCTGAGTTTCGAGAGCAAAGGCAAGATTTTTATTAAGTGTAAGGTCATCTTCGACAATAAGAATAGTTTTCATAAAAAGCTCCTTGGAAATAGATAATTATATTTTCTCATAAAATTTACAAATTGTCAACAGCTTAAAATGGTTAAAAGTGCTTGAATAATTAAAAGAAATGTGGTAAAATTATATTAAATGTATATATGAAAGGAGTGCCTTTATGTATATTCCAAATGAAAAAAGATATGAAAATATGATTTATAACCGTTGCGGAAAAAGCGGACTTAAGCTTCCTGCCGTATCTCTGGGCTTGTGGAAGAATTTCGGAAGCGAAGGCGTGTTTGCCAATATGGAAAATATGGTTCATACAGCGTTTGATTTAGGTATCACTCACTTTGACCTTGCCAATAATTACGGATTTCCTTACAATGGAACTGCTGAAGAGAATTTCGGCAGAATTCTTGATAACGGTATGAGACAGTTCCGTGATGAGCTTTGTATCTCAACCAAGGCGGGATACGAAATGTGGGATGGTCCCTATGGTGACAGAAACGGCTCAAGAAAGTATCTCACAGCTTCTCTTGACCAGAGCCTTAAGCGTATGAAGCTGGATTACGTGGATATTTTCTACCACCACGTTTTTGATCCTGAAACTCCACTTGAGGAAACTGCACTTGCTCTTGACAATGCTGTAAGACAGGGCAAGGCTCTGTACGTGGGAATTTCAAATTACAATAAACAGCAGACTATGGAGATTATGGAGATTTTCAAAGAGCTTAAGACTCCCTTTATTGTAAATCAGCCCTCGTATTCAATGCTCAACCGCTGGATCGAAGAGGACGGCCTTGATGTGTGGGCAAAGGAAAACGGCGTGGGAATATCAGTTTTTTCACCGCTTCAGCAGGGAATTTTAACAGGAAAGTATATAAGCGATATACCTTCGGATTCAAGAGTAGGCAAGGGCGATACATGGGTAGGCTCTATGCTTGATGAAAGCACAAGAGAAAAGGTATCGGCTCTTAACGAGATAGCAAAGGCCCGTGGACAGAAGCTTTCACAGCTTGCTCTTTCGTGGGTACTGCGAAACGGCAGAGTTACAACTGTTCTTATCGGAGCAAGCAGACCTTCGCAGATTATCGAAAACGCAGAGTGTATCAAAAAGCTTGATTTTACCGATGAAGAAATCAAAGCTATCGAAGAAGTGCTCGCAGGCTGAAAGGAGTCAATATGAAGAAAAAATCAAGAATAATTGCTTCGGTTTTAGCTCTTACGCTTGCTGTCAACGGAGCAATGTACAGTAACGGAGTCTTTGATAAGGGAGTGAAAACTCCGTCATATCTTACTGCTTCGGCAGTGACTTCCGCAGATATCTACTCAGTTGTTACAGATGGTAACAACAGCAGTAATGCAGTAAGTGCAAACTCTACCACATGGGCTTCGCCTGATAAAACATATCTCAGCAGTAATGCAGACGGCACATTGAGCCGTATTACCGTTAATTCATCAACCTTTACGGTTGATACATATAATGCCGATTACAGCTATGCTTCCGGCGTGGACATTGATTTCGAGCTTCCTGTATGGGGCGGATATTACTGCGGAAGTCAGTATAACTTCTGCCTTTTCGGACAGCAGAATCCCGATGAGGATGACAGCGTTGAGGTTATGCGCGTTGTAAAATACTCTAAGGACTGGGAGCGTATCGACAGCTTCAGTACTTTCGGAAGCAATACAAGAACTCCGTTTTTTGCCGGCTCTCCGGATATGCACGAGGAAAACGGCAGACTTTACATTCACGCTTCACACGAGATGTATGCAACAGAGGACGGCTACAATCATCAGTCAAATTATCAGCTTCACCTTGATATAGAAACAATGGAAAGCGTTTTCCTTTTTGATGATATTTCCTACATCGAGCGAGGCTATGTAAGCCACTCCTTTGACCAGTATGTCAGGGCTGAGGGAGACTATGTGTATACAGTTGACCACGGTGACGCTTATCCCAGAAGCGTTGTAATATGCAAGAAGCACTACAACGGAAGTATGATAGATCATACCGAGCCTTTCCCGATTTACGGCACAGTTGGCGATAATACCACAGGTGTTTCGCTGGGAGGCTTTGAGCTTACAAAAAACAAGTGCATCGTGGCAGGAAATTCCATTCCACAGGACGGTACAGCAACAAGCACAGCCCAGAGAAACATCTTTGTAACAATAACCGATAAGGAGTTTTCAACCTCTGAAATCATATATCTCACCGAATTTGAAGATACATTCCGTGTGTCAAAGCCAAAGCTTGTGAAGCTTGATGATACAACCTTTATTGTAATGTGGAATGAGTATAACGATGACGGAGAGATTATGCATGCTGTCAAGATGGACGAAAACGGAAATATCCTTGAGGATATTACTACGGGAGCTCTTGTTTCTGCCTGTGATCCCATTTTAGTGGGCGAAGAAATGGTATGGCCTGTTTCCGACGGAAGCCGTACTGTATTCTATCACCTTGACTACTCTGACCTGACTGCTTATGACGGCATTGAAGGAGCGGGCGAGCAGACTTCTACTGAGCCCACTACAGAAGGAACAACCCTTGATCCTACACAGGTTTATTACACCTTCCTCAGTTACGGCGACTACGCAACAGTTTACGAGTGCCAGACAGGTGCATCAAAGATAGAAATTCCCGAAGAGGTACAGTCAATCCCCATAAAAGGAATAGAAAACTATGCGTTTTATGACTGTACAACAATTACCGATGTTGAATTACACAGTGGCATAGAAAAAATAGGCTATGGAGTCTTCATCGGCTGTACATCGCTTGAAACTGTAACAATAAAAAATCCCTCATGTGAAATATACGATTCAACTAATATTTTCCCCGAAGGAACAGTTATTAAGGGCTACAGTGGCTCTACAGCTGAGGCTTATGCGGAAAAATACGGCTTTGAATTTGAGAGTATCGGCGGAGAGACCACGACTACAACTACTACCACTACAACCACAACAACAACTACTACAACGACGACTACTACAACTCCCGAAGTAACAGAAGAGGATATCATTTACGGAGATGCCGATTCTGACGGACTTGTGAAAATGTCTGACGTTATAAGGATTATGTGCTATGCGTCAAATAAGGAGAAATTCCCTATGAACGCTGAGCAGATAAATGTTTCCGATGTGTATCAGCGTGGCGACGGAGTAGACGTTTCCGATGCTTTATCAGTACAGAAAAAGGTTGCTCAGGTAATAGATAAGTTGCCTGAATCCTGATAAAATTTAAAAAGGAGTTTATTGAAATGAATTATAAAAAACTGACAACAGGAATTCTTGCTTTTGCAGTTGCAGTTACTGCGTCGCTTCCTTTTGCAACAAGCGCAACTGCTCAGCTTACAGGAGCAGAGCTTAAAGGACTGAGAGATGCTCTTATCAATAACGGAGCTATGACTGAGTCCTATGATGTAAACGGCGATAAGGTTATTGACGTATTCGATTTATGTGCTATGAGAAAGGCTCTCAATGCTCCCGGCGAGGTTGCTGAGTATAATATCCCGGCAACAGAGGATTACGTGAAAATAATGGGAAGAACTTGTCGTATTGACGATGTAACCTGGCTTGTACAGAGCGGTGCATCTGCTGAGTTCAATGTAACGGGAACCTCTGCTACAGTTACAATTGCAGGCGACGATAACATCAACAGCGATGAAAATTACAGACCGAGATATGCCGTTTTTGTTGATGATGAGCTTGTTACAGATGCGCTTATGTCAACAGAAACTCTTGATGTGACTCTGTTTGAGGGCACAGAAACAAGAACTGCAAAGGTAAAGGTTATTCACCTTTCAGAAGCTAATAACGGAGCAATCGGAGTTAAGAATATTGCGGTAACATCTGACCGCGCAGTACCTGTAACACCGCTTCCCGAAAACGACCTGTGCATCGAGTTTATAGGCGACTCTATTACCTGTGCGTATGGTGTTGAGGGAGCTTCAGCATACGAAGCCTTCAAGACCTCAACCGAAAACTTTATGAAATCATATGCATATCTTACAGCTGAAAAGCTTGGCGCAGACTACAGTGCCGTAAGCTATAGCGGATTCGGAGTTGTATCGGGCTACACTTCATCGGGAGACATCAACACAGACAGTCTCGTTCCTGATTGCTACGGCAACGTTGGCAAGTATGGCAATTATGCAGTTGAGTGGGACTTCAGCAAGCGTAAGAATGACGTTGTAGTTGTAAATCTGGGAACAAATGACAGCGGATACGTTTCAAAGGATCCCGAAAACCGCTCAGGCGAGTTCATTGACGCGTACGTTACATTTCTCAAGACAATACGTGAGAAGAATCCCGACGCTTATATCATCTGTACTCTCGGAACAATGGGCTGTGCCGATGTTTACGAGTTTATAGCAGACGCTGTTGAGCAGTACAGCTCTGAAACCGGAGATGAGCGCATTATGAGCTATCTTTCAACCACACAGAATCAGGCTGACGGAATAGGCTCTGACTGGCACCCCTCAGCAGTAACTCAGCAGAAGAGCGCATATGTGCTTGCTGATAAGATATGCAACGCTCTTGGAATGGAATCTGACCAGATAGGACTTGACGTTGCTTCAGAAGCAGAATATATCCTTGATTTCAACAGCGCTGACGGAGCAAATGTTTCACATTATGTAGACCTTCAGTATGCAATGTCATTCTGGGTAAATGCAGTAACAAGCGGAGATTCCATTGACGACGTAGAGGCTATACTCAGCGGAATAGGTCTGAAAGAGGGCGGTGGCTACATCTTTGAGTTTGAGTACACATCATCAAACAGCTTTGATATGCCTGTAATAATCAGAAGCAACTCTGACGAATCGGTTGAGTATTTCCGCACAGAGGTATCAACCTCATCTGAAAAACAGCATTATTCCATAGAGTTCACAGCTCCCGCAACAGATGCAGATACATCGATAGTATTCCAGATGGGCGGATACGACTCTACAAACACAACACTTTCAAACATCAAGCTTACAAAGGTATCATAAAGACGTAAAAATCCGCAGAGATGTAAAAGTCTCTGCGGATTTATTTGTATATTACTGCAAAAAAACATTATTATTATAAAGCGTCCTCAAGTTCTTCTTCGGTATACCCAAACATATAGTCTTCATCTTTTCCGTTTGAAATCCATATTAGTGCTGCATCATATACACTTAAATCTTCATCGATATTATCTGAATTTTCGTTAGGACTCCAAGCAGAACCATCATTAATCATTTCGTCATCATCATCAACATACCAATATGTACCACAAACTGGACATTCGATTCGATGTTTGTTACGGCCTTCTATCGTTTCGTTCATTTCGTTGTAACAATTATTACATACCCAAGTCATTATTATTTCCTCCTTTATCTTAAGATAAAACCTATGTAAATATCAAAATATATCAGATGATGAATCTTTGCATCAAATGAATGTTTTAAAGTAGATTGAATAAATAACGTTACCGTATTCTTGTTACAATATATTATATATTTTTAATGTGTATAGATGTTTTGTTTTATGTTATTTTGTTACTTCCTGAATGGTCTGGAGAAAACTTTCCCCCCATCCTCAATTAATTCTGTTGTGTTTTCAGATATAAACTCTGCAACAGGATGCCATATCTTTTTGAAAATAAAAAACAGTTGACCATTAATTTCTTTTGTTGGACAGGTGTATTTTCTGCCATTATATATAATCTGACACCATTTTAGTATTTTATTTACTCCAAGTACAAGCAATGTTATCCTCCTTAATTCCTGTTATATCGGAAGTGTGATAAACTATAAACTAAGCCCCGAATCTTTTATGTGGCTGAGAGTAAAGGTAACCCTGAGAGAAACGTATCTGATTTTTATCAAGAATTTCCTGAATACCTGTATTCTCAACGAACTCAGCGATAATCTCCTTAGAGTGTTTTTTAGCCCACTGTGAGATCATTTCGAGGAACTCAAGAGCATAAACATCAGACTGTATATTTCTGATAATTTCGCCGTCAATCTTGATGTAATCAGACTTGATTTTGAACACGTTGACGATATTGGAAAAACCGCTTCCGAAGTCATCGATAGCGATACTTCCGCCTGCCTCGTGGACCTTTTCAACAAACTCAAATATAACGGGATACTCAACGATTTCCTCAGTTTCAGTAAGCTCGAAAACGAAATTTTCAGGGTGAGGAGCACTTCTCAGGAATTTCAGGATAGAGTGAATAATCCTGTAATTATGCACATCGCTGATATTCATATTTATGGTAACCTTTTCATCTCTGTTGCGGAAAAGCTCAAGAACCTTATTGATCATAATATATGAAAGGTCAGCATAATAGCCATACTCCTTAGCGATATCCATAAAATGGTACGGAGTATAGACATTTCCTTCAGAGTCCTCAATACGCATAAGCGACTCATACATAGCGATTTCGCCCTGGCTGTTATCGTGAATACCCTGGAAATAGGGAACAATTCTGTTGTTTGATATAGCGTCGTTGAGAATTTTGATCATATTCATCTTATGGGCATTATAACCCTCAAGACCAAGCTCAGGGGTATAAGTCATAAAGAGGTGCTTTCTTGTCCTCATTCTCACGAGAGTAAGCTCAGCTTTTTTGATAAGATCAGTTTCTTCCAGAACAAGCGAGAACTCGCTTACAGCGGGATAGGAAGAAAAGATAAAATCGGTCATATAAACCTGAAGCTTATGCATAGTATCGCTGAAGGTTTCTTCTGAAACAGCAGGCGCGCCTGTAATAATCAGCGAGTTTTTCTTATAGACATAGCATCTGTAATTATCGCTTCCGAGGAAGTCCATAATGCACTTATGGAAGCGGTTAAAGTAGATGAGGAATTTAGACTCACTGAGAAAAGCTTTGAGGAGTCCCTCATTTCTGATAGTTATCATACAGATCTTGTTGAACTTACCCACCTTATAATCAAAGCGATATTTTGTAATATTACCGAGTCCTGTTTCGTCATCGATAAACAGACTGCTTTTAATTTCCTGCTGTTGCTGTTTACGAATGGGATTTTTATTATTGCGCAGAAGGTAATCAACGATATCCTCCTGAGTATTAACCAGATCAGATGAATGATCATGCAGTGCATTTATATCCAGCTTAACCATACTATGACGTTCAGAAAGTGAAGCGATAGCAAAGGAGTAGTTGCAGTAAGTGTTTGACTGTCTGATATTACCGAATTCTCCGGCAACAAGAGCACCGCAGAGGTTTGTTTTTTCAAAGGGAAGAAGCTCCCAATTAGTGCAGTTGCTGAACATTTCCTGGCGTGAAACACAGCTATATCCGAAAAGGACTTCAGAGGGATGACTGCAGATATTTTCGCAGACATTCTCGCACACTTCGATAGTTTTCTGAATACTTGAATAAGCGATACGGATTTTATCGCCGATTTCGACCTCACTGGGAACATACATAACAGGCTCAGGCTCATCATTGAAGATAGAGTTGTCTTTAGTCTGAGGCGAATATGCAATAGCCCAGGGAGTATCATTATGATTGGATTTGACAATAGGGAAGGTGACAGTAGCGATAGCGGGATTATCATCGGAATTATACTTATTGAGGTTAATTCCCAGCAGATTCTGATACCAGTCCACCGCATTTTCGCCGTCTACCGAGCGGATAATCATACCATCGGCATCGGTAACGGTATAAACCTTGCCCATAGGCTCAGTTACATAAATAATATCGCTGTAAACAGACATAATTTTAGAGTCAATAACAGCAAAAACGGCGCAATCGCCCGAAACCTGTTTTTCGTTGAAAACGAAGCTCTGATGCTGAGTCATATTAATAAGACGAACATCAGGAGTATTGGCAAATCCGCCCAGCATCTGAAGCTGAGGAGCGTCGATGTTGATTTTCTCAACGAATTCATCTGTTTTCAGATAAGGACGGGCAAAGAAAGCAAGCATAAAAACAGAAGAAGAACTTACAGCTTCGCTGATGATTCTATCAGCGATTTCCTTGCCTGTAATATCAGCACCATCGTTACCGTTGAGGCTTATCATATGAGTGCTTACAGTGGCATCAAGAAAATCGGTAATAGAAACAGCACAGCAATCGGTAAGAATTTTTCCGTTAATAATAACGCCCGAAGTACTGCTTCCTATAATGTGAGAATTAGGAAGGTAATAAAGAATTTTATTAATGAATGGAACAATGGTAGTACTGTTGTGGGTACAGGTATGAATTCTGACAAGATAATTCTTATCTCTGGACAATCCGTTAGCTTTGATTAATTCTTCAAAATGATGATCTGAAGAATAAACAAAACTTATAGCTTTCATAATCTCACACCTCTCAATCAATAAAAATAAGAAAAGAGCAAAATCTTTATCACTAATTAATATAATAATAGCACTTTTTATTAGATTTGTCCAGTTTTTTATTGTATTCTTTAAAAACATTGTTAAATTAAGCAAAAATCATATAGCGTTGATATGCATTTTGACAAATTTTTCCGGGCTGTGCAAACCTGTAAAGAAATCTTATTGTTAAACAGAAATAGTTTGTTCATATTGTTGACATTTTAATGCAATATTGTTATAATGTATGTATATAGTTTTTTGTTTCGGAGAGTGATTATTGTGGAATTAAAAAACGGTTTTAAGGGTAAAACACTTTACGGTGTGGAATATACTGTGCTTGAGCATCTCGGCGGTGGCGGACAGGGTAATGTCTACCGCATTGAAATGAACGGTAAACAGAAGGCTCTGAAGTGGTATCATAAGTCAACTATTGACAAGATGAAAAATCCCGATGAGTTTTATGAAAACCTGAAATCAAATATCGAAAAAGGTGCGCCGACAAATGCGTTTCTGTGGCCTCAGGACCTTACTGAGCATATAAACGGTACATTCGGCTATATTATGGAGCTTCGTCCTTCAGGCTTTGAGGAGCTTACAAAATTTCTGCTGTGGGATAAGAAAACCCGTCGTATGAAGGCTCAGTTTGCAAATATTACCGCACGTTGCAATTGTGCTATCAATATTATTGAGGGCTTCAGAGCCCTGCATAACGATGGCTACAGCTATCAGGACCTCAATAACGGAAACTTTTTTATCAATCCTCAGACAGGCGATGTGCTTATCTGTGATAATGATAACGTATCCGAAAGAGGAGTAAACTTCGGAATTGCAGGCAAACAGCGATATATGGCTCCTGAGGTGGTGCTTGGCGGAGCTCCCGATAAGCGTTCAGACCGCTTTTCGCTGGCAGTTATACTTTTCCGTATGCTTTTTATCGAGCACCCGCTGGAGGGTAAGTATTCAACACCGCCTTGTATGACTCCTGAGTATGAGAAGAAATTTTACGGAAGCGAGCCGATTTTTGTGCTTGATCCTGAGGATAAACGCAACGAAGCAAATAATCAGCTGAATACAAATACTCTGCGTTTCTGGAAGATTTATCCCGATTATATACGCGAGCTTTTTGAAAAATCCTTCAGCAAGGCTTCGATGTATCCGCCCTATGACAGAATTATCGAAAGAACCTGGCTTGACGCTTTTGTAAGGCTCAGAAGTGAAACGGTAACCTGTCCTCACTGCGGTAAGGAGACCTTTATCACACCTAAATATACGGTAAGCTGTATGTACTGCGGAGGTCAGCTCACTTGCTTCAACAGCGTGAAATTCAAGCGATTTGAGGTTCCTGTTTTCGGTGGAGTAAAGCTTTATACAGGACAGCTAAGCGGAAGCGATGAGGACTACTTTGAAATTATCGGCGAGTTTGTAAGAAACAGAAAAAATCCCGATAAGCTTGGTCTGAGAAACCTCAGCAACAGCGTATGGAGCGTTAAATTACCCGACAACACAGTAAAAACAGTTGATCCCGGTGCGGTAATGCCCGCAACACAGGGATTTGAGATTACTATCGGCAACTCAGCCGGAACAATAATTTAATTTTCAGGAGGTTTGTAAAATGGCAGGATTAGATGATTTCGCACCGGTTTCAAGAAAGGTTATGACTCTTTTTTACGTGATAGATACTTCAGGCAGTATGCAGGGAAGTAAAATCGGACAGGTAGAGTCTGCTCTTGAAGAGGTAATGCAGACTCTTCAGGAAATAAGCGATTCAAGCGATGACGCAGAGATAAGAATTGCCGTTCTTGAGTTTTCTACAGGAGCTTCGTGGGTTACTCCGGAGCCTGTTTCGCCTGAGGGATATCGCTTCAAGTCCTTTGAGGCCTGCGGTGTAACAGACCTGGGAGCTGCCTGCAAGGAGCTTGATAAAAAGCTTTCAAGAAATGAATTCCTTAAAACAGAGGCAGGAGCATATCCTCCTGTAATTCTTCTTTTCAGTGACGGAGGTCCCACAGATAACTGGGAAAGCGGACTTACAACGCTTCAGTCAAATAACTGGTTCAAGCGTTCAATCAAGATTGCCTTTGCTATCGGTGAGGACGCTGATAAGACGATCCTCGCACGTTTTTCAGGAAGCTCTGAGACTGTTCTCGATGTAAAGAACAAGGATCAGCTTCGTCTTATGATCGAAAAGGCAAGCGTTATCACAAGCGTTTTTGCAAGCCATTCAAGCACTGTTGACGCTGAAACCGATCCTGTTGAGATCTCAAAACAGCTTGCGGTTGACGTTCAGGCACAGACTCAGGAGGCTCTTGACAGCGGTATAGCTCCTGTTGGCTCTGCCGATACAGCAGTTGCCGATTGGGACGAGGAAGACTGGTAAGGCTGGTGTGCTGATGGAGAATTATTTTGCATTTGCCGAAACCTGTATAGGTGAAAGCCACCTGAGGCACAATACAATCTGTCAGGACTCCTCTTTATGTGTGAATAAGGAAAAGTATGCTCTTGCAACAGTTGCCGATGGTCACGGAAGCGTGCAGTATCTCAGGACGAAAATCGGCTCACAGCTTTGCGTAGAGTGCGCAAGCGAGTGTATTGACGAGTTTCTCAGCAGTATTGACTACGCTCCCGAGGCTCTGGCTTCGGAAAAACAGCGCAATGAGCTTTTTTCACAGCTCTGGCGCAGTATAGTTTCACTGTGGCATCAGCGTGCTGAGGAGCATTACAATAACAATCCCTTTACTGAGGAGGAGCTGAGTCTTATTCCCGAAAATCTTGCGCGTTATCGTGAAAGATATCAGAGGGGAGATTTTCTCGGAGCATACGGAACCACTTTAATCGCTCTTGTAATAACTGAAGAGTTCGGCTTCTGTATTCAGATAGGCGACGGAACCTGTGTTGTCGTCGATAATCAGGGCATTGCCACAGAGCCTGTTCCTGTGGACGAAAACTGCTATGGATGCGTTACAACGTCAATCTGTCAGGAGGACGCTGTTCAGTCACTTCGCTTCTGTTATTTTGATAAGGAGAGTATTCCCGAAGCTGTTTTTCTCGGCACGGACGGAGTAGAGGACTCTTACGGCGATTTTGAACTTATGCATCGTTTTTATGCGGGACTTGCGGGAATATTCAACTCCTGCGGAATAGACGACGGAATAAATCAGCTTAAGGAGTTTCTGCCCCGACTGACAAGAGAGGGTAACGGCGATGATGTATCTGTTGCGGGAATAATAAAACTCAGTGGTGCTGTAATAGAAAAAGAATCTGCAGAAACAGCAGACTCTGAAAATGAGTAATTAATATCAAATAAAAAATCCCCACAATTGTGGGGATTTTATTTTTGTTATGGTTTATGACTTAACTGATTCAGGAAGAGAATCAATTGCCTGTGCAACCTTTTTCTGAATTGAAAGTGCATCAGAAACATCTACACCATCACCACGCTGATATACATCGCAGTTGTTGAGAGCCTGAGCTTCAAGGGGGAAGAGTTCAGCGTTACAGCCGTAGCACATAACCTTGATAACGTCAGCCATTTTTACCTCGCCGTCAAGATCAGCGTCACCGTAAACGATATCGCCTTCTGTAGTAGGCTGAGTTGTAGTAGTTGTGGTAGTTGTAGTTGTTGTGCTTGTAGTTGTAGTAGTCACAGTGGTAGGCTTGGGCTCGTCACCTGTAAGGATTGTACCGCCATCGAGGTTACTTCCCTCAGTATAAGCGTAAGACTCATAGAACTCGTTAAGTGAAAGACCTGTATTATTTATACCAAGAGGCTTCTGGTGGTCAAGACCGATATACTTGCCTGTCTCCAGAGTCTGCCACAGAGACTCTTCAAACAGAGCATACTTATCTTCTGCCCATGTAATCTGAGTTGAACCTCTCTGCTGACCGCATGCAAGATTAGCCCAGAGTCCGCCTGTATCGCCTGAGTTTGTATTAAGGCACCAGAATGTGTGGTTAATATGATTTTCAATCATATAGTCGCGGAGCAGAGTCATCCATTTCTGATTCTCAGCGCCGTCCATATGACCGCCCCATTCACCGATAAGTTCGGGAGCGATATTCTCAGCGTTGATATAAGCCCATGTATCGTACCAGTAATCGTCAAGGAGAGTCTGTGTGGTAAAGTCCTTGTCAAACCATTTCTGTGCATAAACTGAAGGGCCGTAGTCGTGAGGAGAATATACGATCTGGCTTGTACCCTGTTTTGGAACGATAGGATATTCTCTTGCGCCTCTGAAGTTTCCGCCCCACCAAGCGCCGATATAAGGAGAATCGTACATACGGTCAGGCATACCCCAGTAGTCGCCGGCCTGAGCACCGCTGAGAGACTGCTCAACGCCCTCAACGAAAATAAGAGCATTAGGGTTAACATCAAGAATAGCCTCAGCACATCTTGTTGCAGCATAAGCCCAGTTGTTTTCATCAGTAGAGCCGTCCCACTTAGCAGCGTTCACGCCTTCAGGACCCTTACCGTGAGGCTCATTCTTAAGGTCAAAACCAAGGAGAGTATCGTCGTTCTTATACTTTTCTGCCATCCATACAAGAGTTTCGATCCAGATATCTGTTGTAACCATAGTACCGTCAGCAGTTTCCTTGCCGTACCAGAGGTTGTAGTTATGACCTGAGTTATCAGCATGAGGGCTGTGGATATCGATGAAAGCCTTGATACCGTACTCTTTACATTTCTGAAGAATGATATCGAAGCCTCTGTCACTTGTGATAAGAGTTTTACCGTCAGCCTCAACGAATTCCTTGTTAAGGTTACCGTAAGTACCGGCCTTTATTACACCGCCGTTTCCGTCGTCCTGATCAACAGGAGGGTTATAGCAGGCCTGCATACCGCCGGCGCTGATCTGATAGGGATTTCCTGTCATCCATGAATAGATAAGCTCAGTAGAAATAGGGAATCGGATAACGTTGATACCTCTGTCAGCAACTTCCTCAAGGATATCGTTGATATCGCCTGCATAGAGGTAGTGCGGAGAGTACTCGATACAGTTCATACCGAACCAGTTGGCACCTGTAAGCCAAACTTCATTGCCGTTCATATCGTAAAGACGGCTTCCAACGGCGTGAAGCCAGTCATCGTTACAGTCATCAACAGTAGCCTCAACAGGAGCAAAGCCTGCTACTGCGCCTGATGCTGTCATAGTTGCAAGAGCAAGAGCCCCAGCAAGTAATTTACGCAGTTTACTCATAATAAATTTCCCCTCTCAGGATACTCAGAATAATAAAGATGTGCAAAGTATCCTATACATAAATTAATTTTATCATAGCCTACTATAATTGTCAAGAGAAAACCATTAATTTCGTAATATATTACAATCTTAGCAATGGGATTTATGAATAATATCCTGTTGTTTTTTCATAAGCATAAAAGTCATCACAAGAAGCATAAGCGACGGAATAGGTGATGTTGCTTTGTGAAGGGCGAAATCTGCCGAAGCTGTAGGCAGAGCTGTATTTTCAAGGAGAGGGAGCATTATAGCTTTGCAGATAAGAGCGCTTAACAGTGCAGAGATTATCCGCATAAAAAGGAGCCTTGAGATACTGAGCTTTCCTGAAACAACAGCGGAAATCTGCATAAAAACGCAGACACCTCCGAATGAAACAACAGCGCAGATGAATGGGAGAAGCGTATAATTATCGCGGATATTGAGGGCTGAGATACAGGTAACATCAAGGATAGAGGCTATGAAAACGCTGATAGTTTCAGCGTCATAATCGGAATAACAGGAAAGAATTGAAGCTGTTGAGCGCAGAATTCCTGTGCTGTAAAGAAGCTCAATAAAAACGGAAAAAGCGAGAATCATAAGGCAGATTTTCATAATTGCCCGTCCCGCATTTGTGACTGAGTTTACAAGTGTTTCAGAGCTCAGCAAAAGCTTTGAACAGTCTTTCTGACAGGGCAGGTCAGCTTTGTCCGTAAAAAAGAGAAGTACACAGGCAAGAAGCACATTTGCGGAAACAGTAGAGATCAGAATTACGGTCCCTGCCCGTGAGTTACCGTAAAGCTGAGAAGCGATACAGCCATAGATGAAGGCGGGGCCCGCACCATAGCATACTCCCGACCACATAACAGCTGTTTTACGTGATATGTTTCCGTTTTCGTACTGGGAGCACAGAAGCCTTGCTCCCACAGGATACCCTGCAAAAAGGCTGAGCAGAAAAATGAAAATAAGACGTCTTGAGCTACCGCTGAAGGAGTGTCCTTTCAGAGTAAATGTTCTGGCGACAACGGAAATAAGATTGCTTTGGGAAAGAAGCTCTGAAGCAATCATAACGGCATACAGGGAAGGAATAATGACAGCAATACATCGCTCAAGGGCAGAGGAAACGGCTCTGCTGACCTCACGTGTGTGAAAAAGACAGAACAGCATCAGAAGCAACAGAAAGGAAATTTTCAGTATAAAAGCAGATATTCTGCGGATTTTTCTCATAATAATCACCCGCTAAATCATATTATTCTTAATAAAGAATTATTCATCGGGGAGTGAAGACTATTGTCGGGAAAATTATCGGAAAAGGCTTCTGACGCATTGTTTCTGAGCACGGGAATTCATATGGAAAGCAACAGAGAGCTTTTCATAGAAAACTGCCGTCGCATTGAGGAATACAACGAGGTCTTTATGAAGCTTGTATCGGGCGGACTGTACATTCAGATATGGGGGAGCAATCTTCGCGCATACGATTTCAAAACAAAGGGACTCATAGTAAAGGGAAGGATATCACAGATTGAGTTTATCGAAAGGAAGCGTGGAAAGCATTGAAAAATCAGCTTCGTGGCTGTGTAAGGATAAACGCACAGGGCAAAAACCTCTACAGATTTATAAATATGATACATAACAGACGTATGAACTGCTTTGACCAGTATGTGAAAAAAGATGTGTTCTACTGTGAAATTTACCGCAGTGACATTGAAAGGATATACGAATTTGCCGAGGAATGTGAGGTAGAGCTGAGGCATTTCGAGTACGCAACTCTGTCACAGAGAATAAGAAAATACCGCAGACGCTTCGGAATACTTGTTGGAGTTTTAGCGGGAGCCATAGCCTGTGTGTATTTCTCATCGGTAGTTGTAACCATAGATGTAAAAGGCAACAGCCGTGTCAGCACAGACACCATACTTTCTGCTCTTGAAGAGCTTAATGTAACCTATGGAAGCAGAATAAGCGATATAAATTTCGCCTATTGTGAAAATGAGCTTCGACTTATGGTAGACGGAGTCTCGTGGGCGGGAATAAGAAGAACAGGCAACAGGATAGTTGTAGAGATAACAGAAATAGTGGAAAAGCCCGAAATGACCATAGAGCGTGTGCCCTGCAATGTGGTATCTCAGCGTGAGGCACAGATAATCTCAACGTCGGTCTATGACGGACAGCTTATGCGTATTGTGGGGGATTATGTTATGCCCGGAGATCTGCTTATAAGCGGAGTCATCGAGGACTCAAAGGGGCACGTGACAAAGCATCACGCAATGGGAGCAATAACGGGAATTTATGAGGAGACAATAAGCTTTACAGAAGAGTTTGCAAGCGCAGTAAAAAAGCCTGTGGGCAATACACGCACCGAGCGTTATCTTAAGCTTTTCAGTGCGGAAATTCCGCTGTTTATCGGCAGAAACGAGTATGAAAGCTATCTTGCTGAGGAGAGGGAACAGTACTTTTCCATAGGAGAAAAAGAACTTCCTCTCGGAATAGTAACAAGAAACATCACCGAAACGGAATATACCGAAAGTGTTTTTTCAAAGGAGGAGCTTGACCTGAAGCTTCAGGAAAAAATCTTTCTCTATGAAAAGAATTTTCTTTCCGATGTGAAAATTCTTGACCGCGAAATTATAAAAGAGCAAAAAGAAAACTCCCTCACGTATACAGTAAAGTACACCGTAGAGGGAGAAATTGGTATTCAGAAGGAAATTTTCATTAAATAGGAGCGTTACATATCGCCACCGCCGAATTCGATTTCCTTTTCCATAGTAATGATTTTGCCCTTTGTTCCGCACCAGGGACATTCAACCTTTTCCTGTCCGTTCCAGCAAGAGAGCTTTCCGCAGGAGGTGCATTTTAAAAACTGAGTTGATCTGCAGTAGGGACACCCCGGATATTCATCGGCGGGATAGAGATTTCCACTGCATTTTTCCTTATCATAGCCCTCGCGGGAAGCGCGTTTGCTGTCAAGGGGAAAAGCCCAGGTTCTGTACCAGTCGCCCTGATACTCCTCAACTCTCACGCCGTATATTTTCTTTCCCTCAGGACATTTCATAAGAATAACCTTAGCCTTCATCACAAACCTCCTTAAATTACAATTCAGAATACTCAACGCCGTATTTATCGGCAATACGCTGAGCCTTTTGTGTATCCTTCGGCAGAAAATAACCGCCTGTTGCGTGGCATTTAACCAGCATACGTGCGCCTTCGGCAAGACCTCTTGAAGCGGATTTTGAAAACCACTGTGAAGCCTTTGCAAAGTTTCTGTCAGTGCCCTGACCGTTAAGATAACAGTAGCCGAGAGCAAGCTGAGCGTGGGGATTTCTCTGCATAGCTGAAAGCTCGAAGAGTCTTTTTGCGGTATTGTAATCCTGCATTACGCCTTCGCCGAAATAATGGCACCAACCCAGCGAATACTGAGCGTAAGGATTTCCCTGAGAGGCAGATTTTTTATACCATGCCACAGCCTCAGCGGGATTTTTCAGCATAGAAATGCCGTTGTAACAGCATTCTCCGTAGTTGTACTGAGCGTCTGAGTTGCCCGCCTGAGCGGACATCAGAAAAAGCTCAACGGCCTTTTCGGGAATTTTCGCAGTACCCTTGCCGTAGTAGTAATAACAGCCGAGAGTATTTGCAGCTTCAGCATTTCCGTTAGCTGTCGCCTTTTCGTACCAGTAAAGAGCCTTTCCTAAATTCTGCTGAGTACCCTCGCCCGAAGCGTAGCAGTTTGCAAGACTGTACTGAGCCTCAGCATTATTCTGTACAGCGGCACGCTCATACCATAAAACGGCTTCGGTTTTGTCCTGAGACACGCCTTTTCCGAAAAAGAGCATATCCGCATATCTCAGCTGAGAAGGAATACTTCCGTTTTCAGCGGAATATTTTATCATATCATTGAGGTTATCGCCGGAAAGCTTTATTCCATAGCGCAAGGCAAGCTGTTGAGCCGTATCGATATCCTTATGCAGATTAGGTCCTCCGCTTTTATAGCATCTTACAAGAGCCTTCTGAGCTTCATAATCGCCCTGTTCAGCGGCTTTTCCGTACCAGTAAACGGCAAGGCCATAATCTTTTGGAATACCCTGTCCGGCACGGTAGCAGTCTGCCAGACGCTTCTGGGCATTGCTGTCTCCGGCGATAGCTGCTTTGCGGTACCAGTGAGAAGCCTTTGTATAGCTGTGCTTTACGCCGTTTCCGAAGTAATAGCGTTCGCCAAGATTATACTGAGCGTTGACATCTCCGTTTTCGGCAAGCTCCAGAATATTATGCTCATGGCTGAGCACATTTTCTCCTGTGCTGTTTACAGAGCCCTGATCCGACGCTGAATCCTGCACATCAGGAAGCTTTTCCCAGCCCATAGCGTAGGAAAAGGCGTTGATAACCATACGTGATTTTTCGGGATTAAGATACTCTGAAACTATTGCAAGAGCACGTTTATTCACATCAGGCGGAGTAGTTTCTCCGCTTTTTACTTTTTCAGAAAGGGTAATGTAAAGCTTTCCCACATTTTCGCTTACAGCCACATAAAAGGACTTGTTTTCCTTTGAAAGCCTGGGAGCGATATCACTGAAAGCCGAACAGAATCTCCGGTGGTCTGCGAGAATATCCATACCGAAAATCTCGACTAATCTCTTTACCGCTTCATCGGGTGTTTCGCAGAAGCTTTTTGTTTTATCGGCAGAATTACTCACAGTGCACCTCCATTCAGATAAATGATTTGCTTACAGTTTTGCAGACGGCAGAGAAGTAACCTTTTTCTGCAAGAGTCTGCGAGCATTTTTCAGCTGTTTCATTATCGTCAAAAAGACCGAAAACAGCTGATCCGCTTCCTGTCATAAGAGCACTCAAAGCTCCGCAGTCAGTCATAACGGACTTTATGTGTGCAACCTCCGGAAGCTTCACAGCCTCCTCAAAGAGGTTGCCGAAATATTTATATGCATCAGCGGAGTTATTTTCAATGGCACGTACAAGCTCTGCCGTCTGCGGGTGAGGGGGCATATCAAGACTGTCGATATTTCCGTAAGCCACAGCGGTGGAAACTCCCTCAGTGCCCTTTGCAACAACGAGAATTTTCCCGGAATAATCAGCAATTGGTGTGATTTTCTCACCAATTCCCGAAACGTAAGCTGTACCTCCCGTAAAGAAGAAGGGAACATCAGCTCCGAGCTTAGCTCCCATATCGGCAAGAGCCTGGGAAGAGAGTCCCGCCTCTGTGAGAGTGTTCAGCGCATAGAGCACAGCGGAAGCATCGGCACTTCCTCCGCCCATACCCGCCTGAGAGGGGATACCCTTTACGATATGGATATGGCAACCGCCACCGATACCTGTTGTATCAAGGAAGAGCTTAGCCGATTTGAAAGCGATATTGCGTTCATCACAGGGAATCTCGTCAGATTTTCCGAACATTTCGGGAACGTCGCAGGAAACGGTTATTTCATTTTCGGGAACAAGAGTTACGGTAATCTCGTCATAAAGTCCCACAGTCTGGAAAACGCTTTCGATGGTGTGATAGCCGTTTGGAAGTTTGCCTGTTACATCGAGAGCAAGATTGATTTTAGCAGAGCATTTTACGGTAAGAGTGTTCATTTATTTTCTTCCTTAAGCTTGTTTACAAATTTTTCTATTCTTGAAACAGCTTCCATAAGGTGCTTCAGAGAATAAGCGTATGAAATTCTTATATAGCCCTCGCCACTGTCGCCGAAAGCGCTTCCCGGAACAACAGCAACCTTTTCCTCGTAGAGAAGTCTCTCGCAGAAAGTTTCGCTGTCAAGTCCCGTGCTCTTGATACAGGGGAAAACATAGAAAGCTCCCTCGGGATTAAAGCACTCCAGACCGATGCGGTTGAATTCGCTTACAAGATAGCGTCTGCGGATATTATACTCGTCACGCATTTTCTGAACTTCGGCGTCGCAGGAAGAAAGAGCCTCAACAGCAGCATTCTGGCTTACATATGGACTGCACATTATAGCATACTGGTGAATTTTCACGATCTGGGATACAATCGGCTTGGGAGCAGCGATATAGCCAAGTCTCCAGCCTGTCATAGCGTAAGCCTTTGAGAATCCGTTAACGAGAATAGTACGCTCCTTCATATCAGGAAGCTGAGCGATAGAGCAGTGATTTCTGCCATAGGTAAGCTCAGAGTAGATTTCATCTGAAAGCACGATAATGTTGGTATCCTTCAGGAACTGTGCAACAGGCTCAAGATCCTCATAGGTCATAACAGCGCCTGTGGGGTTATTGGGGAAGGGAAGGATAATCATCTTTGTACGTTCTGTGATTTTATCCTTAAAGTCCTCAACAGTGAGCTTGAAGTTGTTTTCGATACGTGTGGGAACAGGAACAGCCACACCTCCGATAAGCTCTACAAGGGGAGCATAGCACACGAAGCAGGGCTCAACCACAAGAACCTCATCGCCGGGGTCAATGATGCCTCTGAGAGCGATATCAATAGCCTCAGAGCCTCCTACAGTAACGACAATCTCATCGTCTGAATCGTAATCGAGCTCCTGTTTGCGTGAAAGATATCTGCTGATTTCCGCTCTCAGCCTTTCGAGTCCCTTGTTGGGACCGTATATAATCTGTTTTCTTTCAAGTACCTTAATGGCTGATTTTCTTATAGCCCAGGGAGTAGAGAAATCGGGCTCGCCGACACCGAGACTGATAACGTCCTTCATAGTACCGGCAATATCGAAAAACTTACGGATTCCCGAAGGCTTCATAGCCTTGACCTTGTTTGATAAAGCCTTTTCGTAATCGATCACGGACAAATCATACCCCTTTCATCGATATCCTCGTTATCAATAAAGATACCTTTTTCCTTATATGTTTTAAGCATAAAGTGAGTTGCTGTGGAAAGCACGCCTTCGATGGTGGAAAGTCTTTCGGAAACGAAAAGAGCAACATCACGGAGGTTATCTCCCTTTACTTTGACAGCAAGGTCATAAGCGCCTGACATAAGCCAGATGCTGTCGACCTCGTCGTACATCATAATGGTTTTAGCAATGTCGTCGAATCCGCAGTCACGCTGAGGAGTAACCTTAAGCTCGATAGTGGCATAAACAGCGGATTTATCGTAGAGCTCTTCGTTGAGAATAACGCTGTAACCCTTGATAACGCCCTCGTCCTCAAGCTTTTTTATTTCGGCGGAAGCCTCTTCTTCTGAAATACCGAGCATAACGCCCAGTTCACGGTCTGAAATACGGGCATTCTGCTGTAAAATTCTGATGATATCATTTTTCATAATTACAGATCCTTTCGAAAGTTAGATTTTAATGAAAACAGGCTTGCGCTGTTTAAAATAGCAGATGTGGTCAATTCCTGCAAGACGTACTGTTTCTATAGCTTCGGCAATTCCCTTGCCGATATCTTCGGGGGTATGAGAGTCTGAGCCGAGAGTTATGATTTCTCCGCCCATATCTTTGAATAGCTTTACATATTTAAGGTCGGGGAAGGTGCTTCCGAAGCCCTGACGCAGACCTGAGGTGTTGATTTCAATACCTTTTCCGTTTTGAGCAAGAGTGCGGAAGCAATCGGCGATAATCCCGTCAAAGCGTGAAATGTCGGGACAGATATTGTGGCGCTGTTTCATATATCTGAGACAGTAGGTGATATGTCCTATAACATCGGGGATATTGCTCTTGCAGAGCTCATAAACTTCATTGAAGTAGCGCTCAAGGAGATTAAAAATTTCGTCCATAGTCATCTTAGTATAATCTATAAAGTAGAAGTCCTTTTCGCCCATAACCTGATGAACCGAGCCTATGATGAAGTCAAGACGCTCATCTGAGGCGACTGTGCGGGCGACATCGGTATCGTGCATTATCTGTCCCAGCTCGACACCGCACAGAAGATTGAATCTGCCCTCGTTCTTTTGTTTAAGCTTTGTTACAGCCTCTACAGAGCTATAAAATCTGTCTTTATAATCAAGACCTTCAAGAAGCTCAAGCTCTTTTTCCGAGTAATGCTCCTTCGGATACCACGCATTACACTCGCAGTGGTCGGTAATGGCATAGGCAGAAAGCTCAAGTTCCTGAGCGCGTTTCAGACATTGGTTGATATCAGCGTCAGAGTCGATAGAGAATTGTGTGTGAGTGTGGCAATCCACAAGATTCATAAAAATCACCTCAGCAAAATTAATCCATTATATTATATCACATCGTCGCCGTACTTTCTATAGTTTTACAGAAAAAATATAAGCTAAAAAATAAAAATATTTATTTAGGGCAAAACCCTCTTCCATTTTTTTTAATTATATGGTATAATATTATATATTTCTATGCTATGGAGGTTTTTTTATGAGAGCTGTTGTAACTGTAATAGGTAAGGATAATGTAGGTATCCTTCATAAGGTAAGCGGTATCTGCACAGAATATAATGCAAACGTAATGGAGGTTACTCAGAGCGTTTTACAGGATATGTTCGCAATGATAATGCTTGTTGATATTTCCGATATCTCAGGCGATTTCTCAAATATGGTTGACAGAATGACTGCTCTTGGCAAGGAGCTGGGACTTTCAATCCATACAATGCACGAGGATATTTTCAATTCAATGCACAGTATCTAAGAAAGGAACATATATTAAACCATGCTTAATGTTTATGATATACTTGAAACCATAAGAATGATTCAGGACGAGTGTCTTGATATCAGAACAATCACTATGGGAATTTCACTGCTTGACTGTATTGATACCGACATTGATAAAGCCTGTGAAAAGGTTTACAATAAAATCGTCAGCAAGGCACAGAATCTTGTTCCTGTAGGTCAGCAGATTGAAAAGGAATACGGTATTCCCATTATCAACAAGAGAATTTCCGTTACTCCCATTGCAATGCTTGCGGCAGCCTGTCCCGGACAGAATCCCGTTAAGTTTGCAAAGGCTCTTCAGCGAGCAGCCGATACCTGCGGAGTAAACTTCATCGGCGGATATTCCGCACTTGTACATAAGGGCTTCAGCGCAGGCGATATTGAGCTTATCCGCTCTATTCCCGAGGCGCTTGATGTAACACAGAATATCTGTTCATCAGTAAATGTAGGCTCGACAAAATCGGGTATAAATATGGACGCTGTAAAGCTTATGGGCGAGATAGTCAGGGAAGCTGCTGAGAGAACTGCTGACCGTGACTGCATAGGTCCCGCAAAGCTTGTGGTGTTCTGCAATGCGGTAGAGGACAATCCCTTTATGGCCGGAGCATTTCACGGTGTAGGTGAGCCCGACTGTGAAATTCACGTGGGAGTTTCTGGCCCCGGAGTAGTACGCTCTGCCCTTGCAAAGTATCCCGACGCTTCAATAAATGAACTTGCAGATATTATCAAAAAGACAGCGTTCAAGATCACAAGAATGGGACAGCTTGTAGGTGCAAGAGCTTCTGAGCTTCTTGGTGTTCCCTTCGGTATTGTTGACCTTTCCCTTGCACCTACACCTGCTGTAGGAGACAGTGTTGCTCATATTCTTGAGGAAATGGGACTTGAAATGTGCGGAACTCACGGCACAACAGCTTGTCTCGCAATGCTCAATGACGCCGTAAAGAAGGGCGGAGTTATGGCTTCTTCAACGGTAGGCGGTCTTTCAGGAGCATTTATTCCCGTATCTGAGGACGCAGGTATGATCGATGCTGCTGTAGCGGGAGTGCTCAGCCTTGAAAAGCTTGAGGCGATGACAGCAGTCTGCTCTGTAGGACTTGATATGATTGTTGTTCCGGGAGATATTTCTGCTGAGACAATTTCAGCTATTATCGCTGACGAGGCTGCAATCGGTATGGTAAATACAAAGACAACAGCCGTTCGTCTTATCCCCGCAGTAGGTAAAAAGGAAGGCGAGATGCTTGAATTCGGCGGACTTCTCGGAAGCGGTCCTGTAATGCCTGTCAAGGATAAATCTCCTGCCAAGTTCATCAACCGTGGCGGAAGAATTCCCGCACCTATGCACAGCCTTAAAAACTAAAATTCAAGGGACGCCTATAAAACGGCGTCCCATACTTTATATTCGGAGGAAAAATGGATAAAGAGGCAGTTGTACGAAAATTCGGACTCAGCGATGTATCACATATCAGCGAATTCGGCACAGGGCACATAAACAGAACATTTCTTGTAACCTGTGAAAGCGGAAAAAAGTACATACTCCAGTCGCTGAGCGGTAGTGTTTTCAGATCTCCGGAGACTGTTATGGGCAATATTGCAAAGATCTGCAGAATTTTTGAGAGTGCGGAAAACAAGCGTGTAGCCGTACCTCGCTATCTTCAGACCGATGAGGGAGCTCTTTTTGCGGTAAGCGGGAAAGAGGTCTGCCGTATTTACGAATACAGTGAAGGCGGAGATGCTACAGGTGAATTTTACGATGCGGGATTTGCTGTGGGAGCTTATATCCGCAGTATCAGTGATAAAAATCTGAAGCTTGATAACGTTATTGAGAATTTCCACAGCTATTCTTCTTATTTCAGCCGGCTTGAGTTACTGAATAAAGAGTCTGTACTGAAGAAGCTTGATGATTCCGTGATGAAAAAGCTCAGCGGACTCGGCACAGCTCTTGAACAGGTTTTTACGGTGGATTTACCGAAAAGGAACATTCATAACGATGCTAAAAGGGACAATATAATTTTCGGCGAAATTCCCGTTATAATCGACCTTGATACGACTATGACCGGCTATACTGCCATTGATTTCGGAGACCTTGTGCGGTCCTCAGCGGGCACAGACGCCTCTGCCCTTACGGTTATAGGGGATATTGCGCGAGGCTTTGCTGATGGACTTGAAGGCTGTCTTACCGATGCTGAGATAAACTCTCTTTATTACGGAATACTCTACGTTACAGGCGAGCTTGCTGTGAGGTATCTTATGGACTATCTCAGCGAGGAGCACTATTTCAGGGATAAAACTCCCGCACAGTGTTTAAAAAGAGCAAACGAGCTTCTTGAACAGCTTGGATTCTACATATCTCAGAAGGACAGCATAACTGAAATAATAATCAGTAAGTTTCATTGAAGAGAAAATAAAAAAACGACCTTAAAAAAGGTCGTTTTAATTTTATATTTACTTAAGTGCAGTAACAACAAATCCGTCGGTATTATTTCCGGAAATAGTGTAATTGCCCGAAACGGGAACTCTTACAGGAGTAGAATCTCCCATATAAGCTGTATAGTAAATCTCATAGCTTACACCGTTGAAGGTTGTTCTGTACGGCGAAGCGATTGTATATTTTTTAAGCCAGCTGTTATACTCATCAAGAGTGAGGTTATTCTGCTTCATAATTGAAGCGTGAACATCGCCTACATAACGGAGATGCCATACACACTCAGCCTCACCTGTAGCACTCTGACAGCCCTGAGGATATCTTACAACAAAGCCGTAATTTGCGCAGTTTT
Organism: Ruminococcus sp.; assembly: GCA_015066875.1. GTDB lineage: Bacteria > Bacillota > Clostridia > Oscillospirales > Ruminococcaceae > Ruminococcus. Next base: position 43,638 of record SVNM01000008.1, read on the forward strand.
CGGTAATCCACGCCTCCTTATCACAGCCGTCGTACTCAAGAACTCTGCTTGAACCCTTTACCGCAAGGTCAACGGTAAGTCCTGAAGCAGACTCAGCAAACGAGCGTGTATATACAGAGTCCTCGCCCGTATAAGCCTGGGTAGTGCTGTAGAGCACAAAATTTGAAAGTCCCGTAGCGTTATTGTAATCGCTCATCATACGGTTAAGAGCCTCGCACGCCTGAGTATCCAGCTGAATATCGTTGCTTCTGAGGTGATAAAACTCATTTTTCACGTCTGAGACGAAAGACATATCTGCCGAGCAGACAGGAGCCATAGCATCGCCTGTCTTATAAACGGCAAGCAGGCCTGATGAAAGCTTTGAAGCGGGGATATTCATTTCCGAGTAACCGAGATAGGTGATACCCGAAGCCGACTGTGCGGGAGCGCTTCCGTTATTGTTGAGCATAGTAGCGGGAGCATTGTTGTTCTGTGGTGTTGTCTGAGTAGCCATAAAACTGCCGTCGACAATAATAGAGCTGTCATACTCAGCGAAGAAGTCTCTTCTGATGGTATCAGCGCCGACAATTGTTCCGACAGTCAGAGCAAAGAGCATAAACACTCTGCCCTTTCTGATGTGTTTCTTTGACATATGGATTGTCCTCCGTATTCTGTTGTCTACACTTTTATTTTTTTATCTCTGTAAGCGCTTATTTTGGAGGGATATAAGCCTCGCCGTCAGCGCAGTAGATGCTGTAACCGCTGAGGGTATTGTAAACGATCTGCCACTTGGACACACCGCCTGCCAGCACCATAATATAAGTTTTACCATTTATTTCGGCAAAGGTTTCGAGACATTGTCCTGCCTCATCGGTAAACCCTGTTTTACCGCCTTTAATGGTAACATTGGGCATTTCCTCGCCCGTCATACGGCTGAAAACCGTACTTGTCAGCATAAGTCCCTCAGGGTTGAATTCTGTAGGAGGAACCTGATACTGATATGTTGAGAGAATTTCTCTGCCTTTTGGATCGTCAAGAGCGTACTGAAGGATAAGAGCCATATCCTCTGCAGTACTGTAGTGGTTATCGTTGTGGAGTCCCGAAGCGTTGGTAAAATGGGTGTTCTTCAGTCCCATTTCCTCAGCCTTATCGTTCATAAGCTTAACGAAAGCTTCTTCCGAGCCGGAGACATACTGAGCCACGGCAAGGGTAGCGTCTGCACCTGAAGGAAGGATAACTCCGTAGAGCAGTTGTTCCAGCGTAGGTGTTTCACCGGGAAGGAAGCCAGCACGTGAAGCGTGAGCCTCTACCATAGGATCTACCATATCCGAAGTGATAAGCACAGTATCGCTGAGATCGTCAATATTTTCCAGAGCAACGATAAGAGTCATAACCTTAGTGAGCGATGCGGGAAACATTCTTGTGTTATAGTTTCTGTAAGCGATGATCTCGCCTGTATCCGCGTCCATAAGGATAGCATATTTTGAATCGTAATCCGGAGGAAGAGTAACCGAATTTTCGGTAAGCTCCGGATAAAAAACAATAGGCATGGTTGCAACCTGAAGTTCAGTAGTCGGCTCGGTTAAATCAACGGATTCGGAAGCTTCCGTAGGGGGAACGCTGAGATCCGCAGGCTGAGAGTCAGCCTGTTTATCTCCCGAACACGAGTTAAAAATAAACACGATACCGATTATAATAAGAACTAAAAGTGAAACAGCCACACCTACACGAAAGTAGTTCAGTTTAGCTTTTCGCTTCTTTCTTTTGTACATTCTACACCTCTATATATCTCTGTATTTAACATTATAATACATTTTTCTGCAATTGTCAACGATTCTTACAAAATCTGCATATTGCACAATAGCCCTTGTCGAATTTTGTTGCAATTTTTAAGATTAATTGTCAAAAACAATGCATATAATTATTCAGAATTAAAACAAGGAGTGGAAATATTTTGAAAAAATACCTGTCCGCAATACTGATTGTTCTGATGTCAGCGATGCTTGTGTGCGGAGCTTCGGGAGATGCAAGGGCTGAGGACTTCACACCCGGTTACAGTTATATTCTCCTTGAAGCTGAAACGCTTTCTGTTCTGGAGGAGCATAATGCTGAAAAGACCGTAAATGCGGGATATCTGAGCAAGCTTATGGCGCTTCTGCTTATAGCCGAGGATATAGAAACGGGAAAATACTCGCTTGAAACCGAGCTGACGGCTCCGCAGTCGGTATACGGCACGAAGGGTGCTGTCATATGGCTTGAGCCGGGGGATAAGCTTACTGTTGAGGAACTTGTCAAGGGAGTCATAATCGGCAATGCAAATGATGCACTGACGGTGCTTGCCGAGCGTTCTGAGGGGAGCGTTGAGTCATTCACAGCACGAATGAACAGCGAAGCGTTTGATATGGGACTGAGAAATACGGCGTTTTACTCTCCACATGGGTATTATGATGAAAGAGAGCACACAACAGCTCACGATATGGCGGTGATCTGTGCAAGTCTTGCGGAGTATGGCTTTCTTGAGCCTTATTTCAGAACGTGGCGGGATTTCATCAAAGAGGGACAGACCGAGCTTGTAAGCGAGAACACTCTCGCACGTACCTATGACCGTCATATCGGCTTTAAAGCTTCTCATTCCGAGAAATCGGGATACTGTAT
>SVNM01000075.1 GCA_015066875.1 Ruminococcus sp.
CAGATACCCTCTTCTGCACATCTTTCAACAGGGATATTGTTTACGCCTGCACCTGCACGAGCGATACAAAGAAGATTGTCTCCGAATGTCATATCGTGCATCTTAGCGGAACGTACCATTATTGCATCGGGATTCTCAGGAGCGTCTGAGATAGCGTACTTGCTCTTGTCGAAAATATCTGTACCGCAAGCAGCGATTTTATTAAGTGTCTGAATATTATACATTTCAGTCTACCTCTTTCAATTATATTGTAGGGACGAATGATTTCGCCCATATTTTATACCATAATAAATATGTAACTGTGGGCGAACACAGTTCGCCCCTACAGTCGGATTTAATATTATTCAATATTAAGAGCGTCCGCCAATTAAGCGTTCTCTTCCTCGAACTTCTTCATGAAGTCAACGAGTGCCTGAACACCCTCGATAGGCATAGCATTGTAGATAGAAGCTCTCATGCCGCCTACGCTTCTGTGTCCCTTGAGGTTCTCAAGACCTGCAGCCTTTGACTCCTTGATGAATTTAGCGTCAAGCTCGTCATTGCCTGTGATGAAAGGAACGTTCATGAGTGAACGGTCAGCCTTTTCAACTGTGCCCTTGAACATCTTGGAATTGTCAAGGAAATCATAAAGGATAGCAGCCTTCTTCTCATTGTGAGCCTTCATAGCCTCAAGGCCGCCCATCTTCTTGATCCACTTGAACACCTTGCCGCAGATATAGATACCGTAGCAGGGAGGTGTATTGTAGAGAGAATCGTTGTCAGCCTGTGTCTTCCACTTAAGCATTGTAGGTGTGCCAGCAAGAACGTCGTCACAGATGAGATCCTCACGGATAATAGCGATTACAACACCTGCAGGTCCGATATTCTTCTGAACACCGCCGTAGATTACGCCGTACTTTGAAACGTCAACAGGCTCTGAAAGGAAGCATGAAGAAACGTCAGCTACGAGATCCTTGCCCTTTGTATCAGGAAGATTCCAGAACTTTGTACCGTAAATTGTGTTGTTCTCACAGATATAAACGTAGTCTGCGTCCTCAGGAATATCGAGGTTGGAGCAATCAGGGATATATGAGAATGTCTTGTCAGCGGATGAAGCAACAGCAACAGCCTCACCGTACATCTGAGCCTCCTGATAAGCCTTCTTAGCCCACTGACCTGTAACTATGTAAGCAGCCTTCTTGTTCTTCATAAGGTTCATAGGAACAGCTGCGAACTGCTGTGAAGCACCGCCCTGAAGGAAAAGAACCTTATAGTTGTCGGGAATATTCATAAGGTCACGGAGATCCTGTTCAGCTTCCTTGATAATTGTATCATAAGCCTTTGAACGGTGTGACATTTCCATAACGGACATGCCTGTGCCCTTATAATCCATCATTTCGTCAGCAGCTTCTCTGAGTACTTCTTCGGGAAGAACAGCAGGACCTGCACTGAAGTTATAAACTCTGCTCATTTTAAAAACCTCCACAGTAATATTATAATTGATAAATATTTGCCATACTTATATAATTATACTCCCTCTGCCGAAATATGTCAATATAAAACGAGGATTTTTTCGTCAGATAAATTATATTTGTCGGAAACAACAAAAATATTGTGAAATATTTGTCAATCTGTACACTTATAAAAAATATCGGACTTGACAGGCAAATCCGATATAAATATAATATTAATATAATATTAAAGCTCTCTTTTTCTCGTCGCTAAATGGGAAATAACCGCTCCGAGTGCAAGCAGAAGGATTCCTCCGCCGATAAGTACAATATAGCTGACGAAACGGTAATCTACGAAAAACTTCACTAAATTATAAATAATACTGCCGTAATCAGGCTCGAATATTCCATCAAGCACATAGCACGACACACCTACAAAAATGCCGAAGCCGAAGGATATGGGCGCCTCCTTTGATACACCGAATACATAGTCAATAATAAAGGTAGGCATTATAAATATACATCCAAGAAAGAAGCCAACCGCTGCGGCAAAGGGTATTGTAAAGCTTTCCCTTTCCCATTCAACCGTCAGGTAAGCAAATTCTCCGAAAAGCTCCGTATCCTCCAGCGGCATCCACGCATAAGAAATATACCCGATTGCAATTAACAGCAGCATAGCAGCAAGAAGCATAACACCCGTAAGGAAAAAACGTCCGAAAACGAAACTTTGTCTTTTCGCAGGCAATACACCATAAAGCATGTTGAAGGAATTCTTCTCCGCCATTGAAAATATCGGCTGTACAATATATCCCATGAACATGCTTGCCATAATCAATATCAGCTGCGGCGGAAACGCAAGTGAAGCAAGCGTTATAAATATAAACATTATTATGAAAATCCGCACTATTTTTTTCTTCAGAGTAATAAATTCAAGCCTTGCAACATTTAATATCTCTTTCATGAATTTGTCTCCTTTGCAATGAAAATCAGCATCTCATCAATGCTCACCTTTTCGCAGACAATTTTGTCCGTAATTTCATTTTTATACTCGACAGGAAGCATAGCCTCAAAGCCGTTTTTGTAGTTGTGGTAGCCTATGGACTTTCCGATAAGCTCCTTTGAAATATCCTTCTCGTTGCCCTTGATTATAACGTATTTCTCCAGAAGCTCGTCCTTTGTACCCGTAAACCATACCTTTCCTGCAATAAGCACCGTTACATAATCGGCTATTCTTTCAAGGTCAGCAGTAATATGAGTTGAGAAGAGTATTCCCCTGTTTTCGTCTGTAATATACTCCGCAAGAATGTCTAAAAGTTCATCTCTTGCAACAGGGTCAAGACCGCTTGTAGGCTCGTCAAGTATAAGAAGCTGTGCATTGTGAGAAAGTGCGGCAGAGATACTCAGTTTCATTTTCATACCTCTTGAAAAGCTTCCGCAATTCTTTTTCAGCGGCAATTTGAATTTTTCAATATAGCTGAAAAAGGTCTTGCTGTCCCACTCATCGTAGAAGCATCTGAGCTGTGCTTCGATATCCTTTACATTAAGGTGCTCGGCAAAGAAAATATCATCAAATACAACACCAATTTTCTGCTTGATTTTGTGGGAATCGGTTACACTATCCATACCGAAAAGCTTGATTTCACCGCTTCCGATGTTAGCCATGTTAAGTATTGTTCGTATTGTAGTTGTTTTGCCTGCACCGTTTTGTCCGACAAAGCCCATTATGAAGCCCTTCGGAAGGCTGAATGTTACGTCCTTAATCGAAAAGTTGTCGTAGTCCTTGCATAGATTTTTTACTTCAAGTAAATTTTCCATTTTTGTCACTCCTCCATTACAGATTTAAGGTATCCTATAATCTCATCGTCGGAAAGTCCCGCACTTCTGCCTGTTTCAACAGCATTTTCAAGGCATTGCTCCATTTCGCACAGCATTCGCTCACGAAGCAGCTCATTGTTTCTCGGTGCAACAAAATACCCCTTGCCTGCAGCGGAAATTATAAATCCCTCATCCATAAGGTCATTATAAGCACGAGTCGTTGTTATTACGCTGATTTTCAAATCCCTCGCAAGCTGTCTCACTGACGGAAGCTGTTCATTCTCTTTAAGCTCACCCTCAAGGACCGCAGCCCTTATCTGCTCCTTAATCTGCTCATATATGGGAATGTCCGATTTATTCTTCAATACAATATTCATAGAGGCCTCCGTTTATACTGTTATTATCATGATATATACAGTATAACGCCTTTATATACAGTTGTCAAGTACTTTATAAAAAAATATCCATTTTTATGTAACAAAACCATTTTTATAGTTGTCTAATAAACAAGGAGGTGAAGCAATGAAAAAGGAGTTAGACGAAATTTATAATCTGTATGCCGCAGATTTGTATAAATTCATACTAAAGCTCAGCCACAATGAAAGCCTTGCTATGGATATTCTGCAGGACACTATGCTTAAAGCGGTCATGTCCGCAGATAAATTCAAGGGTAAGTGCTCCGTTAAGACGTGGCTGTGCACTATCGCACGAAATGAGTATTATAACCACTTAAAGCGTGCGGACAATAATAATCTCCCTCTCGATGAAGCTCTTAACGTGCACGGAGAGCCTCTTGAGCACTGCTTTACCGATAAATCTCAGGCTTTGCAGATACACAGGATTCTGCACAAGCTTGATGAGCCCTATAAGGAAATATTTACCCTTCGTGTGTTTGCTGAGCTGAAATTCAGCGATATAGGTGGTATCTTCGGTAAAAGTGAAAACTGGGCACGGGTAACGTTTTTCAGGGCAAAGGAAAAAATTATTAATCTGCTTAAAGAGGAGGACTCAATATGAATTGTGATATTATCAAGGACTTAATCCCCCTGTGCGGTGAGGGACTGTGCAGCGAGAAAAGCGAAAAGGAAATCAGAGAGCATATAAAGGAATGTGAGGGTTGCCGTATTCTTTACGAAAGTATGCCTGTGACAAAGGATGATACCCCGAAAATTCCCGATGAGAAAAACATCTTCAAAAAGGTAAACAAGAGACTGAAACGTCACCGCATAATTGATATTATACTTCTTCTGATTGTTTCAGCTATAATATGCGGTCTGGGTTATCTTACCTTTGGACAGATTGCAAAAACCTATGATTGTCAGAGCTTTGAAACGATTTTCCAGTCTCTTGAAGTAAGAAAGCTGGGAAAATACATTGCCGAAGGAGATTTTGAGTCTTATGTTGATTATGTAACTGACGGTCATATCGGAGATATTTTTACTTACTCTCTTATTGACGAAATAAAGCAAAGTGATATAAAAATGCTCGAAAAAGTATTTGAAGAAACTTACGGTGATACAAAGCCTGTAGATATAAAAGTAAAATCTTACTATGGTCAGATGCATGCTGAAAAATCAGTAACAATATATTCGACTCTTACTATTACTTTTGAAAACGGTAAAGAGTTCACTACCGATTTTCTGAAAGATGTTGACGGCTTGTACAGAGCAAACGGTATGAATTTTGTATCCGATTCTACATTCGATAAGCAGGAGGAATTCTCAAATGCCATAAATTTTTCAAGCTGGCACGAAAATTATCCTCTTGGAGTCGTTGAAACTCTTATGAAAAGTAATAAACCTACAAAAAATATGCTGCTCAATAAGTTTCATACAGAATATCAGGAGGACATGAAAGCAGCTCGTGACAGCTTCCTTGAAAAAGGATTTACAGTTGATAATTTCTTCTTCTCACGATACAGATTTGATGAAGAAAAGAATATGTTCTATTATGATGTTTCCCTTGATGCATCAGACTCTAAGGGCACAGCTCAGCTGAGAACACGCATTTACTATGACCACATCGGATTACATGCTCCCGACAAGGATACTATTCAGATTTATTCAAACAGCTGCACACCTGAGCTTGAAGAAGCTCTTGCAAACTACTTCGGTTAAAAAATGAGGACGTCAATTCGACGTCCTCTTAATTATATCAATTCTCCGGAAGAACTATTTCTCCAACATTCTCAGAAAATGAAACGGCTTCTTGCTTATAATCTTTATAACCGCTGCATAAAAGCTCACCGTTTTTCTTATTGAAAGTAATATATACGCTCTCCATTCCTCTGTCAGAATTATTCTCAAATGTCTCCGTTACAGAATCACCGTCATACTCCCTCTTTACAAGCGTCATCTCTCTCGGGGAAATCCCACTATTGAAGAAACAAGATTCAAGCCGCTCACAATCAGGGTCGTTTACGGTTGAAAGGCTGTTACCTAAGGTATTTTCCACCCAACATCCGTCATTAAAATTATACCCTTTTTCACCGATATAATAGTTTTCTCCTCCAAAAATAGAATTTTTCTCGTCAGGCACTGGGATTCCTTTCATATGGACATTATCGCCGTTAACCTCAATTATACTCGTACCTATGAAGGTGTTCTCGTGAAAAAGTTCAAGAGTCACAGAGAAATGTCTTTTATCCAGAATCTCGCATAATGAAGCTGTATAACTGTTCTCGAAAGACAAATCAGTTTCAGCAGGATAATCTTTTTTCCCAGAGCATCCCACAAGCATCAACCATACCGTTACAGCAACACATAACGCAACAAGCTTTTTTATCATTATAATTCACCCCTGATCAATTTACATGCTTTTATTATATATCAATTATGCTAATAAGTCAATAACACAAAAAGGCTGTACCCGAAGGTACAGCCTTTAAAAATCGTCTGGACAAAATTTAATTATTCGTTGATAGCAGTAACAACGCCTGAACCTACTGTTCTACCACCCTCACGGATAGCGAAACGGAGACCCTCTTCGATAGCGATAGGAGTGATAAGCTCAACGTTCATAGCTACGTTATCACCAGGCATACACATTTCCTTATCAGCAGGAAGTGTAACTACGCCAGTAACGTCTGTTGTTCTGAAGTAGAACTGAGGTCTGTAGTTGTTAAAGAAAGGAGTGTGACGTCCGCCCTCTTCCTTCTTAAGAACGTAAACCTGACCTGAGAACTTTGTGTGGGGCTGAATTGAGCCGGGCTTACAAAGAACCTGTCCTCTTTCAACCTGATCTCTTGTGATACCACGGAGAAGTGCACCTACGTTGTCACCAGCTTCGCAGAAGTCAAGAGTCTTACGGAACATTTCAAGACCTGTACATACAGTTGTGAGCTTTTCATCAGAAAGACCAACGATTTCGATCTGCTCGTTAACGTTGAGTCTACCTCTCTCTACTCTACCTGTAACAACAGTACCACGACCAGAAATTGTCATAGTATCCTCAACAGGCATAAGGAAAGGCTTAGCATCGTCACGCTCAGGGCTGGGGATGTACTCATCTACAGCGTTCATGAGCTCGATGATAGGAGCGTAAGCGGGATCATTGATATCATCGGGAGCATTAAGAGCTGCAAGAGCTGAACCCTTGATGATAGGTGTGTCGTCGCCAGGGAAATCATAGCTTGAGAGAAGATCACGGATGTCCATCTCTACGAGCTCGAGGAGCTCTTCGTCGTCTACCTGGTCAGCCTTGTTCATGAATACAACGATTGCAGGAACGCCTACCTGACGAGCGAGAAGGATGTGCTCTCTTGTCTGAGCCATAGGACCGTCTGAAGCAGCACATACGAGGATAGCACCATCCATCTGAGCAGCACCTGTGATCATGTTCTTAACGTAGTCAGCATGTCCGGGGCAGTCAACGTGTGCATAGTGACGAGCATCTGTCTCGTACTCAACGTGAGCTGTATTGATTGTGATACCACGCTCTCTCTCCTCAGGAGCCTTATCGATCATATCGTAAGCCTCAAACTTAGCCTGACCCTTCATAGCGAGAGTCTTTGTGATAGCAGCTGTAAGAGTTGTCTTACCGTGGTCAACGTGTCCGATTGTACCAATGTTTACATGGGGTTTTGTTCTTTCAAATTTAGCCTTAGCCATTGGAAAATTCCTCCTTATAATTAGACTTTAAGAAATCTGTATATTAATTATAACAGATTATTTTAATAAATTCAAGTGTTTTGAGAAATTTCTTTCTCAAAACACTGATTTGTTTAATTATTCCTTACCCTTATTTCTGGAAGTCATAATCTTTTCAGCAATATTCTTGGGAACCTCAAGATAGCTGTGGGGCTCCATAGTATACTGGCCACGACCCTGTGTATTTGAACGGAGGTCGCTTGTGTATCCGAACATTTCTGAAAGCGGAACAAGTGCGTCTACCTGGATAGATCCGCTTCTTGTTTCCTGGCCCTGAATCTGACCACGACGTGAGCTGAGGTCACCGATTACAGTACCTGTATAGTCATCAGGAACGATAACTGATACCTTCATGATAGGCTCCATAAGAACTGCGTCTGCTCTTCTCATAGCCTCCTTGAATGCCATTGAACCGGCAATCTGGAATGCCATTTCTGATGAGTCAACCTCGTGGTATGATCCATCATAAAGCTCGATCTTAACGTCAACAACTTCGTAGCCTGCAAGGATACCGGCCTTCATAGCGCCCTGGATACCCTTGTCAACAGCGGGAATGTACTCCTTAGGAATAGCACCGCCGACAACGACGTTCTTGAACTCATAGCCCTTGCCTGACTCGTTAGGTGAAACACGGATCTTAACGTGACCGTACTGACCCTTACCACCTGACTGTCTTGCATACTTGTGGTCAACGTCTGCGCTACCCTTGATTGTTTCCTTATAAGCAACCTGAGGTGCACCTACGTTAGCCTCTACCTTAAACTCTCTGAGGAGTCGGTCTACGATGATATCAAGGTGAAGCTCACCCATACCAGCGATGAT
>SVNM01000076.1 GCA_015066875.1 Ruminococcus sp.
TTTTTACATAAGGTATCTTTGATAATTCATCGGAAATATTATTTATATATTCCGGCAAAATAATTACAAGATTTTGTATTTGTTCTTTGAAAATTGGCACAAGCAGAAACACCAAAGAAAGTATTATTGAAATTATAATTATAAAGCTCAGAATTATCGCAAAATTATCAGGCACTCGTTTTTCAAGGCGTTTAATCAACGGAAATATTAAATAAGCAACCACGGATGAAGTTGCCAAAATAGAGAGGATTTTTAATATTGATTCTTGAAAAAACAGCAAAAACCATACAAATAAAATTATAGATATTATTATTGCAATTCTACGTTTTCTTAACACATTGTTACTTCCTTTATGTAGGGGCTTTTTGCCCCATTTAATTTTTAATCATTTTTTTAATATAACGTTTACCATATCTGTAGATTCTTCGAACACAAGGCTTATTCATCGTAAGATGTGCACCTGCAATCATACCTGCCGCTACACCGGCAGTAACCATCAATGAAGTTCCCGCGGAAAAAGCCATAATCCACACAAGAGTCCCGCTGTACTGAGTGTGAAAGGGAGAATGAAGCTGTCCCACATAAACAGCAGTGTCGTAATCCACAACGCTTATATTTGTCGTAACGCCGTAAAGCAGATAAGTGCACAGCAGTCCGAAAAGCAGAGTAAAAACATCAAGCAGAGCAGTGCCCTTGGGTTTTGTTTCAAAGCGTGCAAGGTCGTTATCGGGCTGAGCGTCCTCAGCAGGCTTAAAATCAAGGGAAATTGACTCAGTGTCAGTCTCCGTTACAGGAGTCTCCTCAGTTTCCTTGTGAGCTTCTTCCTCAGCTTTATTTTTGCGGAAGGCAGAATCCTTGCCGAAGGTAATCTTAAAATTTCTCACCGACAGATAAATGGGCAGACCGATGAAAACGGTAAGCATAACCGTAGTAAGCAACGTATCCATATGCGTAGAAGCTCCTTTCTCAGCTTATATCAGCAAGCTCAAGGTAATCGCTACCATACTCTGAGATATAGTCCTTACGTCCCTGTAAATCGTCGCCGAGGAGCATTTCAAACACCTGAGCTGACTCCTCAACATCATCAACCGTAACCTTGATAAGACGACGTGTATCGGGATTCATAGTAGTAAGCGACATCATATCGGGCTCGTTCTCACCAAGACCTTTAGAGCGCTGTATAGTATGCTTTTTATCGCCGATAAGCTCTATAATACGTTGTTTTTCCTTTTCGGTATAGGCAAAGTATGTTTTCTCCTTTGTATTGATTTCAAACAGGGGAGACTCTGCAATATAGACAAAGCCCTCGCGGATAAGTGTAGGAGTAAGTCTGTAGAGCATAGTAAGGATAAGTGTACGAATCTGGAAACCGTCAACATCGGCGTCGGTACAGATAACGATTTTACTCCAGCGGAAATTCTCTATATTGAAGGTAGAGAGCTCCTTGTTTGCTTTGGAGGTAACCTCTACTCCACAGCCAAGCACCTTGAGGAGGTCGGTAATGATTTCGCTCTTGAAAATCTTGCTGTAGTCAGCCTTAAGGCAGTTGAGAATTTTACCTCTAACAGGTATAACAGCCTGAAATTCAGCGTCACGGGCAAGCTTTACAGAACCGAGAGCCGAGTCACCCTCCACGATATAGATTTCACGTCTTGTAACGTCTTTGGTACGGCAGTCAACGAACTTCTCAACCATATTTGAAAGGTCGATAGTACCCGTAAGCTTTTTCTTCATATTGAGACGTGTTTTCTCAGCATTTTCACGGCTTCGCTTGTTGAGAAGCACCTGTGCGGAAATTCTGTTGGCTTCATCTGGATTTTCGATGAAGAAGATTTCAAGCTGATGCTTGAGAAATTCTGTCATAGCCTCGCGGATAAACTTATTTGTAATAGCCTTTTTGGTCTGGTTTTCGTAAGAGGTCTGAGTTGAGAATGATGAAGAAACAAGCACAAGACACTCTTCAACGTCATTGTAGGTGATTTTGGACTCGTTCTTCTGATATCCGTTGGACTGCTGTTTGATGTAGCTGTCAATCTGAGCCACAAAGGCACGTTTAACAGCGTCCTCAGGAGAGCCTCCGTGCTCTAAGAAGCTGGAGTTGTGGTAATACTCGGTGCACTTTACAGTGTTTGAGAAAGCAACTGCGATGTCGAGCTTTACCTTGTATTCAGGCTTATCCTCACGGTCTTTTCCGCGTTTTTCGGTCTGCCAGTGCTGAATGGGAGTAAACGCCTTGCCGTCGGTAATTTCCGCAACGTAGTCGGTGATGCCGTTCTCGTAGAAGAACTCTTTTTCGGTGAAAGCTCCCGACTGATCCTGTGAGCGATAGATAAAGAGGATATTGGGGTTTACAACAGCCTGTCTTTTGAGCACATCGTAGAAATACTCGTCATCGATGGAAATATCTGTAAAAACGTCAAGGTCAGGACGCCAGCGTGTCTTGGTACCTGTCTGTTTCTTCTTACTGGGCTCTTTTTTGAGACCGCCCACGTTTTCGCCTTTTTCGAAGTGGAGGTTATATTTGAAACCGTCACGGATAATCTCAACGTCCATATACTCCGAAGCAAACTGAGTAGCGCACAGACCAAGACCGTTAAGACCCAGTGAGTACTCATAAGAGTCGCCCTCAGCGTCATACTTACCGCCCGCATAGAGCTCACAGTAAACGAGCTCCCAGTTATAGCGCTGTTCGGTGTTATTGAAATCAACGGGACAGCCTCTTCCGAAGTCCTCGACCTCGATATCGTTATTATTATAATGAGTGATAATGATTTTACTTCCAAAGCCCGATCTTGCCTCGTCGATAGAGTTTGAGATAACCTCAAAGACAGAGTGCTGACAGCCGTCAAGACCGTCAGAGCCGAAAATAACAGCCGGACGTTTTCTTACCTTATCGGCACCCTTGAGCATGGTAATACTTTCATTACCGTAATCCTTAGTTTTAGCCATAAAAAGCACAAGTGCAACAGAAGTGTTGCTCTCCTTTCATAAAAATGGGTATAAAAAAGCAATCATAAATATAATAACACAAAAAATCAACAATTGCAAGGAATAATTAAATTTTTTCCTGAAATGGAGAAAAACAGGTAAATAATGGGTTTGCTTGACAATTTGTGTGAAAGGTACTATAATGAAGGTGTATAAATATATGGAGACAGCAACACTTAAGGAGGATTTTATGATAAAGAAATTACTTATAAAGACATTGACTTTCATGGCAGTTTTCTGCGGATTATGCTTCTGTGCAATGACAGCTCACGGCGCGACAATACAGGAAGTTGTGGATACTGCAGAGAAGTATGGTATCCCTCAGGAGCTTATTCAGCAGGGACTCAACGAGTATTATTCCGACCCTGATGTATATGATGAGGAGTATCTTGACGAAGCAGTAGCCTATATCGAGATATATCACGAGGAGATACTGAAACAGCTTCTTGGAGATATTACAACAGCTTCAACGGCAGTTTCCGGACAGCAGACCACCACTACCACAACTACAGTAACCACTCCTACAGGAGGCTCAAACGGAGGCTCTTCAGGCGGTTCTACAGGAGGCTCAACAGGCGGAAACGGCTCTGCTACACAGGACCCCAACGGTTTTATTTCGGAACAGGAGTTCATCAAGATGACTCTTGAAGAGAAAAGAGCATATATAGCATCTCTTCCCGCAGACAAACAGCAGATTTTTCTCAGTTCACTTACAGCGGAACAGCTTCAGAGCATAGTAAAACAGCTTCCCGCAGACGGCAAGGCAGACGTTCTTGACAAGTTTGTACAGGCTGGCGAGCAACTTGGCGTTCAGGTTACAATCGATGAGATAAAGGACGATAACATCTCAATGACTCTGCGTGACGACGAGGGCGGACTGGTAGACGTTGCAACTGTGGGAGTAATTGTTGAGGACACAGGTTTTGACTACCGCCCTATTTTCTCCGTTTCTGCAGTAATGCTTCTTACAGCCGGGGCACTTCTGTGGGTAGTATTCAGAAAAATGAAATCAGGAGCAGAAAATGAATAAAAATAAAAAGACATCATTGTTACTTCACATAATAACTCCGCTGATAGTATTTCTTGTCTGTGCGGGAGCAATTCTGCTTATATCCATTAAGCCCTACAACAAGATTTCGGTGTATCTCAATCTTGCTTTTATGGATAAGTTCCAGACAAGTCCAAACGAGGGTGTAGCAGGACTTGTAATCCGTGAGAACGATATTGATACTGATTACAAGGGCGAAACCTTTGAAGAAGGCGAGATTGTTCGTCCTGTCTACGGCGAGCAGTTTGCAGTGCTTAAATCAAGTGCCTTTGAGCTCAGCGTGCCTGTTTACTGGGGAAGCGGAAGAGAGCTTTTTGAAAGGGGAGCCTGTCAGGCATCATATTCAAAGCTTCCCGGCGACAGCGGAAATACTGTAATAAGCGCTCACGTTGACACCTTCTTCGCAGAGCTTTCAAAGCTTAAGGCTGGGGACACTGTTACTATAACAACTACCTACGGCGAGTTTACTTATGAGGTAAGCGAGCTTATCGAATTCAAGAAGACCAACAAAAAATATGTAGCCTCAAAACAGGAGGATATACTCACACTTTATACCTGTAAAAAGGACGTTCTCGGAGCCTCTGAGGACAGAATCGGCGTGATATGTACATTGACCGAAGAAAAGTTCTTTATTGAAAAGGAGGCGCAGTAATGAACGATATCAAAAAATACATACCGTCGCTTATCTTTTCCATAATTTTAGTGTTCGCTCTTCTGGGACTTACACTGTCGTTTACTGCAGAAAAGTATGCAAATCCAAAGAAGCTGATTTCCATTTCAGAGCAGAATGATATCACATCAATGGTAGAGTCAGAGCTTGAAAACTACTTCAAGGACAAGTACAATGAAACAGGTATTCCCGCCGAGGTTTATATGAACGCAATTACCCCTGAGTATATTGAAGCCAATATCAAGGGTATAATCAACAGCGGTTTCAAGGTTCTTGAGGGCGAGAAAAATGTGGTATTCAGCGCTGAGAAAAGCGAAGCGCTACTTGAAAAGAACATCACAGACTTTTTTGAAAGCTATGCAGAGGAAAACGGCTACGAAAAAGACGCTGACTACGAAAAAAAACTTACAGCTACAATCGACTCAGCTTACAAGACAGTGAGAGAGTACTGCGATATCTACAAGCTTGTTACAATCAACAGTGAGGGTATACTCTCAAAAGTGGGAGTAATCTACCGTCATCTTCATATGCTCACCTCATTTCTTGCGGGAGCCTGTGCGATTATAGCAATAATCATTCTGTTTATAAACTTCAAAAAGCTTGCGTGCGCAGTTTACTGGTTCGGAGTATCCACCCTTGTTTCAGGCGTTATAGGACTTATTCCCTGTATCATTCTTAATGCAAGTAACTATTTTGACAGATTTGTAATCAAGCAGGCACATATCTTCACCTCGTTTACAAAGCTTTTGTACGGCTCGGTGAATTCGTTTATGGTGCTTCAGCTGATACTTATAGCTGTTTCGGCAGTGATTTTCGGAAGCTATGTCTTCTTTATAAGAACAAAGAAAAGTGTATAAAAATAAAGCAGTATCGTTAAAACTGATACTGCTTTTTCTTTAATAAAACGAAAAGGACCGCATAAAGCAGTTCTTATTAAAAAAATCCCCCGAAAGTGTAACACTTTGCTTAGAGTAAGGCAATATATAGTAATGAATGCATTCGAATAACCGGAAAGGAGGGGAGCAATGACTCACAGTGAATACCGCAAACTTATATGTGAAAACAAAGATATGGCACAGCGCAAGCTGTTTGATGAGTACTTCAACTATGTTTACACCGTTGTCTATAATAAGCTGAGAAGTATCGCAAGCCGTGAAGATATAGAAGAGTGTGTAAGCGAAGTGTTTTTCAACGTGTATAACTGCTATGATATGAATACAGAGTCGGAAGGAGATATCAAAGGCTTTATCGGTACAGTTGCATCAAGAAAGGCTGTTTCATATTATCACAGACTGAATAACGGAAATATACGCAGTATTTCGGTTGAGGAATGTGCAGAAATTATGCTTCCCTCCGATGATAATGTGGCGAAAACAGCGGAACAAAGTGAGCTTCGCAGGATTTTACTGGAGCTCATTGACAGACTTGGCGAGCCTGATTCTTCCATAATAATTCAGAAGTATTATTACAACAGAAAATCAAAGGATATCGCAAAGCTTTTGTCACTATCACCTGTATTAATAAGAGTTCGCTGTAGCCGTGCAACAAAGCGTCTGAGAAAAATGCTCTCAGATATGGATATTACTCTATGAAAGGAGTGTGTAAAATGAAAAAGAAAACAAAGCTTGATCTGAGTATTCTGGAGAATGGAGATGAACAGACGGTTGAAATATTGTCTGAGCGTTATAAAGCCACTGATGAAAAGGAAAAAGAGCGTATATTTCAGCAGAGTATAAACAGATGCAGTACTGAAGAATTTTCCGATATTGCCGAATCTGTAAAAGGGGTGGAGCCTTACAGACGTCATGGGTGGTTCAGCAGAAAGGTGACTGCCATAGTCTGTATGCTGTCGGTTTCAGTTATCACAGTGGGAGCAATAATGCTCAACAGCTTCAGAAAGACTCCCCATGAGTTTGCAAGCTCCTCTGAAAGCACCGAAACCACAATAAACAGCACAATATCAGGCAATGAAACAGAAGCCACAGAGTATGATATGTCAACAAAACAAGGAGTGCTGTTCAGAATGTTAGACAGTATATATTTTTACGATAGGGCTTCGGGCGAGCTTATTCAGAGCAGTAATGCCATAAGCTGTAATATGGTGGAATTTGAAACAGACCTTGAAACAGCAGAGTCCTACAGTCATATCCGTCAGTGCTGGCTTTATAATCCAGCTGAGGTTATTGAAGGTGCAAAGGAAGAAGCTGAGCTTATCACCGATGAATACGGAACATACGATTTTATCAATTACAGCGACGGAACTCATCTGAAAACTCAGAATCTTTTATCGGGAAAGACCTCTTATCTTTCATCAGCCATAAACAGAGATATTCAGGAAGGCTTTAATTCTGTAAGGGAGATTTACTCAGGCGGAGAGATTTTCATTGAAGCTGAAAACAAGCCGTCGCCGACCAATTGTCCCTATGCAGACGATTGCCTTTTTCCTCAGAGGCTTGTGTTCAGTTATCTTTCAGATATGGATTTGTGGGAGATTGAAGGCTCTGAAAGCTATCTTGACAGGGAATGTATAGTTGTCAGCGGAAGGACTGATGAGGAGGAGGATATAACAGACTTCACCATATATGCGGACAAGGAAACGGGAGTGGTTCTGAAATTTATTGCCTGTAACGATAAGGGTGAGCTTTCGCAGTTTCTGATTGTACGTGAAATCAAATTTGACAACGACTCAGATGATGTAAGAAAGGTTGACGAAGATGAAGAAGAGATACAGTAAAAAAATAACTTCGGTAATACTCAGCTTGCTGATGATGATTTCTCTTGTTTCCTGTGATTATGATAAGAATAAAAATGAAAATTCAGCTGAAAACACCATTGTCGAGGAAGCAAGCAGTTCAATTTCACTTATTCAGAATGATACCCATAAACTTTACAGGAAAACAGAGCTTCCATATCCTGAAGGAATAAACAGAGTAACTGATATCCTTTACAATGAAGCTAAGGACAAAATTTTTATTTTCGGCACAGATGACAACGGCAATATAAAGTGCTGTATAACGGACAGTGACTTCTCAATGTATAAGACAGCTGAGCTTGATGTAAGATCAGATTCTGCGAATGACCATATAGCGTTTACTCTGTCTGAGGATACGATATATGCGGTAATAACAAAAACTGATTTTGGTGATGCTTCAGCGGAAGATTATTCCGACTATGGCGATTATCTGAAAAATGCAGAGTATTCCTATAGTCTTATTGCCTATGATTTTTCAGGGAATAAGCAGTTCTCACACAAAATCAATCTGGCGGAAGAATATGCAGATTCTGACAGCAATCTTAAAACCATAACGGATATCGGGTACATCGATGAAAACAGGCTTATTCTGAACATCGCAGAGAAATATCTGATAATGAATACAGAGGGCGAAATAACAGGAGAAATTATATGGGAGGAAAGCGGAAATCTCTCGGATATAGTGCGCTTTTCCGACGGAAGAATTATGTGCAGAGTAAGCAGATCGGAAGAGCAC
>SVNM01000009.1 GCA_015066875.1 Ruminococcus sp.
ACTTGAAAGTTTTAGGAAAGGAGTTTGAGGGATAACCCTTTTTCAAAAGGGTTTCCCTCAATAATTCACGTAAATACTTCTATATGGGTAGCACCTTTAAAGCGATACCCTTAATTTTTTATTAAAGAAACGGTGTAATGATAATTCCGAGAACGATGACAGTAACCAAAAGAAGCACAAGAATACGCATTACAGTACTTTTTTCGGGCTTTTTGAAATCCTTGTTTTTATTGTTCATAAACTCACTCCTTCAAGTAATCAGTGTCTTTTCTTAGTACGTCTTCTTCGGTCGGGAGCAAAGTCCTTACCCTTGCGTGAGTCGCTCTTGCCCGAGCCACCGAAGCGTCTGCGTCTGTCGTTATAGCTTGCCTTGCCCTTTTCAAAAGAAGGCTTTGATTTTTCATGTGATGAGCCTGAGCCCTTATAGAGCTTCACCTCAACCTTAGTGCCGTTGATTTTAATAGAGTCCGCCATATCGATAATATATTCAGACTCGGATTCGGGAACCTCAACGGTAGTGTGGTTGTCGAAAATATCGATTTTACCGAAGTCCTTACCCGACATACCTGTAGCGTCAACGAGAGCTCCGAGAATAAAATTAGGAGCAATTCTCTTATTTCTGCCGATGCTGATGTCGATTTTAACAGTTTTTGCTCCCGAACGTCTGCCTTTGGAAAGGGGACGGGGAATATCAAATTCGGGAAGCTGTGCAAGCTGAGCGGAAAGCTTCTCGTGAATGAGCATAGCGGAAAGCTCCTTAGGAGAAATTCCCATATCCTCAAGCCTTGAAACAACGTCGAAATCCGCACCGTCAGGACGCTCCTGAGACTCAAGAAGCTCTCTGATAAGCGACTCTTTTTTAAGTGAAGCGATATCAGCCTTTGTAGGCAGAGGAAGCTCATTGATTTCAGCCTTGATATAGCGTGAAATATTTTTCAGCTCGAAAAGCTGTTTTCTGCCTGTAATGAGAGTGTAGGCAACACCTGTACGTCCCGCACGACCTGTTCTGCCGATACGGTGGATATAGTACTCGTTATCCTGAGGGATATCGTAGTTGAAAACAGCGTCAACACCGCTTACATCGATACCTCTCGCAGCAACATCAGTAGCGATGAGAACAGCGGTAGTGCCGTTTTTAAAGCTATTCATAACCTGAGTACGCTGAAGCTGTTTCATATCGCCGTGAAGACCGCAGGCGTGAAATCCCGAAGAGGTAAGAGCCTCAGTAAGCTCGTCCACCATTTTCTTTGTATTGCAGAAAATCATAGCGGATTTAGGAGAATAAGCGGAAAGAAGAAGCTTAAGAGCGTCTGTTTTGCGTCCCATAGCCACCTCGAAATAAAACTGCTCGATAAGGTCAACTGTTTTCTGAGCTGAAGCAATTTTGATATGAACGGGATTATTCTGGAATTTCTCTGTAATAGCGAGAATTTCAGGAGGCATCGTAGCCGAGAAAAGAACTGTCTGACGCTCCTCAGGAACGCTCTCAAGGATAGTTTCGATATCCTCGCGGAAGCCCATATTGAGCATTTCGTCCGCTTCATCGAGAATAACTGTTCTAAGATCAGCAAGCTTAAGAGTACGTCTGCGGATATGGTCCATAACACGTCCGGGAGTACCGACAACGATATTAGCGCCTTTTTTAAGCTCAAAAATCTGTTTTTCCATACTTGCACCGCCGTAAACAGCGCAGGCTTTAACAGACTTTTTCATTTTTGCGAATTTTTTGATTTCATCACAGGCCTGCATAGCAAGCTCACGTGTAGGACAAAGCACAAGCACCTTAACAGAACGTGGCTCATCGGGAGCAATACTTTCAACGGCAGGAATACCGAAAGCAGCGGTTTTACCCGTACCTGTGTTAGAGTGTCCGATAACGTCCTTACCCTCAAGAAGAAGTGGAATACTTTTTTCCTGAATTTCTGTCATTTCCTCAAAACCGAGGAGCTCAACAGCCTGAAGCACCTCGTCGGAAAGATTAAGCTGATTAAACTGCATAAAAATCCTTTCTTAACAAATCATTATTTACCTATCATATAATAATAACACAAATAAAAAAATCCGTCAAGATAAAAGTTATGGTCAAACAGGAAATTGTAGAGGTCGATGCCCACATCGACCTACGAAAATATGCAAAAAAGAAGTCAACAATCAGGGCTGTAGTGGACGGCGTCCTCGACGTCTCATACGAATATCCCGTTATGACATTAATTCGTAGGGGCGAACTGTGTTCGCCCACAAAATAACCGCTGATATTCCCTGCAACAGCTGACAAAAAAGAGTACCGCAGAAATCAATCCACGGTACTCATAATTTTTATGATTCGGGAAGAGTGTCGATAACCTGAGCAACCTTCTTCTGAACAGAAAGAGCGTCAGAGAGAGTAACTCCATCGCCACGCTGATAAACGTCACAATTATCAAGAGCCTGAGCTGAAAGGGGGAAGAGCTCCTTATTGCTTGAGTAGCACATAATCTTTATAACGTCAGCCATTTTAACTTCGCCGTCAAGGTCAGCGTCGCCGTAAACAGTAGCCAGTCCCTGACCTTCGCCTGTAAGCCTGAGAACGCCGAAGCCCATGGTGTTGGTGTAGCCCATACCTGTGATGTCGCTCCAGTTAGCGATACCTGTACGCTCACCAGAGCCGTCATCGTCATTGATCTGAACATCAAATCCCACAACCTGACCGCTTTCAAAGGGAGCATTCACATAGGGGATAGCCATTTCAACGATGTAGCCTGTGTCAGTGATAGTAGTAGCTGAGATAAAGTCATCAACAGATCTTCCGTCGGTAACGGTTTTCTCGTTGTCGAAGTTTACACGGCACTGTATATCGTCAGCCTCATAGCCTGAGGTCTTGCCGTTATTCTCATCGAAGAACACCTCAACGGTATCCTGTTCGTAAGCGTTTGCACTTGCCTTGCTGAGCTTGGGATCCATAACCTCAGTCAGAATATAAACGTATTTTTCGTCCCACATCATACGTGAGATGCCTGTAGCGGGAGCACTGCCCATAGTGAACTTGTCTGTTTCGATTTCGGGACATTCACCCCAGAGCTCGTCGATTTCGCCGTCGATAACAGCAGTTCCGTAAACAGCCTCAGCCATACGTGGCATATCAACAACATTCACAGTACCCATAGTACCTGTCTGATTATCGAAGTCATAGCCGTTCCATACAGAGTCATTGATCTGAATATCGAACTTGAAATCTGAAATCTTACCGGGAAGCCAGAGTTCATAAGTAGAGGATCCGGCACTACCGCTTGACCACTCGGAAGCAATTTCGGGATCATCGGGATCGGTAATTACACGGAACTTATCGCCATCGTTGAGAGTAGTTACTTCAAGGCAGACATAGAAGGAATCCGCAACGTCATCGTCCTCCATAGCAACGATTTTAAAGTAACCGTCATCGCCAACCCAGTTCTTCTTCTGAACCTCAAAAGCCTGAGTAATTGAATCTTTATCAGTGATACGTATAGCATTAGCAGTCTGAATGAGCTTAACGGGAGTATCAGTATCAACAACGGCATAGAAAGCGTCCTTAGCCTGATATTCCGAGTCAAAAAGGTTAGGATAACCGCCAATCCAGGAGGTATTATCTGAAATACCCCAAACAACGACAGCAGTGATGTTCACGCCGTCGTTAACGAGATTTTTGTAGAGCTTGAAAACGTCCTGATAGCGCTTGGCAAGCTCAAGCATAGCTTCGGGAGTACCTGTTTTCTGGTCGATATCAAGCTCGGTAACGTGAATTTCAAGACCAAGCTCGTTATACTTGCGGAAAGCCTCCTCATAAAGCTCAAGTGAGGGATAGCTCATACCGATATGAGACTGCATACCGATACCGTCGATATTGCCCTCCTCCTTGATTTCAGCGCATTTTGCAATAATAGCGTCACGCTTTGCGGGAGTATATTCGTTGTAATCGTTGTAGAAGAGCTTACAGCCCTCAGGAGCATACTTTCTTGCATACTCAAAAGCCTTGTTGATAAAGGAGTCATCACCGTAAACAGACATCCACGCAGACTGACCTGTTTTTGAGATATTAGAGCCTGCCTCACGCATAGTACCTGTCTCGCTGAAAGCTTCGTTGACAACGTCCCACGCATAGAAGTCAGCAGTGGGGTACTCAGTAGCGATAGTCTCCATAAGATTCTTGATATAATTTTCAAGACGCTTGTTCATTACATCGGGAGTAACCCAGTCGCCGTCATCAGTAAAGCCTTCCTTGAAGAACCAGTCGGGAGTCTGACTGTGCCATACAAGCACGTGACCTCGGATAGGGATATTGTTCTCAACGCAGAATTCGATCTGAGCACGAGCCATATCGATGTTGACCTGAGGATTGGTGTCATCGCCTGTCTCTGCAAGATACTTGAGAGAAGCGGTCTGATCGAGAGTGTAATCGGGCTTGAGGTTATTACCGAAAGTAATGCTGTCATAGTGCTTGATTATAATATCTCTTGAAGCCTGAACGTCAAGGTCAGCCTTAGAGCAAGAACCGCCGAGGATAAAGTAGTCCTTATAAACGTCCTTAAGGCTTGGAATATCCATCTGAGCCTCAGGAGCGGGAAGAGCAACAGCCTTCACATCGTCGATATAGAAGTCCATAAGGTCCTGATCCACAACCTGAGCGTCGGGCTTATAGGCAGTCTGGAAGTAAACAACGAAGTTTGAAGCGTCGGTAGGGATAGTATAACGGCTTTCGATGTAAGCCCACTCGCCCTTGGTAGCAGTAACCTTACCCACCTCGATATAGCACTCCTTGCCTTCCTGCTGGAACTGCATATTCATAGTGAAAGCCTGGGTATCGGTCCACTCATCGCCTGTGTACTTTACCCAACCGCTCATTTCGTAGTAACCGCCAGCGTTCATAACGAGAGTCTTGTTACAGGAAGGACCGTTCCAGAGAGCAGTTCTGCCCTCAGTAAAGAGACAGTCACCGCCGTCAACGCCCTCGCCGTCAGCAACAGTACAGGTAGCATTACCTCTGCCTGACCAGAGCATAGTGCTGTCGGTAAAGTCATCGAAGTAGCCTTCGGTAGTTTCGCCTTCGGGAGCGGGCTCGCCCACACCGATAATATCATCGATGTAGAACTCCAGTGTAGCATTGTTTGACTCTACATAGATAGTAACGCCTGTAGCGTCATCGGGAATGGTAACACTTCCCTTGATCTGTGACCAGGTGCCCTTAGTGGCATTGGTATTGGCGATATACTTATACTGTTCCTCGCCTGTCGAGTCCTTGTAGAGCATCTGAAGGTTAAGCTGTTCATTGGCGTTGCCGTTTTCGTCATTGAACATAACCCACGCACTGAGGTCATATGACTGACCTGCACGGAGCTCCTTGATTTTCGCACAGGAAGCGCCGTTCCAGTTGACAGTACGACCTGTGACAAAGAGAGATTTTTCGCCTTCGTGAGCTTCATCGCTTACGATAGAGATAACAGCGTCATCTCCGCGGGCAGCCCAGCCGTTGTAGCCATCTTCAAAGGAATCATTGAAGAGCTCAACAGGCTCAGCGCTTACCGTAAGAGGAAGTGAAGCCAGAGAAGCGAGAGTCATCACAACACTTGTGATGAATGAGAGGATTTTCTTCTTCATAAACACACTCCTTAAAAAAATTATATTAAATATTGTCCTAAGACAACAAAATAATATCTTAAAAAAGTTGAAAATTAATTGAATTTTCTCATCATTTAGTATATTATAACAATATTATTACTTAAAGTCAACAAGTTTTATTAAATGAAACATAATTTTTCACAGCAGAGAATACTATTGTATATATCTGGATAATGTTGACAGGAAGAGGAAAAAATGGTATAATATATGGAACGGAAAAAGGGATTTATTCCTTTTTCGGTTATAAACAAAACAAAATGTTCTCGGAAAGCATGGCAGAGCTGTGCTGTCGGACAACAGCAAATAAGAAAATAACAGCTGTATCCGTCCGTAAAAAAGGCGGATTTTTGTTTTATATAACAGGAGGCTGAATGGAAGAAAAAAGAATAGCCGTTACGGCAATAGTAATTGATGAAGA
This sequence comes from Ruminococcus sp., assembly GCA_015066875.1. Lineage (GTDB taxonomy): Bacteria > Bacillota > Clostridia > Oscillospirales > Ruminococcaceae > Ruminococcus. The sequence goes on from SVNM01000009.1 coordinate 6,050, forward strand.
GTCCGCAGTAGCACAGGTAAACGAGATACTTCACCAGTACAGCAGTATAATAATCGGACGTATGGGAATTCCATACCGCGAGAGAAACGTATCGGTAATATCCGTAGCCGTTGACGCCGAGCCCGACAAGATAAGCAGTCTTACGGGCAAGCTTGGAAAAATCAGCGGAGTATCGGTAAAATCCGCAGTCTCAAAGAAATAACGGAGGTAATAGTAATGTATGATGTAAAATCACTTAAGGCTGAGGAGTTCATCAGCCACGAAGAAATTATGGAGACTCTTGCGTATGCAGAGGCAAACAAGTCAAACAGAGAGCTTATAGAGCAGATACTTGAAAAAGCAGAAAAGCGCAAGGGACTTTCCCACCGCGAAGCTTCAGTTCTTCTTGACTGTGACATTCCCGAAATGAACGAGAAGATAAACAAGCTTGCCGAGCAGATAAAGAAGGACTTTTACGGCAACAGAATAGTAATGTTTGCACCGCTTTATCTTTCAAACTACTGTGTAAACGGCTGTGTTTATTGTCCATACCATATGAAGAACAAGAAGATTCCGAGAAAGAAGCTTACTCAGGAGGAAATCAAGGCAGAGGTAATCGCACTTCAGGATATGGGACACAAGCGTCTTGCTCTTGAAGCAGGCGAGGACCCTGTGAACAATCCTATCGAGTACATACTTGAAAGCATCAAGACAATTTACTCAATCAAGCACAAGAACGGAGCTATCAGACGAGTAAACGTAAACATCGCAGCAACAACCGTTGAAAACTACAGAAAGCTCAAGGACGCAGGCATCGGTACATATATTCTCTTCCAGGAGACTTACCATAAGGAGAGCTACTTAAAGCTTCACCCCACAGGTCCCAAGCACGATTACGCATACCACACAGAAGCAATGGACCGTGCTATGGAGGGCGGTATCGACGATGTAGGTCTGGGAGTTCTTTTTGGTCTTGAGCTCTACCGCTACGAACTCGCAGGACTTCTTATGCACGCTGAGCATCTTGAAGCAGTACACGGCGTAGGACCTCACACCATTTCAGTACCGAGAATAAGACGTGCCGACGACATTGACCCCACAACATTTGACAACGGAATAGACGACGATACATTTGCAAAAATCGTAGCAATCATCAGAATTGCCGTACCCTACACAGGAATGATTGTCTCAACAAGAGAGAGCAAGGCGTGTCGTGAGCGTGTGCTTCACCTTGGAGTATCTCAGATAAGCGGAGGCTCAAAGACAAGTGTGGGAGGCTATGCCGAGGAAGAGCCTGAGGACGAGTGTTCAGAGCAGTTTGATGTAGAGGATAAGCGTACTCTTGACCAGGTAGTAAACTGGCTTATGACAATGGGATATATCCCTTCATTCTGTACAGCCTGCTATCGTGAGGGAAGAACAGGCGACCGCTTTATGTCCCTTTGCAAATCGGGACAGATTCAGAACTGCTGTCACCCCAACGCACTGATGACTCTTCAGGAGTATCTTGAGGACTACGCATCGCCCGAAACAAAGGAAATCGGCGAAAAGCTCATACTCAGCGAAATCGGCAACGTTCCCAACGAAAAGGTAAGAGGAATAGTAACGGAAAACCTTGAAAACATCAGAAACGGCAAGCGTGACTTCAGATTCTGATGTACAATACAAATAAATAAGGAGAGAGAGAAAATGAACGGTCTTATAACCATAGCACAGCAGACTCCCGCAACAGGCGACAGCTTCAATCCCGCAATATTAGCGGTAATAGGCGGAGTTGCAGTAGTTGCACTCATACTTTCGGCAGTGCTTTCAAAGAAAGAAAACAGCAAGAGCGAAGCCGAAGATGAAGATGACGACGAGGAAGAGGAATAATAACAGGGGAGAAATAAATGAACATAAAAAAGCGCATTGCATCACTTGCAGTAACAGCTTCGGTGATTTTATCCTGTACAGCAGTATCACCCGAAAGCTTTATCGCACATTCAGCGAATTCGGAAATCATATCCGGAGGCTTTGTCTTTAAGTTTACAGAGGACGGAGCAAGCCTGATGGTCAACAGCTATACCGGCGCATCAGCAGTGGTTACGGTACCTCAGACAGTAGACGGATATACAGTAACGGAAATCCACCAGTATGCATTTTATGAAAACGAAACAATAACCTCGGTTACTCTGCCTGATACAATAAAAGTAATCGGAGCAAGTGCGTTCGGACACTGCAAGAATCTTGAAACAATAAATATGCCGTCAGAGCTTGAAATCATCGACGAATACGCCTTTACAACCTGTCACGCTCTTGAGGACGTAACCTTTGGGGATATGGTAAAGAGCATAGGCTTCTGTTCATTCCAGCTCTGCATAAACTTTGATAAGGTGACAATCCCCGGAACTGTCGGAACGGTTGTCGACCACGCCTTTCACGGACTTCAGGGAGCAACAGAAATACGCTTCGGCGAGGGAATTCACACCATCGAATCAGGAGCCGTATTGAACTGCTACAGCGTTGACAGATTATATTTTCCGAAAACTCTTACCGAAATAGGCGACCATTCCGTTGCCTACAGCGTATGGGGCAATGAATATACTCCCATCAGCAATGTAGTCGCTTTCGGAAGCATAGAAACTCCCGCGCTGGAATATTCACTGAACAGCAATTTTGACTTTATTCCCTATGAGATAGGCGACATAAACAAAAGCGGAGATATAACAGCCTCTGACGCGTCGGACGTGCTCAGCGAATACGCAGATGTATCCACAGGTGAGATATCATCTTACGACAGCAAAAACAAGAGAAAAGCTGATGTGAATTTTGACGGAAAGATAACTCCCACCGATGCAAGCGAAATTTTAGGATATTACGCATACACAGCAACAGGCGGAGCCCTTGAGGTTCACGATTATTTCTACCAGCAGTACTTCGGTTAAGACCATACATATAATATAAAGGACAGGTATTATGAAAAAATCCATATTATCAGCAGTTATAACAGTAGCATCGGCAGTGAGCGCCTGTGCATACAGCAGTCTTTTTGCTTCAGCTTCCGCAGATGATTTCCACTATGTAACATCACCCGACGGAACGGGAATAAACATACTGTCATACGGCGGAACAGGTCCTGAAATGGTAATTCCCGACACGATAGACGGACTTCCTGTAAAGCTGATAAACACAAACGCCTTCAAGAGCAACCTTGATATAACAGGCGTAAAAATTCCCGATACAGTCATAGCTATAAGCACAGGAGCCTTTGAAGGCTGTAGCAATCTTAAATCAATAAAGCTTCCGTCATCACTGACCAAGCTCTACACCTTTGCTTTTTCAGAGTGCAGAGCGCTTGAATCGGTAACCTTCGGCGACAACGTAACAACAATAGAGCGTTACGCATTTCAGCTTTGCACGGGACTGAAAGAAATTTCAATTCCGGGAAGCGTAAAAACCATTGCAGACCACACCTTCCAGAGCTGTACGGGTATGAAGCGAATTACCTTTGAAGAGGGAGTGCAGACAATCGAAGCAGACGCAATGCTCAATGCAACAAGCCTTGAGAGAGTGTATTTCCCTTCAACAATACAGTCAATCGGTGACCACGCCATAGGCTACACCTATTTTGACCCTGATTACACAGCACTTTCACCTGTAATATTCGGCTACAGCGCAACACCCGCCTCAACATATGCAGTATTGAACGGATTTGAATTCTATCCGTTCAACAAGGGCGACGTAAACGGTAGCAATGACATAACTCCTGTAGACGCATCAATAGTCCTCAGCGAATACGCAAGCAAAATGACAGGCCAGGGCATAACCATTTCAAAGGAACAGTTTACACTTGCTGATGTAAACGGTGACGGAGCATTGACTCCCACCGACGCAAGCGAGATACTCAGCTGTTATGCCTACAAGGCAACGGGAGGTAATCTGCATACCTGTGATTATTTTTACAATCTTTCTTCAGAATAAACGGCACTTAAAATTTTTAAGCTGAGCGGATAATAAACAAAGCTCTTTCCGGCATAGAATAGTAAAAAAGCGCAGGGGAGAGCTTATTTTATGCAGTACAGTCTTGAAAACATAAGAAACAAGGAAGTAATAGAGATAACTGCAGGCGAGCGTCTCGGATACATCGACGATGTACGGCTCAGCCGGGACTTCACAACAGTAACAGGCTTTGTGATTTACGGCAGAGAGCGTCTTTTCGGGCTTCTCGGCAGAGAAGAGGATATAGTCATTAAATGCGAGGAAATAACTGTAATCGGAGAAGATGTAATGCTGATAAAGCGTGAAAAGGAAGACTTCTCGGCGGTATCAACTAAAAAACGAGCAGATTTACGCGAAAGTTTGTTTAAATAACCAAAGAAAATACTCTTGCGGAATTTGTAAATATATGTTATAATATTAAGGCAATTCGCACGCTTGTACTTTTGAGCCTCGGTGCTTCCATATGGAAGTCGGCGTCAAGTCAAGTCAGGCGGAGGAATAATAAAAAACCAATTTAAGGAGGACTACACAATGGGAGTAGTATCAATGAAACAGCTTCTTGAAGCTGGCGTACACTTTGGTCACCAGACAAGAAGATGGAATCCGAAAATGGCACAGTACATTTTCACAGAAAGAAACGGCATTTACATCATCGACCTTCAGAAGACAGTAAAGAAGCTTGAAGAAGCTTATATGTTCGTTCGTGAGATTTCAGCTCAGGGCGGAGAGGTTCTTTTCGTAGGTACAAAGAAGCAGGCTGGCGATTCCGTTAAGGAAGAGGCTACACGTGCAGGCGCTCACTACGTAAACGCAAGATGGCTCGGTGGTATGCTCACAAACTTCAAGACAATCCAGACAAGAATCAAGAGACTTGAACAGCTTCACACAATGGCTGAGGACGGCACATTCGACCTCCTTCCCAAGAAGGAAGTAGTAAAGCTTAACCTCGAAATTGAAAAGCTTGAGAAGTTCCTCGGTGGTATCAAGACAATGAAGAAGATTCCCGCATGTCTCTTCATCGTAGACCCCAGAAAGGAAAAGATCGCTGTAGCAGAGGCTAAGAAGCTCAACATTCCGATCGTAGCAATCGTAGATACAAACTGTGATCCTGATGAAGTAGATTACGTTATCCCAGGTAACGATGACGCTATCAGAGCAGTAAAGCTTATCGCAGGTACAATCGCAAACGCTGTAATCGAAGGCAGACAGGGCGATGACGCTGTAGAAGAAGCACAGGCTGAAGCAGTAGTTGAAGAGACTGCTGAGACAGAGGCTGAATAATCAATAAAAAACGCAATAAAAACCCGAATAATTCATTCGGGTTTTTCGCAATAAATTACAGGAGGTAATTATTATGGCAAAGGTATCCGTACAGGAAATTAAGGAACTTATGAAGTCAACAGGTGTTGGCATGATGGACTGCAAGAAGGCTCTTGAAGCTAACGACGGCGATATGGACAAGGCTATCGAATTCCTCAGAGAAAAAGGACTTGCAACACAGGCTAAGAAGAGTGGCAGAGCTGCTGCTGAGGGTGTTGTAACAGCTGTTGTTGAGGGTAACGTAGGTGTTCTTCTCGAAGTTAACACAGAGACAGACTTTGCAGCTAATACAGATGATATCAAGAATTTCGTAAGCGGTGTAGCTAAGACAATCATTGACAATAATCCCGCAGACGTTGACGCTCTTAAGGAAATGACAATCAGTGGCGGTACAGCTACAGTAGGCGAGGTTCTTACTGAGCTCGCAGGTATGAAGATCAGAGAGAACATCGTAATCCGTCGTTTCGTAAGACTCGAGGGTGTTCTTGCTTCTTATATCCACAACGGCGGAAGCATCGGCGTTATGGTTAAGCTTGATACAGAGCTTACAGCTGATCAGGTATCAGCAATCGGTAAGGACGTAGCAATGCAGTCTGCAGCTCTTAACGCTCCTTATCTCTGCCGTGAACAGGTACCCGCTGAGGTTATCGAAAAGGAAAAGGAAATCATGCTCGCTCAGATGGCAGAGGACCCCAAGATGGCTTCAAAGCCCGAACAGGTTCGCGTAAAGATCGTAGAGGGCAAGGTTGGCAAGTACTACAGCGAGAACTGTCTGCTTGAACAGGCATTCGTTAAGGATGACAAGCTTTCAGTACAGGGCTATGTAGACGCAGAGGCTAAGAAGCTCGGCGGAACAATCAAGGTTGTTGATGTAATCCGTTACGAGCGTGGCGAAGGCATTGAAAAGAAGGAAGATAATCTTGCTGACGAAGTAGCAAAGATGATCAAGTAATTGAATAAATTTCAGGGCACGGGATAACTGTGCCCTAAAATACATTATGGAGGTTTTTATGAAAAAGTTTTTAACATCATTATTTACAGTAATGATCATTCTCGGTATTGCCGGCACAATCGGTTCATATAAGGACGCAATGACTGTTTTCAGCGGTAAGACAATCGACTTTAACAGCTCAACTCTTGCAGACTACGATGAGGAAGCAATGATTGAGGGCGAAATTTACTACGTTTACGACTATTTCGCAGTTGAAGAGGTTACAAATACTACATACGGCATCAAGACAGGCTCAACAGAGACTTACTTCTATCTCGTAGAGTCTTATAACAAGGAGTGGTTCCTTGATGAATCAGACGAGTATGAGCCTGTTTCAATGATCTACTCAACATCAGACAAGGACGAAATCGCAAAGCTTGACAAGATGGTTGAGGACTGGTACGCTTTTGAGGACGCATACTACAATGCAGAGTCAGAAGATGATATCCCTGATGTTCCCAAGGACACATTCAAGTTTGAGGGCTTTGTTTCAGAGTGTCCCGACGCTAAGATTTTAGAGTTCAGAAAAGAATACATCATCGAAACACTGGGCTATCCCGCTGAGGAGGCAGATGAGTTCATCGCTGAGTACTGCTCAGATATGATCATCGAAAAGGGCGATCCCGCACAGGTTAAAATGCTCTTCTTCATAGCAATCGGTGTAGGAGTTGCAGGTATTATCGGACTCATCGCAACACTTGTAGCCTCATCAGTAAGAAAGAAGAAGGACGAAGAGCTTTACTAAAATAAACAGGGGATAAATATAGAGAGGGATTATAATGAATAAATTCAGATTTACGCTTCCGGCTATACTTATGATAGTTGGAATTATTCTGGCAATGGCCGGATACGACGACGCAATGCTTCTTATGAAGGGCAAAACAATTGATTTCAATACAGCAGAGCAGATCGACCTTGAGGAAAAAGCAATGATCGAGGGCAACATTGAGTTTGTTCTCGGACCATTCGCAACTCTTGAAACGACAAGAGAGTCAAGATACGGAATAACCACAAGCAAAACCGAAACAAACTTCTACATAGTGGGAAATTTCTCCTATGAGCAGTTCGAGGAGTGGTACAACGGCGGTGAAGGCTTTGACGCTTTCTACACCGTATTGTCTGTTTCAGATCAGACCAAGAGATTTGCTCTTGACTCGGCAGGCTCAAAGTGGAAGGCTTTCTTTGAAGCTCTGGCAAGCTATAACGAGGGAACCTACGCCGGAATACCTGTTCCGCCCAATATCTCCGTTCCTTTCAAGGGAAAGCTTGACGATGATGTAATGGACCCCGAATACGTGGAAATCCGTGATGAAGCAATGGAATCGCTTGGACTTTTAGGCGGAGAAATGACAGGTCTGAGAATAGTACACGGCGAGCTTACCACAACAAGCTACGTTGTATTTTTCGGAGGAATAGCACTTGCCCTGATCGGACTTGTAAGCCTTGTTATCTCACTTTTCAAGGCATACCGTGCAAAGAAGGACAGCGAGCTCTACTGATATATCCGCTAACAGCGGAGTGTAATGGAGAAATAAAATGTCAAAGAAAACACAGAAAATGCTGATAACAGTAAGAAACTCGCTTTTAAATCCGAGACTGCTGTTATGCGTAGGATTATCGTGGATAATCACAAACGGCTGGGCGTATATATTCATATTTCTTGGAATAAAACTGCGTATCGGCTGGATGGCAAAGATCGCAGGCATTTACATCGGCATACTTTACTCTCCCTTGTGCGTAGAGGGAATACTTACTATAGCAATTTCCATATTTCTTTTGAAGAAATTATTTCCCGACGACAAATACACATTAAAACTGCTGAACGTATATTCAAGAAAGCTGAAACTTGAATTCAAGAGAAAGCTACAGAAATACAAAATCAAAAAGCATAAAAACAATAAGAGTCACTCTGAGTAATCAGAGTGACTTTTTTACATTGCAGATAAATTTTCAACAATCAGAGGATATTTTCCTTGTATATTTTTACCAAAAGTTCACAGTCAAGATTTATATATCTGACTCTTGAAGTGAAGCGGGAATTGTGTTATAATATACTATGTGGATTATTATGCAAATTTATAAATTTCCGTGAGGTATAGTCTATGAATAGTAATGTTCGTAAGCTCTGCGACTCAATCGGCAGAGTAATAATAGGTAAGGAAGACTCGGTTATCCGACTGATTTCTGCTTTGTTATGCGAAGGACACGTTCTGTTGGAGGACGTTCCGGGTGTTGGAAAAACCCAGCTTATCACAGCACTTTCACGCTCGCTGGGCGGAAAATTCAACAGAATACAGCTTACTCCTGACGTAATGCCCTCAGATATAGCGGGCTACACAATGCTTGACGGCAAAACAGGCGAGTTTGTGTATAAGGACGGAGCCGTAATGTGCAATTTTCTTCTTGCCGATGAGATAAACCGTTCCTCACCAAAGGTACAGTCTGCTCTGCTTGAAGCAATGGAAGAGCGTCAGATAAGCCTTGACGGAAAAACTCACCGTCTGCCAAAGCCATTTCTTGTAATGGCAACGCAGAATCCTGTAGAGACCTACGGAACATATCACCTTCCCGAAGCTCAGATGGACCGATTCTTTATGAAGCTTTCAATGGGCTATCCCACAGAAGAGGAAGAGGTAAAGATACTTGAGCGAACAGAAATGAATAATCCCATAGTAAACATAACCGAGCCTGTTTTAAGCGTAGAGGACATCTGCGCAATGCAGGAGGAGGTAAAGAAAATCCGTGTAACCGAAGACGTAAAAAAATACGTGGTAGAGCTTGTTTCGGCAACAAGAAACAGCAGAAATACAGTACTTGGAATAAGTCCGAGAGGAAGCATAGCACTTTACAAGGCTTCCAAAGCGTTTGCCTATATTTACGACAGAGAGTATGTAACTCCCGATGACGTAAAGAACACAGCAGTACAGGTACTTGCCCACAGAATAATCCTTTCACCACAGGGAAAAACAACCTACGGAACACCTGAGGAGTACATAAAGAGCATAATCTCAGAGCACAGCGTTCCTTCAATGGGTAAATAAAATGAAAAGTATATTCAGTCTTGCCTGTGTAGCATTTCTTCTTTATATATTCACCTTTTATATGGACGGCGAAATGGGAGTCATCATAATAGCTTTTCTGCTTATGGCACTTGTTATTTCCCTTGTTTACGCCGTTTACGGACAAAAGCGTGTTAAGGTAAGCTTTGACTGCGACGCCTATGTAAAAAAAGGAAGCTCACTTGAGGTTAAGGTAAAGGTAGAGAAGGAGGGGATTTTTCCTCTTCCGTTTATCGAGATTACAACCGAAGCTTCACAGACCTTCGGTGAAAATAAAAAGACATTCCGCCTGTCGCTCTGTAAAGAGCCTGTAACTGAGTTCACATTCACTCAGCCTGCAGTTATAGGCGGTTGCGGAGAAATAAAAGTAACATCAGTACGCTCCTGCGGATTTCTTGGCTTTGTAAAGCTTAAGGCAAAAACAGCTCTGCCCGAAGCCAAAATAGTGGGAGTAATCCCCGAAATACCGCAGATAAGCGCATCATCACAGCTTTTCAGAAACATTGCTGACGCGGTACTGACAAGCGATAACGAAGACGAAAACGATACAGCAATGCTTTTCTCTGCAAACACATTTCCGGGCTATGAGCATCGTGAGTACGTTCCCGGCGACTCTATGAAGCGTGTCAACTGGAAGCTGTCCTCAAAGACAAACAAGCTTATGGTAAGGCTTGACGAGGCTTCCTCAGCTGTACAGCCCTGTATAGCACTTGACCTTTTCCGTAGCGGAGCCGAGGACAAAAAAACTCTTGAAAGAGAAGAACGTCTGCTTCAGTCGGTATTCGGACTTATAACCCTTCTTGTAAAGCAGGGAATAGCCTGTACCTTTTTGTATCACAGATACGACGACAGCGTGGTTATAGAAAATGTAGACAATCCCGATTATCCCTCACAGCTTCTGCTGAAGGTGCTTTCGGTAAAGCCTGTGGCGAAAAAACGCCTTGACGTAGGAAAATGCCCCGAAAATCTCTGTGCCTGTGTTGTGGCAACAACCGATACGGGCGAGGACTTTGTTTCAATAACCGAAAAACTGCCAGACAAGGAAAACTCCAGCGTTATAATACCCGAATATACGGAAAAAACCAATGTTAAGCTACCGGTTTGGTATCTTACCGAGGACAATAATTTTAAGTTGGTAGAATAAATAATGATAAACACAGAAAACAGGAACTCTTCAAAATTAAAAACAGTGAGCGAAGTACTCAGAGATCCTGTTCTCTGGTACACAACGCTGATAATGACATCACTGATGTACCACTACAGAAGCGAACTGACTTTTGTATACGGAGCAGTCTCTTTTGTCATTACAACATTACTGTTCTTCATATTCCGTTTTGTGGAAAAGCACAGATTTATCGGACCTCCCGTGTATATAGCGGTGATGATAAGCTTTTTCTACACAGCGAAAATATGCATAGAAATCGGAGCAACAAGCTATCCTATCGGATTTATGCTGTGGTTTCTTACACCTCAGGACGCACTGGAATACAATGCGTGGTACACACTTGCCATATATCTTCTCTTTATGATATTTATGGCGTCTGTAATATATTATTTCACAAAAATCAGATACAGAATTCTGATGAATTTCCTTATACTCATAATCCCCTTCACCCTCTATGGTAAGGAGTATATGAAAATGCCCACAGTGTTCATAATGCTTCTTGCGGTGGGATACGTTGTCATAATGATAAACTACCGACAGCTTGAAGGCACGGGAGATACGGTAATAATAGGCAAAAAAAACATCTGGAGCTCAGTTGCCTCATATGTAGTTTTATTTGCCTCAATAGCGTCAGTTACTCCTAAGCCTGTGGTGGAAGCCGACAGAACATACATCGAGCAGATGATTTCGGCTGATGCATTTACAGATAGACTTGTGGAAATTCTTGCGGTTTTCCGTGATACCACCACCAACGACAACGTCCGTAACGATAACGATGAGCGTATCATCTACTACGCAAAAGCTTCCGAGGACCTTCGTCTTAAGCTCCAGAGCTACTCTGAATATAACTATGATAAGGACTCATGGAGCGTAAGCGATAACGATTCAAAATATAAAACAGTATCAGCGGGAAGCCCCGTAGTTTACTCACAGCCGGGAGAAATCCTCCTTGCCATAGGCGAGGCAACCTCTCTTGACGATTATTTTGCCGAAAAATACGGACTGGAGCAAGTTGACTTTTCCAAGGCAGAGCTTCCGCCCCTGAGAAATCTTCACATACAGACAATTACAACAAGAGCACAATTTGCGCCTGTTCCTACAGGATATTATTCAATGTTCTACACCTCATATTCGGGAGATATAGCACACGCGCGCTCAGGCTCAGTAGCCTGCAAGGACGGCAGATTTGCCTCGTGGGAGAGCTACTCATTCAAATACACAACAGGCGCTGAGTTTATGAGCAACCCCAATAACCGAGAGCTTGCTTCACTGTTTTCAAGAGACGATTACCATCAGCTAATCAGTGATTGTTATTGGATACTTTACGATAAGGATACAAGAAATAAAGATGTAGCTGAACAGCACCTTAGCTGGTATGAAAGCTTTGAACCGTATCTTGACTACGGAGAGAATGAAAAAATAGTGTCTCTTGCGCAGGAGATAACAAACGGTCTTACAAACGACTATGACAAGGCACTCGCTATAGAGCAATACTTCTTTGACGAGGATTTTGTATATGACCTTTCCTACGCAAAAAGCTCACAGGAAAATGTCGAAACCTTCCTTTTTGAGTCGAAAAGAGGAGTCTGCTACGAGTTTGCATCGGCAATGGTGCTTCTTGCAAGAGCATCGGGAATTCCCGCACGCTACTGCGAGGGCTACAATATGAGCGAGCAGTACGAAAACAACGTATATAACACCAATTACATAATCAAGGCAAAGTATGCTCACGGCTTCCCAGAGCTCTATATCAGGGGAGTAGGCTGGGTATCCTTTGAGCCTACAGTCAGCAGTGTTTTCCTTGAACAAGCCAAGGACACAACAGCAACAAAACAGCTCTCAAAGGCAGGCATAATGCTTATTGTAACAGCAGTGCTTCTGCTTCTGGGAATAAAGCTCTACCCCATAGTATCACACAGAATTTTCCTTATGACAATAAGAAAAAAATCGGGAAGAGTATGCTGTATCAGAATAATGAAGAGGATATGCGCCCTTTACAAAATCAGCTCATCGAGCACAAGCCACCAGGCCTGCGAGGTTGTAATGAGCGTTTCCGGAGCGGATATCTCCTCAACAGCAGAGCTTTTTGACAAGGCAGTATACGGCGAATGTGAGCTTACCGAAGAGGAAAAGCAGACCGCAATCAGCCAATACATCAACTGCTATACAGCTCTTAACGAGAGCAGAAAAAGAAAAAACAGAAAAGCAAAAGCGGGGGCAATGACTTGATCTGCAGTCTACACGGAGGTGCAATTATGCAGAAAAGTAAATTCAGAATTTTCACAGGCGTCATACTTGTAATGATGTTCCTTTCGGGAATACTGCTCAGCAGTATGCGTCCTGTTGTATCATCAGCCACAGAGGATTACCGTCTTTGGAGACAGATGGATCCGAGATGGGGAAGCGTCTATCTTGGCAACTCATCAGAGACAATGGCAGATTCAGGCTGTCTTGTGACCTGTCTTGCAATACTTGCCGTTCATTCGGGAGCAAGAGACGCAGAAAGCTTCAATCCGGGCACATTTGTAGCCGACCTTAACGCAATCAATGCCTTTTCCAACGGAGCAATCGCACGCTGGACCTCAATCACAGAGGTAATCGAGGAAATCAAGTTTGTACAGAAGTACACCTTCACCTCAACAGACAATGCGGGCAAGGCAAAGGAAATGAAAAGCTTTATGGACCAGGGCTACTATATGGCTTGTAAGGTAGGCTGGCACTGGGTATTCATCGACAGCATCATCGGTGATACGGTATATATGATAGATCCCGCCAAGGACGAGGTTCTGCTGTTTGACGCTTATGCAGACAAGCCTCCCACAGAGCTGAGAGTCTTTACAGGAAAAAATCCGCCTGAAAATACCGAGCCAAATACAGCTCCCACAGAGACTGAAACTACCGAGACAACTGTTACAACGGTTCCTTATGAGCTTGGCGAGTACTATAATCCCAACAGCGGATATACTCCTATTTATACAGAAGCAGACACATCATCAGCTCCATTGGAGTATCTTTACAAGGGACAGGTAGTTGATGTAACCGATACAGCTGAAGGCTTCGGAGTCATTCAGCTTGGAGCAGAAACAGGCTATGTTGATTTATCGGCACTGGAGTTCTGCGGAGCTCAGACAGCTCACGAAACAGGGGACATCAATAACGACGGCTCAGTAGACGGAACAGACCTGTCGCTTCTGAACGAGTATCTGTCGTCAGTGAACACACTTCCCGACGGAATATCCATACTGACAATCGCCGAAATCAATGCAGGCGATATAAACTGCGACGGCAGAACCGACAGCAGTGATATATTGAAATATCTCGCAGTAATATGCGATTAAGAAAGGAGAATTTTACTTTTGGAATGGACAGAAGTTAAAATCTATACATCAACGGAAGCCATAGACCTTGTGTGCGCAAAGCTTATGGATATAGGCATCAATGGCTTTTCAATCCTTGACGCAGAGGACTTCAACGAGTTTCTCGCAAATAAGGACGGCAAGTGGGACTATATCGACGAGGACCTTATGGGACTTACAGGCTGTGAAACCTGTATAACAGTATATCTCCCCGGAAACTCACAGGGCGCAGATATGCTTTTATCCGTAAGAGCAATGCTTTCCGAGCTTAAAGCAACAGATATGGGCAATGCCTATGGCAGACTTGAAGCAGAGCTTTCAAATATCCGCGAAGAAGACTGGGCAAACAACTGGAAGCAGTACTTCAAGCCTATCAGAGTAGGGCAGAAGCTTGTTATCAAGCCCTCATGGGAAGAGCTTGACGATGCACAGGACAGAATAATCCTTGAGATTGATCCCGCATCAAGCTTTGGTACAGGACAGCATCACACAACACGTCTTTGCCTTGAGCTTCTTGAAAAGTCAATGAAGGCAGGGGATACAATCCTTGACCTTGGTTGCGGAAGCGGAATACTCTCAATCGGAGCAATGCTTCTTGGAGCAGAAAGTGCAGTTGCGGTTGACATCGAAGAAAACTCAGCCACAACAGCAAAGGAAAACGCCGTAAAAAACAACATTCCCGACGATAAGTATACCACATACTGCGGAAATATTATCACAGACACAGCTCTTGCAGACAAAATCGACGGCAAATACAACATTATCGCAGCCAATATCGTAGCCGATGTACTCATAGCAATGAAGGACTTTTTCGCAAGATATCTTGCAGATGACGGAGTTCTCATTATATCGGGAATTATCGAGATACGCATGAACGAGGTAGTTGAAGCCGTAGAGTCAGCAGGCTTTAAAATGACAGAATCAAATATCAGTGAAGGCTGGGCAGCAGTAAAGCTTGTCCGTAGCTGATAAGGATAAATAACAATAAATTTAAGGAGAATGATCACAAGTGGGAATTTTTAAGAAGAAGAATAAGGCTACAGAAGCTACAGAAGAAAAAAAGGTAGATTTAAAACAGCTTGCTCTTGAAGCAGTAAATGAAAAACTGAACGGAACATTATACGATGACTGTATCATTATGCCCAAGGGCTACACAATTGACGTTCAGATAGGCAGAAACGAGGAAAGCAACGGAGTACGTCTTCTTGCAGTAATCTACATCATCAAGAACGATATGTTTGATGAGCCTATTATCGACCCCGTAGACGCTCAGGGCAGAACAGAGGAAGAAGCTGTAAAAATGGCAGCAGACATTTTCTTTGCAGGAATATGGCATCCTCTTTCACAGTCAATGATCAAGAAGAATCCTACACATATTTCTGTAGATTATCTTAACCAGCACTATGATTTTGATATGTACGCACAGTCTGTAGTAAGAATCGGCGTAAGCGAGGAAAAGACTCCTACAATGCTTCTCAACTACATCAGAGAGGATATTCCGAAGTATCTGGGTTCAAAGAAATACTACTGGATAAGAATATTCCTTGCAAAGATGAAGGAAAGAACAGTAATCGAGGTAAGAATAAACGGAACAGTATGTTCAAATCTTGCAGAAAAGTTCAAAGAATATGTTGAGAGCTGGGGCGATACAGACAGATTCCTCTGTGAAAAGCAGTACGGCGTATTCGTACAGCGTGAGGACGATATGTGTCCCTTCAACAAGGAGCTTGTTGTGAATGTAACAAAGAGAGCAATTAAGCTTCTTGAGAACTGCAACAGTCCCGAAGAGTACAAGGAAATCATAAAGGAAATTGAAGAGCTTGCTGGCGACAAGGCACTTGCAAGCGAAATCAGAATATTCGTACCTGAAATTCTTGCAAAGCTCACAATCGGCTACGGCGAGGGCGACAGCTTATTCCTTATGAAAGACGGCTCAAGTATAGAATTCAGAAAGACACAGCTTCGTTCATACTTCTACATTCAGCAGGTACTTCTTGAATATCTCAGCAAGCGTCCCGAACAGGAGCGTGTAATGAAGATAGTAGCAAACAGTGTAGCCTTCAGAGAAGTAAGAAAAGCACACGAAGCAGGCCACGAGCCAAAGGACCTTTACGTACCCGGAACATCATACAGCATCGGACTTGAAGATTACAAGGTATGGTAAAAAATAATTAAAGAAATATAATAAAAAAGCTTGACAAATGCGAATGTTTGTGGTAAAATACTATTGCCGCATGTTGTCAGGCTTTTTTAAGTGTGCAAACACGCCTGATGCAGCGAGTTTACAGAAAAGGCAGGTGCCACAAAAATGTACGCAGTTATCGAAACAGGCGGAAAGCAGTACCAGGTTAACGAGGGAGATATCATCTTTATCGAGAAGCTCGCAGTTGAAGCTGATGAGACAGTAACATTCGATAAGGTAGTAGCTCTCGGTGCAGAGGACGGTCTTAAGATCGGAACACCTTACGTTGACGGTGCAGCAGTAGAAGCTAAGGTTCTGAAGAACGGCAAGGCTAAGAAGATCACTGTTTTCACTTACAAGCCTAAGAAGGGCGAGAAGAAGAAGCAGGGTCACAGACAGCCTTACACTCAGGTTAAGATTGAAGCAATCAAGGCTTAAGTCTTATGATTTTGGCAAAATTTCAAAAAACCCAGGGTACTCTTGATGGATTTGAAATTACCGGACATTCGGGTTATGCCGAAAGAGGAAGTGATGTTGTCTGTGCGGCAGTGTCTTCAGCAGTTCAGCTTACCTTGAATCTTTTAAACGATTTGGGAGCTGAGCCTGAAATCTTTATCGGCGATAACGTGATAAGGTGCAAAGCCGTGAGGACAAGCAATGTTTCAACCATCATTCTGAACGACCTGACAGAGCATTTCGAGTCAATCGTTGAGGAGTATCCCAAAACAATTAAAATCACAATTTCGGAGGTGTAAGTATGTTAAGAATTAGTATGCAGTTCTTCGCTCATAAGAAGGGTGTAGGTTCAACAAAGAACGGACGTGACTCTGAGGCTAAGAGACTTGGCGTTAAGAGAGCAGACGGTCAGTTTGTAAAGGCAGGTAACATCCTCGTTCGTCAGAGAGGTACACATATTCATCCCGGTGAGGGCGTAGGTATCGGTTCTGATGATACATTATTCGCAACAGTAAGCGGTAAGGTAAAATTTGAGCGTTACGGACGTGACCGTAAGAAGGTTTCTGTTTACGCAGAGCAGTAATTACGGATTAAAACGTGGCATAAATCCCGAGCATTATGCTTGGGATTTTTCATTGAAAAGGAAATTGAAATAAATAACTACAGGGAGGCAGAAAATGTTTGTTGACCAGGCGAAAATAAAAATTAAAGCCGGTGACGGCGGAGACGGAGCAGTCTCTTTTCACCGAGAAAAGTATGTTGCCGCAGGAGGTCCCGACGGAGGAGACGGCGGTAAAGGCGGAGACGTGATTTTTCAGGTTGACGATAACTTCTCAACCCTGATAGACTTCAGATACAAGAGAAAATATGTAGCTGAAAGAGGCCAGAACGGTGCAGCAAGAAACTGTACAGGAAAAAGCGCTCAGCCACTTATTATAAAGGTTCCCAGAGGAACAATTATCAGAGAAGCATCAACAGGAAGAATTATGGCGGATATGTCTACCGATGAGCCGAAAATTCTTGCAAAGGGTGGCAACGGTGGCAAGGGAAATGTACACTTTGCAACATCAACCCGCCAGATTCCAAAATTTGCAAAGCCGGGCTATCCCGGAGAGGAGTTTGAGGTTACTCTTGAGCTTAAGCTTCTTGCCGATGTGGGACTTGTAGGCTTTCCGAATGTAGGAAAATCCACACTAATCTCAGTTGTAAGCGCAGCTAAGCCCAAGATTGCCAACTACCACTTTACAACTCTTTCGCCTGTGCTTGGAGTTGTAAAAGTAGAAGAGGAAAAATCCTTCGTAATGGCTGATATCCCCGGACTTATCGAGGGCGCAGGCGATGGTGTAGGTCTTGGACACGAGTTTTTAAGACACGTTGAGCGTTGCCGACTTATCGTCCACGTTATCGACGTTTCGGGAATTGAAGGACGCAATCCTGTCGAGGACTTTGAAATAATCAATGCCGAGCTTGCTAAATTCGATGAAGAGCTTGCAAAGCGTCCGCAGATCGTTGCAGCTAATAAGAGCGATATGGCTACAGAGGAGCAGATCGACGAGCTCAGAAGCTATATCGAGGATAAGGGACTTCCTTTCTTCTGCATTTCAGCAGCAACCACAATGGGAACAGCAGAGCTCATAAACAAGGTTTCAGAGGTTCTTGATACGCTTCCTCCCATCAAGGAATTCGAGCCCGACCCCATTCCTCAGGCAGAGCTTGACGAGAAGGCAGGTCAGGGACAGAAGTTCGAAATCACCGAAGAGGACGGAGTTTATTACGTTGAAGCTCCTTGGATCGAGCCAATTATGCGTACAATCAATATCGAGGACTACTCGTCGCTTCAGTATTTCCAGCGAGTTCTCATCAGCAGTGGAATTATTGCCAAGCTTGAGGAAATGGGCATTGAGGAAGGCGACACAGTAAGTCTTGAAGGCTTTGAATTTGACTACGTGAGCTGATAAAATGAGAGAATATTTATCCGAAAGAGAAGCAAACAGCTACAGTCCGCTTACACTTGCATTTCTCGGCGACAGCGTTTATGATACACTTGTGAGAGAGCATCTGCTTTACAAGGCAAATATGCCTGTATCGAAGCTTCATTCAATGAAGGTGAAGCTTGTGTGTGCAGAGTTTCAGTCACAAGCTTTCGATACACTGGCAGAAAAGCTTACCGAAAGAGAGCTTTCTGTGCTGAAAAGAGGACGAAACGCAACAGGAAATACCGTACCGAAGCACGCAGATACAGTTCAGTACCGCAGAGCTACGGCAATAGAAGCACTGTTCGGTTATCTGAAGCTTACAGGACAGAATGAGCGAATTGAAGAGCTGTTTGAGCTTATTATAGAAACAGCGTCCGAAGAGGACGAAACTTAAATTACAGGGAGTGTTAAAAATGTCAGGACATTCAAAATGGAATAATATCAAGCGTAAGAAGGAAGCAACAGACGCAGCAAAGGGTAAAATCTTCACAAAAATCGGAAGAGAAATTACTGTATGCGTTAAGGAGGGCGGTCCCGACCCAAACAACAACAGCAAGCTTCGTGACCTTATCGCAAAAGCAAAGGCAAACAACGTGCCCAACGACAACATCGACCGCGTAATCAAGAAGGCTGCAGGCGGTGAGGATAAGAACAACTACGAAAATATGGTATACGAGGGCTATGGTCCCAACGGAGTAGCCGTAATCGTAGAGTGTCTTACCGATAACAAGAACAGAACAGCAGGCGATGTACGTCATTACTTTGACAAATTCGGCGGAAATCTCGGAACAACAGGCTGTGTATCATTTATGTTCAGCCAGAAGGGAATAGTAATCCTCGAGAATACAGGTCTTGATGAGGACACTGTTATGGAGGACGTATTTGAATTCGGCGGAGACGACCTTGACGTTACTGAAGAAACAGTTGAGGCAGAGTGCGCTCCCGAAAATCTCCACGCTCTTCGTGAGGGACTTGCAGGAAAGGGTTATAAGATACTTTCAGCAGAAATCGAGCAGATTCCCGCGACATACACAACACTGACAGATGAGGAGCATATCAAGAAGATGAATCTTCTCCTTGAGCATCTTGAGGACAACGATGACGTACAGAACGTATATCACAACTGGGAAATGCCTGAAGAGTAATAATCAGCAAAAAGAAATGAGCGTGAAAAGCGCTCATTTTTTATGACAGAGAAGCATATGATTATTAAGTAAGAAAAGCAAGAAAGGATAAAGCTATGGGACTAACAGAATTACTGCTAATTTCAGTAAGCCTTGCAATGGACGCATTTTCAGTATCGGTCTGTAAGGGACTGTCAATGCGCAAAATCGATAAAAAGGGAGCAATAATAACAGCACTTTTCTTCGGAGTCTTTCAGGCAATAATGCCGTTTATAGGCTATTTACTTGGAAAAAGCTTTGAAAGCTACATAAACTCCTTCAGCCACTGGATAGCGTTTATACTTCTGGGATTTATCGGCGGAAAAATGGTATATGAAGCTATAAACGACAAGTCTGAGGAGCATTGCGAATACAAGCTTGACTATAAGGAGCTTACAATTCTCGCCATAGCAACAAGCATAGATGCTCTTGCAGTAGGAGTAATTTTTGCCACAGAAAAGGTAAATATCCTCACATCAATAGCAATTATCGGTGCAATAACCTTTGCAGTCTGTCTTGCAGGGGTGCTCATAGGACACAAATTCGGAAGCAAATACGAAAAAAAAGCAGAAATTGCAGGCGGAGCAATCCTCATAATAATCGGAGCAAAGCTTCTTTTAGAAGGTCTTGGAATAATATAAGCAAAAACGGACTACCATAAGATAGTCCGTTTTTTATATTCTGTGGAGTCTGTTACTGCATCTTGTAAGCGTCGATCATCTTCTTGACCATCTGACCGCCGATTGAACCTGCCTGACGAGCAGTAAGGTCGCCGTTGTAACCCTGCTTGAGAGTAACGCCTACCTCGCTTGCTGACTCCATCTTAAATCTTTCAAGAGCTTCCTTGCCCTTCTGAGTAAATTCACCCTTCATAGTGTAAATCTCCTTTAAAAATAAAATTTTTGATGCCGTGATAGTATTATAACATCGCAAAAATAAAATATTAAAGGAAAATTTTTCAGCATTGCTGTTATTTTTCAACAGCACGGACTCCTGTCAGCTGAGAGAACTTTTCAAAATCATAAGAGGGGATAAGCAGACAGAAATCTCCCATAGAATCGCAGATTTCAACGGTATAGAAGGAACAGAAATAAGAGCCCTGATTATTGAGAGTAATCTTATATTTTTTATATGTATCAGAATTGTAAGCTTCAGGTTTATTCCAGTTAGAGAAGCTTGCACGCTCACGAAGCTTATCGGAAAGAACAGCACTGCGAAGTGATGAAAGAGGAATATCCACACGCTCGTACATATTTGAAATGCAAAGGTTAGCATTGTCAACAAACATCATATAGTTCTGATTATAGTGAGAGCACAAACCAAAAGCTTTTTTCTTTTCGTCGCCGTTTTTGATGACATAGCGGGTAAAAAGAACATCGATTTCCGCATAAATTTCAGGAACTCCAAGCTCATTTTTAGCGAGAGCAAAAAGCTCCTCAGTATTGCTGATATTTTCCGCAAGCTCAGGACTTTCGTTTACATTTTTACGTCTGAAAAGCTCAAAGGCTTTAAGAACGATGAATGTAAGAAGTAAAACAGGAGCACTTATAATAAGAAAAGGAGCATTTTCATATGCCTGAGAGAGAGAAACATCAGCCCTGAGAATACCGACAAAAATCATAATAGAAAGCCAGAGTGAAATCGTTTTAAGAAGTCCAAGTCCTGCAGGCAGATACTGTTTTTTCTCAAGCTCAGTAAAATTCTGCGAAGCCTTCTCAAGATGCTCACCCAGAGATTCTGAAACCTTACGTGTAACAAAGCAGTTACCGTCCATAACAAGATTATTCTCATCAGAAGAATTAAAACCAAAGATATTTTTCATAGAAATCACCATAAAATAAAGGGCAGTCCGAAAATGAACTGCCCCAATTTTTTGAAAAACGATTAATGATTAACCGAGCTCAGCAAAGTACTTGATTGTTCTAACCATCTGTGATGTGTAAGAATTCTCGTTATCGTACCATGAAACAACCTGAACCTCGTAAAGATCATCAGCGATCTTGCAAACCATTGTCTGAGTAGCATCGAAGAGTGAACCGTACTTCATACCGATAACGTCAGAAGAAACGATCTGATCCTCGTTGTAGCCGAATGACTCAGAAGCAGCAGCCTTCATAGCAGCGTTGATGCCTTCCTTAGTAACGTCTGCACCCTTAACAACAGCAGTAAGGATAGTTGTAGAACCTGTAGGAACAGGAACTCTCTGAGCAGAACCGATGAGCTTGCCGTTGAGCTCAGGAATAACAAGACCGATAGCCTTAGCAGCACCTGTTGAGTTAGGAACGATGTTAGCAGCACCAGCTCTTGCTCTTCTGAGGTCGCCCTTTCTGTGAGGACCGTCAAGGATCATCTGATCGCCTGTGTAAGCGTGGATTGTGCTCATGATACCGCTCTGGATAGCAGCGTAGTCGTTAAGAGCCTTAGCCATAGGAGCGAGGCAGTTTGTTGTACAAGAAGCAGCTGAGATGATAGTGTCATCAGCAGTAAGAGTGTTCTCGTTAACGCTGTAAACGATAGTAGGAAGATCGTTGCCTGCAGGAGCAGAAATAACAACCTTCTTAGCACCAGCATCGATATGAGCCTGAGCCTTGTCCTTTGAGCAGTAGAAACCTGTACACTCAAGAACAACGTCAACGCCGATTTCGCCCCAAGGAAGCTCAGCAGCGTTAGCCTTAGCGTAGATTGTAAGAGTCTTACCATCAACAGTGATAGTACCAGCCTCATCATCAGCAACTACAGTGTGAAGGTTCTCACCGATAGTACCGCAGTAACCACCCTGAGCTGTATCATACTTGAGAAGCTGAGCGAGCATTGAAGGCTTAGTAAGATCGTTGATAGCAACTACCTCATAACCCTCTGCACCGAACATCTGTCTGAATGCAAGACGACCAATACGGCCGAAACCATTAATAGCAACTTTAACTGACATTGGAAAATTACCTCCTAAAAAATTTATATATATATTATACCTCAAAAGATAAAGAATTTCAAGGGCTTCGACAAAAAAATAACAAAAATTTCTATAAAAGTACATCTTGCACAAATATAGAGATGATTTTTTGAATAAAACAGCGATTTTTTCATTGAGAAAACAAAATTAAAAAGTGATATTCCAATTTAAATGAAAATGTAGTATAATAATAAAAGTAAATTAAAAAACGTGAGAAAAAAGTGAGGGATAGTAAATGAGCGAAAATGGAAAAAATAATGATACCAAAAAAACATTAAAAGAGTTTCTCACAGACAAGAATACAGCAGAACTTATAAGCAGTATAGATGAAAACACACGAAACTGTGTGACAGAGATATCAGCACTATGTGAAATACTTGAGCTGAGCAGTAACGAAGAAGAAAGAAAATATGTAAAGGGAATTCTTGAAAACTGTCGCAGAATAATGCGTCAGAACGAGGTAATCGCATTACTGTCAGAGGCTTTAAACTCAGAAAATACGTGTATAACAGAGCTTTCCCAGCTGATTGAGGAATTAATTGAAGGCATAAAGGAGACAACAGGAATCAGCGTAATTTTCACAGATAAAACAGAAGCTGACCTGTGGATAAACGGAAGCAAAACCACAAATCTCTACCTGATGCTGTACGTTGTGAGGAAGCTTCTGAGAAGCGCCAAAAACGCAGAAAAGCTTGAAATAACGTCAGAAAAAGCAGATAACAGCACAGTAAAAATCACGCTTAAGCTCATATCGGAAAGTCAGCAAAAGGAAATTAAAAACAATGATGAGTATTTTGAAAAAGAGCTTCCACAGCTTCTATGCGAGGCTTTAAATGCTGAAATATCAGAAGAATCAGACAGCAGTACAGTGATTGCTTTTGAGACAGCAGAAGGCGATAACAAGCTGAAATTAAGCAGTAACAGAATCATAATCGGCAGAAGCATATTTTCTCCCTATGACGTGATGCTGACGGAAGAAGAAGAGGAAACCGACTTCTGAAACAGAGAATATGCGTAAAATTCAACAAACAGACTTAAGCATATTTAACAGAAAATTGTGAAAGATTTTGTTGACAATAATCAAAATTTTAGTTATAATAATATAGTAAATAAAATAAATCCAGTATGTGGGAGTTTTGACATATGAAGAACGGATTAGAAATTGAAAGAAAATTCCTTGTAAGGCTTCCTGATACGGACAAGCTTAACATTGTAAAAACCGAGATAATGACACAGATTTATCTTGAAGAGGTTAGCGATAATCTGCAGAGAAGAATAAGAAAAATCAACTGCAACGGTGAAGTAACCTATACCTACACTGAAAAGCATTTTATTACAGCAATCACCCGCAAGGAAATGGAGTACAACATCAACGAAAAGGAATTTGAAAGACTCCTCAGCCAGAAGCGCAGAGATACGGCTCCCGTTGAGAAGAAACGCTACAGCTTTGAGTATAAAAATCAGCTTTTCGAGCTTGACGTTTATCCTTTTTCCGATGAGCTTGCAGTAATGGAAATTGAGCTTAAAACCGCACAGGACGAGATTTCTTTTCCTGAAAATGTGGAAATAATAAAGGAAGTAACCTCAGACAGCAGATATGCAAATGCATCACTTGCAACAGCAGGTTGTTTTCCTGAATAAATAAATTTTGAATGGAGATCAAATGGCAGAAAAACAAATTTCAGTCAGCGACAATCAACAGCTTTCGGGATTATTCGGAAGACTTGACGAAAACCTGAACAGAATTCAGAACGAATATAATGTAGTAATCGTCTCAAGAGGCGATAAAATCAAAATAATAGGCGAGGAGAAGAACGCGCAATCAGCACTTACAGCCCTCACAGCACTGATGAATCTGAATAAGACAGGACAGCCTGTTACAGAGCAGACCGTGCGCTATGTGACATCAATGGTAGCCGACGGAGCTCAGCAGGAGCTTGCAGAGCTGAGCGGAGACGGCGTGTGTGTTACCTCTTCGGGAAAAATAGTTCGTCCCAGAACAGTGGGCCAGAAAAAATATATCGAGCAGATAAAGGATAATACCATTGTGATCGGCATAGGACCTGCGGGAACAGGAAAAACATACCTTGCAGTAGCAATGGCAGTAAAAGCCTTCCGCAATAAGCAGATAAAGAAGATAATCCTCACACGACCTGCGGTTGAGGCAGGGGAAAAGCTTGGATTTCTTCCTGGCGATATGCAGGATAAGGTCGATCCCTATCTGCGTCCGCTGTATGACGCTCTTTTCGATATGTTCGGAGCAGAAACCTTTGCAAAGCATATGGAAAAGGGAACAATCGAGGTTGCTCCGCTTGCATATATGAGAGGTCGAACTCTTGACGAGGCATTTATAATTCTCGATGAGGCACAGAACACAACGCCCGAACAGATAAAAATGTTCCTCACCCGTCTTGGCAACGACAGCCGAATGGTTATAACAGGCGATATTACGCAGATAGACCTTCCCGATCCGAAAAAATCAGGACTTGTGGAAGCAGTAAGAGTGCTTAAAGGCATAGATGACATAGCAATACACCGATTTACCGAAAAAGACGTGGTACGCCACAAGCTTGTTCAGGATATAATCAGGGCATATGAAAAATACAACGAAGGGAGAACAAAAAATCATGGCTAAATTAAAGGTTTATGTAAAGAATAATCAGACAGAGGTGAAGGTTCCCGTAGGAATAAGACTTCTCATCAGAAGATGCTGTCAGGCAGTTCTTTCAACAGAGGGCTTCGGTAAGGACGCAGAGGTCAGCGTATCCTTCGTAAGTAACAGCGAAATCAAGAATCTCAATAAAATATACAGAGATAAGGACAGCGTTACAGACGTGCTTTCATTCCCCCTTACAGGAGCAGACGGCACTGAAGAAATCAATCAGGAAACAGGAGCAGTTCTTCTCGGTGATATCGTAATTTCACTTGAAACAGCAGTAAAGCAGGCATCAAATTACGGACACTCTCTTGAGCGTGAGATAGGCTTCTTAACAGTACACTCAATGCTTCACCTTCTTGGCTACGACCACGAAACAAGTCAGCTTGACCAGAGAATAATGCGTGAAAAGGAAGAGTCTGTACTTGAAAAGCTTGGCATTTCAAGAGACACTACATTTGTTGTAACAGGAGACAATAACTGATGACAAAAACAGCGTTCATAACAATCGCAGGAAGAACAAATGCAGGCAAATCCTCGCTTCTCAACGCAATCGTAGGTGAGAAAATCGCGTCGGTAAGCAATAAACCCCAGACAACACGAACAAGAATTACAGGAATTAGAAATATCGGCGAAACACAGCTTGTATTCTTTGATACACCGGGACTTCACAAGCCTGTGAACAAGCTCAGCGAGCATATGCTGAATACAGTTAAGGAGTCTGTAAGCGATATTGACGCAGTTATATTTGTAATGGACTGCACAAAGAAAATCAATGAACAGGAAACAGAGCTTCTTAAATCGCTTAATGCAGACAAAATGCCCGTAATACTCGTGCTTAATAAAATCGACCTGTTAAAGAACAAGAACGATCTTATGGCAATTATTGCAGAGCTTACAAATCAGATAGAATTCAGGGCAGTTATCCCTGTAAGCGTGACTGAGGATAACGGAGTAGACATCGTTATCGAAGAGATAATGAAGCTTTCCACAGAATCGCCCTTCTATTTCCCAGAGGATATGATTACCGATCAGCCCGAAAAGGTTATAGCTTCCGAGATAATCAGAGAAAAGCTTTTAATGCTTCTCAACGACGAGGTACCTCACGGAATAGCAGTGGGAGTAGAAACAATGACCGAGCGAGAAGATAAGGATATCCTTGATATATCGGCAGTAATCTACTGCGAAAGAGAGTCTCACAAGGGAATAGTAATCGGAAAGAAAGGCGCAATGCTGAAAAAAGCGTCAACCTCTGCCAGAATAGAGCTTGAAGACTTCTTCAGAATTAAAGTAAACCTTCAGTGCTGGGTAAAGGTAAAGGAAGACTGGCGCAACAGAGAAGGATTAATAAGAAACTTCGGATTATCTGAAAAATAATTCCAATAATAAAAACGCCTCCGATATGAAAAATAATAATGACGGATAACCGTGATTATTAGTCGGAGGCTGATTTTATGAACAGAGAAAAACTATGGGAAAGATTTTATGAAACAGGCACAATAGCCGATTATCTTGAGTATTGTGCCACAGCTGAGGATAAGGAGCATACAGATGCTGATAATGACAGGAGTAGTGCTGAAAGAGCGTCCTGTAGGGGAACAGGATAAGTTCATAGATGTTCTTACCGAAAAAAACGGAGTAATAGAAATCTGCGTAAAGGGCGCACGCAAAATAACAGGTAAGTCGGGAAGCTCTACTCAGCTTTTTGCATATTCACGCTTTTGTGTACAGCAGAGAAAAGACCGCTTCTACCTTAACAGCGCCGAGCCTATACGGATTTTCTACGATTTAAGAAACTCTCTCAGCAAGATATCCCTTGCATCATATTTTGCGGAAGTACTGAAATGCTGTGTAGAGGAGCAAACTCAGAGCAAGGATATACTCCGTCTTTTTCTCAACTGCCTTCATTATCTTGAAAAGGATAAGCGAAGCGAAGCAATGCTGAAGAGCATATTTGAGCTTCGTCTGATGTCGGAAATAGGCTATATGCCCGATGTAGTCGCCTGTCGTGAGTGCGGAGCCTTTGAGCCTGAGGAGCTTTACTTCTGCGTTTCCGACGGAGCCTTTTTCTGCCGAGAGTGCTTTGCCGACGACAGCGAAAAGGACTATATAATGATAAAATCTGCGGTATTGAATGCAGTGAGACACATAGTCCTTACTGATTTTGACAGGCTTTTCAACTTCAGAATATCAGAAAATATGCTTGAGTCTCTTTCACTTGTGTCAGAGTCATATATAATCTCACACCTTGAAAGAAGCTTCAGCACCCTACAGTTTTATAACACAATAATCGGAACAGGTACGTAACAATGAATAAAAATCTCAGAATATTAGAGCTTGACAAGATACTTGAGATGCTTGCAGAGCTCACATCAAATGAAGAAACACGTAAAATGGCGCTTGCAATCAGACCCGACAGCGACCTTGAACGTGTAAAATATGAAAATCTCAAGACCTCACAGGCGCTGAGCCTTTCAATTCAGTTCGGAACACCGCCCTTTACAAATTTCAAGGATATAAGCTCGCCCAGCGCAAGAGCCAAATCAGGAGCAATAATCTCACTGAGAGACCTTATGGACATAGCTTCAATGCTCAGACAGATAAAAAGTCTTTCTGACTGGTATTCCCACTGCGAGAACATTGAAACAGAGCTGAGCTATCTTTTCTCAAGACTTCAGCCTAACGATTATCTTCTTGAAAAGCTTGACCGCTCTATTATCTCAGAGGACGAGATAGCTGACTCAGCAAGCTCAGAGCTTTCAGCAATCAGAAGAAAAATCAATCGTGCAGGAATGCAGTTAAGAGAAACTCTTGATAAAATGGTTAAGAACCAGACAGTGCAGAAATGCCTTCAGGAGAGCAACGTTACCATTCGTGACGGACGCTTTGTACTTCCCGTAAAGGCAGAGTACCGAGGACAGATAAGCGGTCTTATCCACGATACATCGGCATCGGGACAGACAATCTTCGTAGAGCCGATGGCAATTGTTGAAGCAAACAACGATATCCGAATTCTTCAGGGCAAGGAGCAAGAGGAAATCGAGCGTATTATAAGAGAGCTCTGCAGTGACTGCGGACAGTATGCCGATATTCTCTGCGAGAATTACAAGGTATGTGCTGAGCTTAACCTTTATTTTGCAAAGGCAAATCTTGCTTCAAAGCTAAACTGCACAATGCCCGAAATCACAGATGACGGAAAGCTTTACCTAAAAAAAGCGCGCCACCCTTTAATAGACAGAAACAAGGTAGTTCCTGTGACTCTTTCACTTGGCGAGGAGTATCAGGCGCTTATCATAACAGGACCCAACACAGGCGGTAAAACAGTATCCCTGAAAACAGCGGGACTTCTCAGCGCAATGACAATGTGCGGACTGCTGATACCTTGCTCAGACGGAAGCAGAATTTCCGTATACGAAAACATACTTGTAGATATAGGCGACAGCCAGAGCATCGAGCAGAATCTTTCAACCTTTTCATCGCACATAAACAAGGTAATAGATATTATCGAAAAAGCCGACAGCAACTCACTGATTCTTCTTGATGAGCTTGGTTCGGGCACAGACCCCGTAGAGGGCGCAACGCTTGCAATATCGGTAATCAAAAGGCTGATATCATCAGGAGCAAAGCTTATGGTAACAACACATTATCAGGAGCTTAAAATCTTCGCAATTGACAGTGAAAACGTAGAAAACGCCTCCTGCGAGTTTGACGTTGCGACATTGAAGCCTACATACAAGCTGATAGTAGGCTCGCCAGGAAAATCAAACGCATTTGCAATCTCAGAAAGTCTCGGAATGCCAAGAGATATTATCGAGGAAGCAAAAGCTCTTGTAAACGAGTCAAACACAAGACTTGAAGAGGTAATCGGAAAGCTTGAAAATGCACGTACCGAGGCAGAAAAGCTAAGGGAAGAGGCACAGCGACTTAAAGCAGAGGCTCAGGCAGACGCAGAGCGTATAAAGGAAGAGCTTGCACAGATAGAAAAATCCAGGGCAGAAGAGCTTGAAAAGGCACGACTGAGAGCAATGTCCATAATCGAGCAGACCAAAGCCGAGTCCAATGAGCTTCTTGACGAGCTTGAAAAGCTGAGAAAAGAGAAGGACAAAAAGGATTTCAGTGCAGGAGTATCGGGAATGAAGTCGAGAACGAAGCAGAGCTTCAACAAGATGTACGATACAGCAAATCCCCTTGACGAGCGTGACAGAAATGCAGATTACGTGCTTCCAAGAAAGCTGAGAAGAGGGGATACAGTGTACATTCCCGACCTTGACAGAAAAGGAATAATCTCAGGCGAGCCCGATGGAAGCGAATTTGTATTCGTGCAGATGGGCGTAATGAAAACAAAGATGAGCATTTCCAAGCTGAGGCTTGTAGAAAGCGAAAAAGTGAGCGTCAATAACAAAAAGCCCGCAAAGAAGGTTGGCAAAGTTGGCGTAAAGGCAGAGCGCCGAGGCAAAATGGAGCTTGATATCAGAGGCTGTGCCTGTGATGACGGAGTTTACCAGCTTGACAGCTTCATCGACCAGGCAGTAATGTCCAACATCTCAACCGTGTGGATAATTCACGGAAAAGGCACAGGACTTTTACGAAAAGCAGTACACAATCGACTTAAGTCACACCCTTCAATCAAAAGCTTCCGACTGGGAGTATACGGCGAAGGCGAGGACGGCGTAACCGTAGCAGAGCTTAAATAGCACAAAAAAACAGGCAGACGTAAGAGTTTGCCTGTTAATTTTTTTGAATTTTTTATAAATTCAACAGAAAATAGTTGTAATCTGAAAAAAGTTGTGATATAATTACTATATTAGAGTTTTTTTACGTAAAGGTATGATAGTAAAATGAAACATCGTAAGACCATTGCAGTAGTTGCTGCCGACGTATTCAGTGAATACATAAATTTAATATTAACAGGCATCACTAATCAGGCAAATGCACTTGATTACGATGTTGCTGTTTTTATGATGACCTTTAACAACAATATGAATTCTCCTCTTCAATACGGCGAGGAAAACATCTTCAACCTGATAAACAACAAGGTAATTGACGGAGTAGTGTTTATCGGCGGAAATATTGCCCGCAAGGAGCTTTATGAGAATCTTGTCGTAAAAATCAAAGAGCTTGGTCTGCCGGCAATATCCATAGATAATGATACGGGAGTATGCGAAAACGTAAATCCCAAGGATACAAGCCTGATAGAGCTTATGACAGACCATTTCATCGAGGTTCACGATTGCCGTGAGATTATGTGTCTGACAGGCCCCGAAAACATACCCCAATCAATAACAAGACTTGAAGGCTATAAAAAATCGCTTGAAAAGCACGGTATAGAATTCAGGGAAGAGCTTGTTGTATACGGTGATTTCTGGAAACCTTCAGCAGAAAAGCTTGCAGAAGAGTTTATAACAAAGAGCAGAAAGCTACCGGAAGCAATAGTATGCGCAAGTGATATAATGGCTTCAACCCTGACAAACAAGCTGATAACAGGCGGAGTAAAAGTACCCGATGAAGTCAGGATTTCAGGCTATGACGGCTCGCAGGAAGCCCTGAATAACATACCTTCTGTAACAACAATAATCCCCTTAAACGAGGAAATGGGAGCAAGAGCAGTCTGCCATATTCACAAGCAGATAACAGGAGAAGAAGGCAAAAAAATAGAGACTCCCAACGGAACAATAATTACAGCCCAGACCTGTGGCTGTGGAGAAAAAAACGAATACTGGGTAAAGAAAAACGATAATTACTATTTCAACGCACAAAGCTTTGATAAGCTTTACCGTTCATGCGGAATGACAGAAGCTTTGCTTGAAGCAGATAATTTCGACGAATTAATCCATAAAATAAACAGTTATACATATCTGATATACGGACTTGACACGTTTATGCTGTGTCTTTGCGATCAATGGAACAATATTGAGTCAAATGACGACAACGACTATCTTAAAGACGGCTACAGCGAAAAAATGACGGTAAAATTCATCAGACATAATGACGACTATTATCTGCCTGATGAAGAGTTCCGTTCAGAAGAGATAATGCCGGATGCCTTATTCAGATTTGAAAACAAGCCTTCAACATATTTCTTTATGCCGATACACTTTGAAAAACGCTGTTTCGGATACGCTATTTTCAAATTCAAACAAATAATTGACTCAATGTCAACAATATATGCAATGTGGTGCAGAAACATAAATATTTCCCTTGAGTTTTTACGTGTAAGAGATAAGCTTACAAGCATAAACCAGCGAATATTCCTTAACTCCATACGAGATACACTCACGGGTATATACAACCACAAAGGCTTCAAGAGATATTCCGAACAGATTTTCAAAACTGCAAAGGCCGAAGCAAAAAAACTGCTTGTAATGGTAGTGGATCTTGACGGATTAAAGCATATCAATGACAATTTCGGGCATCTTGAAGGCGATAATGCTATAGTTCAGATAGCGAATATACTTAATAAATGCTGTCTTAACAACGAGATATGTGCAAGAATAGGCGGAGATGAATATGTAATGATAGGCTGTTACGAATACAGCGACGAAATGGTAAACAGCTATCTTAAAAACATAGAAACCTATATTGAGAAATACAACAGCCAGTCAGGGAAGCCGTATAAAATAGGAGCAAGCATAGGTGTATACTGCGACAATCCCAATGAGGATACAAAGTTTGAAGAGTGCTTCAGCATAGCAGATAAGCTTATGTACGAAAACAAATTTGCCCGAAAAAAGAATAGAACCACATAAAAATAAAAACAGACCTGGAAAATCAGGTCTGTTTTGTGTTTGTGGAATTTTTTTCAAAAAAATGCACGAAAAAGAGCAACTGAAACGTTTATATAGTGAAAGGGGGATTTGACATATGACCATTGCAATGGAAAACACAGCCCTTGAAGCCTTCAGAAAATACGGAGATACAGTACTCCGCACAGCCTATGCCTGTACTGGAAACTACAGCGAGGCTGAGGATATAACACAGGAAGTATTTTTGAAGCTTCATACAGGCAAATACAGCTTCAGTGACGAAACTCACCTGAAAGCGTGGCTCATAAGGTCAGCAATCAACAAGGGAAAAAGCTATCACAGAAGCTGGAAAAAGAAAGAGCGAAGCTCGCTTGAGGAGATATCCGAATCAGAGCTTAAAAGCGAATTTGAAGAAAAAGACCAGGATATAAGCCGTGAAATCGAAGAACTGCCTGAAAAATACCGCAGTGTGCTTTATCTTTACTATTATGAGGAGTACAATATACGCGAGATTTCGGAAATACTCAGCAAAAACGAAAACACGGTAAGCTCGCTTTTACAGAGGGCGAGAAAAAAACTAAAAGAAAGACTGGAGGAGGGAAATATATGAAGCGCAACGAGTACAGCAAGCATCTTGAAAAGATAAGATGCACTGAAGAATTCAGAAACAGAATGGAAGAGCGTCTTAAGGCGTCGCCGTCAGAAATCCACGAATATGCTGATACGGTAGACGGAACAGAGCGTGCCGAAAAAATAAACCCCATAACACGTTACATAGTTCCCGTAGTCGCCTGTGCGACAGTAGCAGTTGGTGTAGGCTTTATCTGGAAAACAGCGAAAGCTCCTACACGTGATGACTTTACTTCCGATACAGAGCAGACAACAGCTCACGCCCTTTTGCAAGTAGGACTTCCCTTTGATAAATTCACAGAATCCGAGGTATCAGTAAATATTGTAAGAGAATTCGACCACACTTATCCCATAGCGTCCCTCAGTGAGCAGTGCAAGCAGGAGATTTCAGAATTATTCAGCACTCTTGACTGGGCTCCCGTTGAGGCACAGAATTCACTTGGAGTATCTGAAATAATGTCCTTCAGCTACAATGACGGTCAGAATGATGTATATATAGAAATCGACTGTATCGGCAGAGCAACTGTTACAAAGGAAGACTCAGAAGGCACAAAGGAGAGCTGTCTGTATCAGTTTGTACCCCACGATTTCTATGGATTAATGGGGATTATCAACAACAATATGCTGTCAAACAGCTTTTCATCTATGCCAATCAGTGTAGCAACAACAGCCTATGGATATATAGACTATACTCCCGAATTTACCACAGAGCTTGAAGGGTATCTGAATAAATTTGACTACAGTGAAAAAATTGAGCTTCACGAAACAGTAAAAGCCGACGGAGAGTGTATACTTCTTGAAATAGGCTTTACCCGTGTAGAAATCTACCACAACTCACTTATTTCAGTAACCTATATGCAGAGTGACGATAATCAGGTAGGTTGTTACTACCAGCTTCCGGTAGGAGTTTACAACGATATAAACGACTTGATTGAAATGTACCGCAAACAGCCCGAAACAAATACTGAACCTGACTCAGACAATGTATCACTGTGGATATCCCAGTCACTTCCCGAAACAAAGGACGACGGCATAATCCGCTTTATGACAGACGCAGGACAGTTCAGCAATTTCGTAGAATACAGAAGCGACTATTGCAATGTAATTCCCGGCCTTTTACGATATGCAGAGTGGGAGGTTGCAGATATAAGCGAATTCACCTACACAAACTTCATATCAATAGGCAATTGTCTGTACAATGTCGATACAGGAATTCTTTACATTTCAAATTCAGAGTATGCTTTCCGAATTTCAGACGAGTATAAGGCAGAGTTTGATACATACTTTGATAAAATCAAAAAGGACGACGAGCTTGGAGCCATACTCCACAGAATTTACAGCGGACAGAAATCCCAGAGCACAATGGTAGCTGATTATACGGGAGAGTATGACTATGTGTACATAGAAAGCAACGGTGGCTGTGATCAGGTATTTATGTATCACCCCACAGTATCAGGCAGACTTGAGTACAATCCCACCACCGACAGATATTATATGGACGGCACAGGCACAACAGGTCACGGGGAAGAGATAAAGTACGAGGTAATAGGCAATGCTGGAGAAACTATATACGTAGAGCACGGCGAAAATATCGACAAGCTTAACAACACAAGAGCATTTTTCACCGATGAAAACGGCGAGCAGACCTCATATCAGCATTATAACTCCAGATTTGAGGGCGTAAGTGCGGAAGCAGATTACTTCTTCTATGACGATATAGCTACACAATTTATCAGTGAGATGAAGACAAACATTATGGCTGAGCGTATCAAAAACCATTATACAATCACTGAGGGAGCAAATGGCACAACAATTCTTTATATAAGCTCAGGACCAATAGGCGAGCGTTCAGGCAAGGAGCTCACCCTTGAAATCGACTACGCAGGCACAGTAACAGCAATGAAGTATATAGAACACGAAACAGTAAAATACGCAATAGAGCTTGAAAACGTAATATACGATGCAGAGACAACAGAGCCTGTAGCAGAGCTTACTGAAACTGAGGAAAAATACTTCACAATGAGCTGTGATGAGTATGCCGAGTCAGTGAGACTTTACGGAGAATAAAAAGCAAAAAGAACAAGAGAGATGTAATAAAAAAGAAAAAGGCTGGCGGAGTAACGTCAGCCTTTTTTGCAATGTAAAGCTTATTCATTTTCGATACGCTCAGCGATATCAAGAATAACCTGAGCGTCAGAGTCAGATTTGATTTTACAGTCTGAACGAGAGTAGAAGTTGTTGCTTACGTCCCAGAGAACAGGCACAAAACCATAATCAACAGCCATATTCATAATAGTGGAAAGGCACTCTGAAGAGTCTGTTACATCAGCATTCTGAGCAAATCTTTCGCCGTCGTAGATAGAGGTGCACTCACCCACAAAAACGGGAATATCCTTGCTTATAAAAGCTTCATCGAGGAGCTTGCACTGATTTTCACTGTAAGTAAGCCAGTAGTCACCGCCGATATTATTGGTCCAGTAGCAGGCGTTGTCGATATAATGAACAGAAACCATCATTTTATCCTCAGCAGAATCCTGAGGCATAAGGAATGACTCCTTGGTAGTATTATCGATATTGGTCCAGTAGCCCGAAGCTATAAGAACACGCTTTTTATTGTTTCCGCCTGTTTTTCTTACAGCGTCGACGAAGGTCTGATTCATATCGTTAACGTAGTCATAAATTTCCTCTTCCGAAAGGTTAGCCCCTTCCGGCTGAGAGCCGAGAGCCTCGTTGAAGCCTTCAAAAACGAGATAATCTGAGTATCCCTTGAACTCCTTTGCAATCTGAGTCCAGAGGGTATCAACAGCTGAAAGAACGGTGTCCTTATCCTTATTTTCAATAAGGAACTCATCAAAGTGGTGGATATTTATAACAACGTAAAGCTGAGCCTTACGGGCATAGTCCACAACCTCTCTGACACGAGCCATATACTCCTCATTTATTTTGAACTTACCGTTATCCTCCATCATATTACCCCAGTAAACAGGAATACGGACAGTATTGAAGCCTGCATCAGCCATACCCTGAACAGCTTCGGGAGTAGTAACTACAGCACCCCAGCAGGTCTCATAATCCTGAGGAGTATTGTCACCGATAGTGGAAGAGCCTGTAGTCTTATTTGACTTATCCTCCCAGTAAGCTTCAAAGGTATTGCCAAGGTTAATACCGATACCCATTTCATCGGCATAGTCCATAGCAGACATATCTTTACGCATTTTACCGTCATCGAATTCCGAGCCTGAGTCTGCACAGCCTGTAACAGAAAGTGAACAGCCGAGCATTACTGCAGAGAGCACAAAAGCAGAAAATCTTTTAAAAACCATAAAAAACTCCTTAAAAATTAATAACAAAGGTATTTTACCACAGAGCGCAGTAAATAGCAATAGACAAAACGTAAAAAAGCATCACAATTCCACATAAAAAGGTCCCGAAAAAACGGGACCATTAATCAAAGCTGATTTACAAGAGACTTGAAGACATCACCGCGCTCCTCAAAATTCTTGAAAATTCCGTAGCTTGCAGAAGCAGGGGAAAGCACACAGCTTTTACCCTTCGGAGTAATTTCATTAGCGAGCTTAACAGCGTCCTCAAGATGCTGAACGAGGAAAACACGTTCAGGAGAGTTGAATTCAGCAGAGGCTATTTCCGAGTAAATTCTGTTTCCCGAAGCCTCCATACAGATGACATTAATATCCACCGAGCTTAAAAACTGAATAAGCGGAGCATAATCGATACCTCTGTCCATACCGCCGATAAGGATAGTACCGGGGTCAGGAACGCTTTTTACAGCTTCGACAGCGGTAGCACAGGCAGTAGAGATAGAGTCATCATAATATCTTACACCGTCAACCTCAGCAACAAACTCAAGGCGATGAGCAAGAGGATTGAAAGTACAAAGAGCCTTAGTGAAGTCCTCATCGCTGACATTGCACATATTAGCCACAAGATAAGCCACAGCAACATTATAATGGTTATGGATACCAAGAAGCTTTATGTCGTCAGCGGGTATTTTATAGACAGGACCCATATTACAGGTGAGGGTAGAATTACCCACAAAGAAATCACCGCCTCTGTCCGTATTTGAGATTGAAAAAACAGTAGCCTCAGTCTCAACAGGCACAAGAGCGTAATTGATAATAAGTCTGTCTGATTTACGCTGATGTAAGTAGATATTCTTCTTAGCGTTATGGTAGCGCTCCATAGAGCCATAGTGGTCAAGATGCTCCTCATAGAGATTAAGCATAACAGCGATATGAGGAGAAACGCTCATATACTCAAGCTGATGACAGGAGAGCTCGCAGACGATAAGAGTATCCTCATCAACATCATCAGCGATATCGAAAACAGGAATACCGATATTGCCTGCAAAGAGAGTTTTTTTACCGCTTTCCTTAAGGATATGCCAGATAAGCGAAGAAACTGTACTTTTGCCCTTAGTACCTGTAATACCTATGATTTTATCACGGAAGAACTCAAAGAAAAGCTGTGTTTCGGAAGTAACAATACAGTCAAGGTCACAGGGCTGTTTTTCAAGAACAATACCGGGACTTTTAAAAACGATATCAAAATCGGAAAGCGACTTCTGATAATCCTCACCGCAGATAAGCCCTACCTCATCGGGCAGACAATTAGCATTTCTATCCACAGGGAAAAGGTCGCATACAGTAACAGAAGCAGGACTGAGGTCCTTAAGCAGACGATAAGTAGACTTACCCTCACGTCCGAAACCTAAAATACAAACATTTTTATTCTCGGTAAAAGAGCCGAGAAACTCAGAAAAAGCACTCAAAGCAGACGCTCCATTTCATTTTTTAATATAGCCTCAAACTGACAAGGCAGTAAATTATCATTGTTGTAATATTTCCTGTAGGAGTCATAGATACCATCGAGAGAATCGGGATTATAGAGTCCCTTATCAACGAAATATCTGAACAGAAGAGGAAGCGGACGATTATCCGCAGTAAGATTTCTCACCGCAAGAGAAACGGAAAGCTTGACCTCATCGATACTGCCTACGCACTCAAAGGGCTTATGCTCAGAAAGACCGAGAAGACCGATAAAATCATCGAGCATACTCTCATCATCAAGGAGATTTTTCCCGAAAACAGAAGAAAGAGTCTCCAAATCAACAAAAGGCGAGAGAATAAGGCAGACAAAAAGGCATTTCGAGCAATCACCGCACCATATATCAGGAGAAACCTTGCTTCCCAGATTACAGCTTCTGAAAACAGGCAGATACTTTTTATGTGAAACAAACATAGAAGCGATCTGGAATTCAGAAAGGGGACGAAGGAAGCTGAAGTAATAAACACCTGATTTCAGGTAATTGATCTCATAAGAGTGAAAATCGTTTTCAAACTCAAAGCTCTTGGAGTACTGGTGATTTACGCTTTGTCCCACAACAGAACTTTCGTTGGCGCTTGCCTCATTAGAAAGCACAACGTATTGAAGTCCGTGAAGATAAGCAGTAATCTCGGCAGAAAAAGCAACAATAGCCGAAAAAGGAGTATGCCCATTAAGGTATCCTTTATTGTTGAGCTCAACAAGCGAGCGGTCAAAACGGCGCGAAGAGACAATAAGAGCATCTTCATCGAGACCTGCAGTTTCCACAGTAGCCGAAATGGAACAGCGCTTATTTATAGCATAGCACCTGCAGTCAACACCATTAGAAACAAGAGTCTCAAGTGTAAGAGCAGAGTCCTTTCCACCGCCCACAGGAACAAGACAGCCGTGATTATTGACAGCAACCTCATCAGTACAGCTGAACGCTCCGTTGCAGGTAATATTCACAAAAGAGTCCATATGGGCAGAAATGCCGTTTACGTAGAAGAACTCACCAAGGCCGAGAAAGTAGAGTTTTTTCCACCAGTCGATCTGTGCAGAGTCGAGACAACCGCACTCAACGATAATTTCAGGCGAGCAGACAGCCTTCCAGTAGCTTACGAGCTCAGCCATACCGAGAGAAAAAACAAGTCTTTCAAGGGTAAGGTTATTATCAATCACAGGGCAGTTACATTGTGGCTTAGGAAAGCTCCAGCCCGGAGTAAAAACAGCAACACCTGGGATTTCGAAAACGAAAGAAGCATTGATCTCAGTATCTGTCTGAGAAAAAGAGTAACTTTTATAAATAAAAACGGGATTATCGTGTCTGAGCTGAGAGAATTTATCCATAGAACCTCCTGAACGTAAGAAACAAAAAAGAATTATTCACCGAGAACATTATGATAATAAAAATTTTTCAAAGCCTCAAAGCTTTCATCGCTGAGGTCGTGTTCAAGCTTACAAGCGTCCTCAAGAGCAACCTCTTTGGAAACGCCCAGCTTCATAAGGATTTCAGAAATGACTTTATGACGGTCATAAACATTTTCAGCGATAGCTTTACCTTTATCAGTAAGAGTAATATGGTTATCCTTATCCACATTGACAAGGCCCTGGTCCTTCATTTTCTTAAGAATAACCGAAACAGTAGGTCTTGAGTAGCCAAGATAGGAGCAGATATCAATAGCGTGGATATCGGGCTGAACTTTAGAAAGGATTAAAATAGTTTCGAGATAATTTTCGACAGCTTCTGTAATAGCCATAACGACCTCCTAAATATACATTTATAATATTATATCATATTTTCTGAAAAATTACAACGGAAAAAGGAAAAATAAAAAGAAAAAAAGCCGTCTGAACAAAACAGACGGCATAATAACACGTATAACGGCACATAACAGAAGGAGTTAAATTAAATATCGTTGCGGATAATATCCTCCAGAGTCTCTCTTTTAACAGCAATACGCGACTCTCCGTTATTGACGAAAACAACGGCGGGCTTTGGAATTCTGTTATAGTTTGAAGACATTGAGTAGTTATAGGCACCGGTAGCAAGAACAGCGATATAATCGCCCGACTCAGCATACTGAAGTGGCATATTCTCGCCGATAAGGTCACCGCTCTCACAGCATTTACCGGCGATAGTCACGCAGTCGGAACGCTCCTGAGAAGCCTTATTAGCCACAACAGCCTCATACTCTGATTTATAGAGAGCATATCTGGGATTATCGCCCATACCGCCGTCAACGGAGATATATGTTCTGATATGGGGAATTTCCTTGCGGGCACCGACCTTGTAGAGAGTAATACCTGCAGGAGCAACGATTGAACGTCCGGGCTCTATGTACATAAAAGGCTGATTGAGACCGAGTCTTTCGCACTCATTTTTAACAGTAACAGAGACTCTTTCAAGGAAAGTCTCAAAAGGAGCGGGATCGTGCTCATTGAGATATTTAATACCG
>SVNM01000077.1 GCA_015066875.1 Ruminococcus sp.
CTTCTGCAAGAAGTCCGTTGTTAATCTCCTGATATTCGGGGTCCTGACTATACTCGGCATAGTCATCTTTTCCGTAGTTATGTTCACTCATATAAGTAGCCATATCGTCCATTGCAGAGCTTTCTGATGGCACCTCTTCAGGCAGTTCATCAGTAATCTCATCAGGGATTTCAGGCTCAGTTTCGTCCATCTCATCAAGTCCGATAAGTTCGGGAGCGTCTTCATCAAAGAGCTCTTCGTCGTCTGTTTCATCGAGCCCCGGAAGCTCAGGCGCATCATCTTCGAAAATAAAATCCTCGTCAACATCATCAAACTCAGGGATATCATCTGAAATATCCATATTATCCATGATATCATCGCTTAAATCCATTTCATCAACGGACATCTGTTCAAACAGATCGTCATCGGCTTCCATTGAAGCATCAATTTCAAGGCTGTCGTCCTCAAAACTGTCAAGCTCAAGATCATCAAATGACATCTGTTCGTACTGAACATCATCAACTTCCATTGAGTCTTCAATTTCAAAGCTGTCGGTTTCCAGATCGTCAAAGCTCATCTGCTCTCCGCCGTCAAAATCCATTCCGCTGTCGCTGTAATCGTCGAAGCTTTCATTTCCGCCGTCGTATCCGAAATCGTCGTCCATAATTCACACCACCTGTCTGTAATTATTCTTCCTTTTTAAGAAAATTCGGGTGAGATAAAATCTGTCTGTAGTTTTTTCTGGTCATATCAATACTTTTGCTTATAAGAACCTTTCTGAGAAACTTGATTTTCGTGCAGTTATACAGCTTCACGCTTTTGCTCATATGCGGAAACTCCTCTGTTATCTGCGTTATGGGATTATCAAGTCTTACAAGAAGCTTTGCAAGATCAGACAGAGTTGTAATTTTTGCCCTGTACTGATTCATCAGTCTTGAGGCTATAAAATCGGCTTCGGCTCTTATTTTGAAATCGCATTTATCTGTGCAGAAGCAGTTATATGCACATTCACTGTGAGGGATAAGAAGCTTCTGCTTATCGTCCCAGTAATGAGACAATGAAGCAATTTCATCGTCAAAAATCACGGGACGTATTGTTGCCTTGTCCTGAACATTATATGTTTTGATATGAAGTGGCTCATAGACTCTGCCGTAATGAAGCATAGCCTCGCCCACGCCAAGCCTTCCGAGTCTGTCGTAATCCGCGTCGGTCATATTTGTGGCATTGCGTATCATATCCTTGTTTTCCTTTTCAACAAGCTTGAACATAATCTTGACGTTGGTATTCGCCACAATATTCTTGCCCACCTTTGATGGCGACTGGTCTGCAATTATGATACTTGTACCGTATGAACGAATCTCGGCGATCATATCCTCTACAGCTTCTATTGTTGCTCCCTTTGAATCGGCAGAGCCTTCTTCGGAAGAGCCTGAGCTTCCCAGAAGAACGTGCGCTTCGTCGATAAGGAGAACTGTCTTGAGTTTTCCGTCGCCTGAAACGTTATTTTTGGTGTAAACGCAGATTAGTATG
The DNA here is from genome assembly GCA_015066875.1 of Ruminococcus sp. Classification (GTDB taxonomy): domain Bacteria; phylum Bacillota; class Clostridia; order Oscillospirales; family Ruminococcaceae; genus Ruminococcus. Next base: position 1,510 of record SVNM01000077.1, read on the forward strand.
AGAAGCAGTGCCATAATCAGCGACTTCTGCTCTTTATTGTTGATAGCGTTGAGCTCTATTACCGTTGGCTTGCTGAGCAGATCCTCAAGAGGAATGGTGTTTATTGTATCGTAAATAAAGCTGTTCTGCTCAATAAGGCTTACAAGACGCACAACGCCTGCGCTTTCCATATTGTTTTTCACATCGCCCTTGTAGTCCATATTCTGGATACGGCGCTTGAATACTTTTATGAATTCGTACATACCAAAGAGCTCAACATTTGGATCGTCCTTGGTACTGTCAAGTCGCCAGCCATACTCATTATAACATTCGTTGATAGCTGCAAGAAAAATATCCGGCAGAGGATTAGGCATTGAAAAGGCTGCCTTGAACGCTGTCATAAGGCTGGGAACATAGGTCTCTACCGTTACATTTGTGGGAGGTATAAAGGGATTGATTATGTAGGGCGAGACATTGCTCTTTCCAGGGGTAAAAATCTGAAGATCAGGAATTCCGTCCACCAGCGAGCGATATTCGCTCTTGGTAGGCTCGATAGCGATAAAGGGAATGTGAAACTCATTCCACATCTGAAGCAGAAATCCCAGCGAAAAGTTGGTTTTACCCGAACCGGGAGTTCCCACAATAAGGCCATGCTTTGTGAAATCGTTAAGAGGAATTCCCGCATGGGCAGATCTTGCGGTTGAATTTGCAGAAGCGTTCTGAATAACGCCCATTTTGAAGTTGCCCTCGGAAATAATGCTTGTATTGAGTTTTTCCCTGTTTACAAGGATCTTTCTTGATTCAAGACCTATTGCTGTACCATCGTCGATGGGAAGCTTGAATATAGTTTTGATCTCATTGAGCGTCATAAGATATCTTAATCTCATAAGATAAGTGGGCGCTCCCTTTGACTGCCAGAAGCTCATTTCGCGCTCCTGATAAATAAGAATATTGCTTACCACCCACGGAGATACAGGAAAATAATCGGTAAGGCTGAGGGCTCCGCTTGAAAGATTTACAATCTCAAGAGCATTTCCCAGACTTGCACTTTCATCTTCGATGGTGCTGATGATTTTGTTGCACAGAGCATTTATACTGTAGGGCGAGGAATATACCACAAAATTATAATACGCATTTGCTTCGCTGAAGGCAGAGGTGTAATAGTCAAAGGCGCTTGCAATGGTCTGGGTAGAAGCATCAAGAGGCATCATACCCTGCTGGCGTCTCATCTCGCCTATGTAGTAGCTGAGCATAGTCTGCGACTGCTGAAGTGATAATTTTTCCGTATCGTTATACTCTGTGGGAATTATCTGAAGAGAGATAACGCTTCCCGGATACTGAGTCATTGTATTTGTAAGCAGAGTTACATTTACATTTTCTGTAGGAATAATGGCATTGTTAAAGTAAAGAAGTCCGTTTTCGCTGAACATACTGCTCATTGCACGCTCTGTCTTTGCTATTGCCGAAGCACAGGAGCAGTCTGCTTTGCCAAGGGATTCCATAAACTCGTCATAAGCCTCATCAGAATCAAAAAATTCCACTGAAAAATTATTTGCTTCAAGGTCTATCCTGAAATTATCCGCAGTATCCTTTACAAACTGTATAAGCTCCTGCGGATTATCTCCCATTTTTCTGATTACAAAGAACATTTTTACCTGTGCGGAATATGTCTGGTTTGTAACAGGAATACTCTGGAAGATAATCTCATAGGATACTTTATCTGTTTCTGACGCTCTGAAAAGTCCTGACAAAAACCGGGTAAAGCTTAACTGATTCATACGGCAGGCCTTTTCAGCGTCTCTGTTTATAAGCTCATAATATGGAACAGCTGTTATTTCCGCAACTGTATATGCTATGCACCCTCCCTGAGGATTAAAGCAGGTTTTTACCATTTTATCAGCTCCCTATCATTTCATCACAGAATCTTAGCTGTCTGACATAATTTTCTTGTGACAGAGCTGAGTGCAAGCTTCTGCGAAGCAATATATTTTTTGAATTTTATTCTTGATCCGTCAACGTCAATCTCGCTGTTTACATTTGAACGCCAGCTTGAAAGGGCTGTATATACAGCTTCGGAGAGATTTTCGTCATCGGGTGAGGCAAGTATGTAGCCCTGTATCAGAGTACAGGTTACATTCTTTCCGTTATGCTTTACGTGGCATATGATTCCCTGTGGCTCGTTATAGCACAGCTGTACCATTTTTGAAGTGTAGCCTGCCTTTGACGCGGGATAGTCCTTAAGCTCAAGCACATACTTGGTAAAGACGCTCTCGCTTATCATTGTTACTCCCGACATAAGCTCTGAGAATATTTCAGGGCTGAAGGTATCGGCAGTTACAGCGGGAATATAGCTGTTCATAAGGTCATCATAGCTTACTCCGCCGGGCTTGAGCTTTCTGAGGATATCCACGCACTCCTCAGGCTTGCTGTCTGTCTGGGTAAGAAGCTTTATGCAGGCTGAAACATTAATGTGAAGTCCCGCTTCGATCATAATATATACGATCTCACGTCTCACCTCAAATGGATCGGCAGAGTTTACAATATAACTGCTGAGAGTATTATTGAAGAATGAACGGTTTATTTTCATTGAGAAAATACGCTTTACAATCTCAGGCTTTTCGGTGCCGTCGGTACTGCATTTTATTATGTATTTCTCAACTGTTGTTGTGGAAAGAGAATCTATAAGCGTGAAGAAATACGGCAGAAGAATATTTCTGTTTTCGGCTGTATCGTATGTTTCGCACAGATATGTGGAAATAAAGTTTTCCTTTACCTTTTCGGTAACATTGAAGTCAAGTCCCACTTCCACTATATTCTTTCTTGTCTGTGCACTGCAATCGCTTCTTGAAAGGATTGCGTTGAAATGCTTTGAATTCAGCTCGACAAACTGTCCTGTTTCCTTAAGACGTCTGAAAATACACAGACAAACATCTTCATCACAGCCATTTACGGCAAAATCAACTATTGTGTAGATTTCAACATCGTAAAGCTTTCTGCACATAATGAAGTCAAGAAGCTCTGAAACCTTTGAAGTATCGCTCATCTGAGTGAGAAGATTCTTCATAAGGCACTCGATTGAAGGACGCGCCTGTGTACTGCACAGTGCCTTTGCTACGTTGAATTTTATATCGGCATTGTCTGATGAATTTGCCATATAATCCTCGAAATACGGCTTGCAGTCCTCGCCGAATTCATCGGAAAAGCTGAGTATATGCACTGCATTTTCGATTTTCTTTTCGTTCTGAGGATACTTTTCAAGTATAAGCTTTATTACCGACTGCTTGTCAATGTTATCCGTGTTGCGGATAAGCGTATCGAACATATCGTACTTTTCATTTTTCAGAGCATAGCTTATAAGATTTGTATTTAGCTCAAGCGAGTATATCTCGGAAGGATCAAAATAATTGTAAAGCACATCTCTTCTTGCCGTTGCATTGATTGAGTCAAACACAAGAATAAGAGCTCCCACAACCTCTGAGGAATCGAAAAACTCATACAGAGCAAGCTCTTCCTCGGTAGGCTGATCTCCCAGCGCATTAAGAGCGTTATAATTCTTTTTCATCTGCGAGAACATATTTCTCTGCTCGCCCTGAGAAAGACCGCCGTGAATGATCATATTCATTTCATAGGCTATTTCAGCGATAATTGTTCCCACATAGCGTGAATCAATTTTTTCGCACTCGATCAGATTCTTCTGAGCTTCTCTGAGACGCACATAGGCTACGTCAAGAATTGTCTGACGCACTACGTTTTTTATTGTGAATAAAGTATCCGCCTGTTCGTGTCTTTCGATAAGAGTATCGCAGTAAAGACATTTCCAGGATTTAAGCTCCTTTATATATTCAAGCTTTGTTCCCGCACAGGAAGGACACTTCTGTGTTACATAATTGACTGCCATTGAAAAAACCTCGGTTTAATTTATTTGCTGAGAATAAGACGCTGATTACGCTCTGAGATGTATGCGCTCAGCTGATAGCATGCCTGAAGAGCCTCGTTCTTGTTGCTGTTGTTGCAGTGCATTCTGAGCTCCTTGACCTTGCCCTTAATGATATCGTCGAGATCTGCAACAGCGTCTGTTGTCATAGGATCTGAGTATCTGATAGCTTCGTAAACCTTGTGAAGCTCGTTTTTAAGCTCCTTATCCATACACTGTTCCTCAAGAATCTTAACGTCAACGCTTACATTCTTGATGTCACGTACCTTGCTTTCCACGTTTTTGTTGATGTCGTCAACGATATTTCTTGTAAGAAGTGCAAGCGCAGCGAAAATAACGAATACAAGAAGAAAAATAACCTGTATCGCAACAGCAAGTTTAGGCGGAGCAATGTTCTTGAAGAGCATAAATACAAAGCTTATGAACAGCTCGCCGAAGAAATAGAATACCGAGAACGAGAAAAGCGGAATACCCATAAAGATTGCCTCGGCATCGGCTGATTTGAATGAAGCGTACATTGCTACGATGTTTGCTACAAATGCTGCGCACATAAAGCCGTAGCTAATCCAGAAAATGTCGTTCTTGTTGCTGAAAAGAAGCAGAACGATAATGTTGTAGATTGCGAATACTGCAGCATATACAACGCCTATGGTTATATACTGCTTGGGATCAATTTTTTTATTATTCATAGTAAAAATCTCCTGTCTGCCGTCTGTTGAAATTATCACGGGCTCTCTGACGGCTTGTTGAGAGCCTCATGCATCATATATCAGGGTCTGAAGCAATTACTGATTAAAGCTTATGTCCACATTCCATACAGAATTTGGCACCGGGCTGTAAGGGCTCGCCACAGCTCGGACAATTTGAAGGTGAAGCCTGTACCTTTTCACCGCACTCCATACAGAACTTAGCGCCCGGCTGAAGAGGACTTCCGCACTTTGCACATACGGGACCTGACTGTACCTTTTCACCGCACTCCATACAGAATTTAGCGCCCGGCTGAAGCTGAGCTCCGCACTTGCAGACTGTACCGCCTGAAGCAGGTGCCTGTGACGGTGAAGGAGCGGAAGAGCTGTTTCCTCCGTTAAGGAAGCCTCCCACATCAAATCCGCCTGATATTCCCGAAGCCTTACCTCCGCTTACAAGGTCAGAAGCCTTGCCCTGACCGGCAACATTGCCTGAAGTCTTTGTCTTGGGGATATTGTTGGGATCAAGAGCAGATTTAGCAATATCAACGATTGAACCGCCCATAGCTCCGCCCATCATAAAGCCACCTACAGCACCTCCGATTCCGCCCATAGTACCTTCATTTCCGGCAAACTTTTCGGCAATCATCATCTGGCGCTCTTCCTGCCATGTATAGCCTTCGATAAGACGTCCTGAACGGCGCTCCTTAGCCTTTGTAACAGCATCGTAGTCTTCCTTTGGAACCTCAATGGTCTCGATGTTGAAATACTCGATACGGATACCGTATTCATCGAAAATTGTATCAAGACGCTCCTTGACAGACTCGCTGATTTCAAAAAGATGAGCATTGATCATAAAGTAGCTGAGCATACCGTTGATCATAATCTTGGAAATACAGTCCTTAACGTGGGCAGAAACGAGTCCCTTGAAATTATTGATCATTTCTTCAGCAGTATATCTGCTTCTGAAGCCTACAAGCTTTACAAGGAATTTACGTGTATCTGCAATTGAGAATGTAAGGCTTCCGTGAAGCATTACGTGAAGGAAAATATCGTAAAGAGGATCATCAAGAGTAATAGCTCCTCTTGATCCCCACAGCATATCCATCTGATGAACCTGGCTTATATAGAAAACCTTGCAGGGGAACGGACTTTCTCCGCCTGTGGGAATATTGATAATCTTCTTTACAAGAGGAATATTCGGAACTGTAAGTGTGTGACGTCCGGGACCGAAAAGATCGGCAACCTGTCCGTTTACAACAAGCACAGCCTGATGTGTCTCATCAACGATAAGCTGGGAAGTAGCGTTGAATTCCTCGCCTGAATACTTCCATACAAGATCATCGGGTGAGCCTTCAAATTTAATAATCTGGGAAATTGCCATAGTAATCACTCCTATTTATTTTTTAATTTTCTTTTTTCTTCTTTTTTGCGGAGCTTTTCAAGCTTTTTAAGTCTTTTAAGCTCTGCCTTATCGGGCACAGCATCGGGTTTAAGTGCTTCTCCCGGTTTAAGCATAGTATATTGCATAGTGGGTGGCGGACCGAACATAGGATCAATATCCGCGTCGGCCACACTTGAATTATACACGTGTTTTTGTTCAGGCTCTGCCGTTTCTTTTACAGGCTCTTCAACGGGGAATTCCTCTACCTCGATTGGAGTCTCTTCGACTTCAATGGTTTCGGGAGTCTCTTCCTCAATTGGAACTTCCTCAACAGGCTCTTCGATGGGGACTTCTTCAACTTCAACTGGAGTCTCCTCAACAGGCTCGTCATCAATTTCATTCATAAGCTCTGCGAAATTGTCAAAGCTTATGTCCTGTTTTATCTCGTCTTCGTGAGTCTCCTCCTGTTCTGGCTCTGCGGTTTCTTCTACAGGCTCTTCGACGGGGACTTCTTCTACCTCAACTGGTGTTTCCTCAACAGGCTCGTCATCAATTTCATTCATAAGCTCTGCGAAATT
>SVNM01000078.1 GCA_015066875.1 Ruminococcus sp.
TCAACTACAAATGTGATGTCTGTTGCTACTTCAAATCCCTCAGGTGCTGCTTCCTCGTGGAGGATATATGTTCCGTCGGGGAGATTTTTTATTGAAGTAGGTGTATTTCCGGAAATCCAGCTGAGTGCTGTTGCGGAATTATTATCACTGAATGAAGCTTCTGCTCCGAGAATTACATCATTTGTGCTGAATGTAATGTCCTCGCCACCTGCTGTCTTACCTGTAAGTGTAAGCTCTGCACCGGCAAGTTCTGCACCCGCTACATCCTGCTTGCTTATTGACACGTAAGGAGCGTTGGGAATTGCTATTGTGGAAACCTTGTTTGCTGATGAGATAAGAAGCGGTGAGTCAACTGTGTCAGTTTCCTCTGTATTGTCGCTGTCATCTGCACCGGCTACAGACAATCCGCCGATATAAATCTGCATTAAAGATGTTGAAACGCTGGGAAGTGTTAATGTTGCTGATGAACCGGCATCTGAACTTGTTGCCTTATTCGAACTGCTCCAATCATCTGCTATTACTTCAAAATATGTTGCTGTTGCATTTCCATCAAGAGTAATCTCTACACTTTCAACATTTCCTGTAGGAATTGCAAAATTTCCGTTCTGAAGCATTACAGCCTTATCACCGTTTTCAGTTGCTGTAAAGCTTGATGTCTGTGATGTGCCGTCTGCATAATTCAGCTTATAGTTAACTGTGTATGACTTCGCAGGCTCCATCGAACCATACTCATAATTGAGTCCATCTGAAGTTTCAACTGTTGCACCTGTTACTGTAATTCCACTGCTCCAGTTCTGAACTTCAAACTTTGAAATATTTGTAGGCTCGCTGAATGTTTTTACGTAAGTTCCTGTTGAGGAATCATATGCACCATCTGTAATCTGTCCGAGATTAGAATGAACCTGTTCAACATTCGCTGTTACCTTTAATGTAATCTTTGTTACATTTGCAAAGCCTACTGAACCGTCCCATTCGTTCTGGTTCATTACATTTCCGTTTGCGTCAACAAGGAAAGTAACATTGTTATCCTTCTTGTATACGCTTATAGGCATAACGCTGGGCTTACCCGCTGTAATTGAATTATCAGCATAAATCATAAAGTACATCGGTGTACCTACAAGTGCATCGCTGTAGCCTGTAGGAGCCTGTGTCTCTACGAAGTAGTAAAGTCCGGGTTTGAGATAGCCTGAATCGCCGTTTGCTTTTTTGAATTCTTCGTTGTCGAAGATATCGTCTGAACCGTCAAAGTCTTCCCAAGTGAAAAGCTTTGTGCCGTCGCCCTTGTAGAGCTCGATTGTTGAGCCGGCTACAGTTGAGCTTGTGAGAAGCTGATTTACCTTCTGGAGCTTGATTTTAGCGCCCTGGATTTCAACGTTCTCCATTGTGATAACACGCTGTTTAGCTGTAGATTCTGCAAGGTCGATTGTTTCCCAGCCTTCGGGAACATCAATTGTCGGTGCTCCGTTATTATTTACAGCCAGTGGGAAGTTGGAAATATTTGCGCCCTGTGCAACTCTTGTATAGTAAATAACATCGTTGTACTTGAAAAGGATTATATCCTTAGCATTTTCATACTCTCCGGTTGTGGGAGTTGCAGTCTCTCTGATTCTGTAGACATAATCAACAGATTCCATATAATATGATGTGCCCCACATTCCCATTGAGAAGGAGCCGATATTCGGTTCTGCATTTTCAAGAGCATTATAATCGATTATTGTGGAAGATGATGTACCTGTATTCCAGTTCCAGCCTGTGAATACTGAAGCGTTTTCGCCGTCAAACGCAATTGTATTACCCGCCATATAATCAAAGGTAAATGTAACTGTGCCCGAAGTCATTTCAATATCGGCACCGCGAAGCTCGTTTCCGTCTTCGTCAACCTTCTTGAATGTAAGCGCCTTGTCGTTTACGAACTCAAACTTAACGCCTTCGGGGCCCTCGCCCAGCTTCTTGCTGAGGTCAGCGTTTGTTACCATAAGCTCGCCGTCATAGAATACGAGGAACTTTCCGAGGTCTGTAACGCCTTCGGGCTTTGCAAGCTTAATCTTGCCAAGAGTTTCTTCATCTGTAACTTCTGTTCCGTTTACAGTAACCTTCTTGACATCGCCTGCGGGACCTGCTTCGATTGTATATACATCTGAGCCGAGTGTGTATGTGCACTGCTTTACGTCAAGGGGAGAAATCTCAACCTTGCGAAGTTCTGTTGTGAAGGTATCGTCTGTATAAGCAGTAACTGTAACCTTCTGTACGTATTCAACCTTTAATGTATCGGGAACTGCAACTGTCTGAACGCCCTTACCGCTTTCGTCATCTGCATCAACCTTATTGAACTTGGTAATAGGCTCTGACTCGGCAAGAAGAACAAGCACGCCCTCTTCAGTTTCCTCTGCAAGGATCTGAGCTCCGCCGGGATATGTAAGCGGATCGGGAGAAGGCTCTACTGACTCAGTAACAGTTGTTGTAGTTGTAGTTTCTGTTGCTGTAGTTGTTTCCTCAGCAGTAGAAGTTGTAGTTTCGTCTGCAGTAGTGGTTGTTGTGGTTGTAGTTGTTGTTTCTTCAGCTGAAGCAGAAGTTGTTTCCTCTGAAGCTATAGTTGTTGTAGTAGTTGTGGTTGTAGTGGTAGTTGTTGTTGTAGTAGTTGTAGTTGTATATGCCTTGATTTTGAAGACGCCTTCATCATCGGGAATAATGACCTCTTCATTAGTAGGATTGATATTATTGTTTTTACTATCCTGAATTACAAGACGTCTGAACTCCCATGTATCATTTGTTGCATACTCAACAAGAGCTTCAATCTTGACGATGCCGTCCTTTTTGAAATCAGCCTTGTCTACTGTGATTTCAGACCACCATTCAGATTCGGCAATACTTGAAACAAAGAGTTCTTCTGTTGTACCGTCATAGTATGTAAGGATAAACTTCTTGATTTTGATATTATCCTTCTGACTGCAATTATCAGAAAATCCGAACTTTGAAATTGAATATCCGCCTTCTGCAGGAACGTAAAGCGAAGAATTATATGCGTCCTCAGATGAGATATAATTTTCTGTGCCTGCAAGATTATCGTTTACGATATACTCAACGGGAGAATACTTTGTCTTTCCGTTAAGCACTTCTTCCTTTACCTTACCGCTCTCGTCGATGCTGATATAGTAAGCTGTATCGCTGTCTACCATATATCCGTCGGGAGCAGAAATTTCCTTGATGACATATTTTCCGGGGAAAACGTTTACTGTTGCTGTACTGCCGTCTGTTTCAACAGTGTTGGCAAGTTCAAGAACAGGATCGCCGTTTTCATCGGTAATGATATTGCCGTTATCGTCTGTCTTGACACTGTAAAGACCAAGAGTTGCGCCCGCAAGAGGAGTTGTGCCGTCCTCTGCAAACTTATCCAGGTCGATTGTGTAAAGAACTGTAAGTCCCAGCATATCAACTGAGCCTGCAAACGGTCTGTAACCGATTTCAGCACAGCCGTTGAAGCCTTCAACGATTACCGCACCTGAAAGGTGGGGGTTACCGCCGTTGCCGTTCTTTGTGCTGAGGAAGTCTGCCTTAGGAGCAAGAATTGTTCCGTTGAAGCAAGCAGAATAATTGACTGTTTCAGCCTTGGGGAAGTTATAAAGGATATACTCACTGGCTGACATATTGTTGTGATTTGTGCTGAGCTTATCAATGTTTGAGCCGGCGTACTTTGTATAAACCTGGTTATCGCCGGAACCCTTACCGATGTCGATCACTTCATCGTCACAGTTGATTACTACATAGCTTCCGAAAGGAACATCAATATTTACCGATGTTACATCAGAATTCCAGTCAGTAACGTTGAAGTAAATTGTTTCGGGAGCTTCCTCATCACCTGTATATGTAAGGTTAAGAGCATTTCCGTCCCACTCAGCTGTTCCTGTTACATCATTCTGATACAGGATTTCAGAACGGTTATTGATTATCTTGTTGAAGTAATTTGCAACATTGAAAAGTCCGTCTGTCTGATAGAAATGGTCTTTATACGAATCCTTAAGATATGAAGTATCGTATGAAGAATAATCTGTAGAAGTGGATACTACGATTTTCTTGTCAATATTTACCTTCTGTCCATCAAGATTGGTTTTAGCATCGCCTGAAGTAATGTTGACTTTCTGGATGCTTCCGCCTGTAGCGATAACGTGCGCATAGCCGGTTGTTCCTAAAACAACATCAAGTCCGGTATCTGCGGAAAACTCATCATCACCGTTGATTCCGTTTTCTTCCTTGTAAATACCATTTCCGACCTCATAGAACCATGTATCGCCATTCCAGGACGCACCAAGAAGGTCTCCGCCGACAGCAAGACGTCCTTCAACGTCTGAATCTGTTGCAGTGAAGTCGTCCTTGACAAATGCAGCAAACTGGCTGGCAATACCAAGGGCATAAGTGCCTTCCGCCTTTGCAAGTGTTTCAGCGACAGTCTCGCCCCTGATAGGGTTAGTCTCGCCCACAAGCAAAGTTACATCATCGGTTTTTCTGTTTTCGTTATTAGATAACGGCAATAAATCCGCTGCAGATGTTGTAAGCATACCCATCGGGGCTGATGTCACAACACAGGATACGGATATGAGAGCTGATGTAACGCTACTCAACAGCCTTTTACCTAAAGTTTTTTTCATAAACTCACCTCTCTGATTGTTTAAGAAAGTTCCTACACATTATTATCTGTACATAATAAAAAAGGATCTGTTTCTAAGTATAGAATATTATACCACAACTCTATACATTTTGCAATAAATAGAACAATTTTGCTATTAGAAAAAAACAGTATTTTATTGTACATTTTTAACAACAATGACTATGCATAGCATACGCGCCATAGTTCAAACCGCTTATAACATTACGGAATTTATTGCTTCGATATAACGTTTTGTATTATTTTGCCTGCGTTTTTTTGTCCTTCTGATTTTCAAATGCTTTCAGAAATATATCACAAAACAAACATATTTATCTTTTATAATCAGTTCAGATAAATAAAGGAATTGGGAATTTTCATATAAAGGAGCTTCTTTTTATGTTATTCCGAAAATGTTTTATCGGGGCTCTGTGTGCTGTTACAGCTTTTTCGTCGGCGATGACTGCCTGTGATGACAGCAATTACACAGAATCTTCCTATGATATTCAGACAACTACTGCTGAAGAAAATAAAAAAGAAAATTATCAGCAACATCAGCAACAGCAACAGCAAGCTATGACACTGTCTGAGGTAAATACCGCTCCTGTAAGCAGTTACAGCGGTCTTTTTTCAGACAGAGACCTTTCAGGTGAGTATGACGCTTCAACTGCTGTGACTATTGCCCTCAACGGCGATACCGCAAGCATCAATGGTGATGGCGCCGTTTCTCAGGGGAATACGATAACTATATCCGACGAGGGAGTTTACGTGCTTTCAGGTACTCTCGATGACGGACAGATTATCATTGACTCACAGGCTAAAATTCAGCTTGTACTTGATAACGCCCACATCAATTGCAGTAATTCCTCCCCTATATACGTGAAAAATGCAGACAAGGTTTTTGTTACTCTTGCCGAAAATACCGATAACTCGCTCTCTGACGGCTCGGAATATCTATATTCCGATGAAATTCAGAATGAGCCCGACGCTGTGATTTTCTCCCACGACAGCCTTACTCTCAACGGAAGCGGAAATCTTGTGATTACCGCAAATTATAACGAGGGTATAACCTCTAAGGACGATATAGTAATCACAGGCGGAAATATCAGCATAACATCTGTGGGCAACGGAATAAAAGGAAAAAACTACGTTGCACTCTGCAATGCTCAGGTTAATGTAGACTCTCAGGGCGATGGTGTTAAGTCAACCAACATCGAGGACGAGGGTATGGGCTTTGTCTATGTTGAAAGCGGTGCGCTCAGTATAGCTTCAGTCGAGGACGGTATCCAGTCTGATACGGAAATTATCATCGACGGCGGTGAAATTAATATAACATCGGGCGGTGGATATTCAAACGCTCAGCCTCATATGAACAACGATTTCGGCGGACGAGGTGGCTTCTTCGGTCAGGAGCAGTCTGACAACGATACCTCCTCCGAGGACTCAGTAAGCACTAAATGCATCAAGGCTTCTTTGGGAGTTTTCATTAATAACGGTAATTTCAATCTTGACTCTGCCGATGATACATTGCACTCCAACTCATATATAAATGTTTCGGGCGGAGCTTTCCATATGTCCGCAGGCGGTGACGGAATTCACGCCGATGCTCAGATTGATATCTGCGGTGGACTTGTACGTATCTCCCACTCGTATGAAGGAATTGAAGCTTCTGTTATCAATATCCTTGACGGTGAGGTTGATGTTTCCTCTTCCGATGACGGCTTCAATGCAACCGATGGTACTACCCAACAGGGCGGTATGGGAAGATTCACCTCATCTGCACTCCTTAATATTGAGGGAGGCTGTGTGAAGGTCAATGCCAACGGCGATGGTCTTGACTCCAACGGATTTTTCACTGTATCAGGCGGAGAAATTTTCGTTGACGGTCCCACAAACAGCGGAAACGGAGCTCTTGACGGAAACGGTGAAATACTCGCAAATGGCGGTACTCTCCTTGCTGTAGGAAGCTCCGGTATGGCTGAAGCTCCTTCGAACACATCTTCACAGTATTCAATAAGTGTTGCTCTTGAAAGCACATATCCCAATGGTTCAGATATAAAGATACAGACCTCAGACGGCGAAATTCTTACAGAGCACACCTCAGCCAAAAGCTTTAATCATATAGTTTTCAGCTCGGAAAAGCTGACACAGGGCGAAACCTACTCTGTTCTGATTGACGGCGAAAACGTGGCAAGCGTTACTATCAGCGATAAAACCACATTTTTCGGCAGTCAGGGAAATATGATGGGTGGAGGCTTCGGCGGAGGCGGTTTCGGCGGAGGCGGTTTCGGCGGAGGTCGTGGCGAAATGATGGAGCCCCCCACCAATGAAAACGGTGAAATCGAATTTCCCGATATGCCACAGGGCGGTTTCGGCGGTGGCTTTGGCGGTGGTCGTGGCGAAATGATGGAGCCTCCCACCAATGAAAACGGCGAAATCGAATTTCCCGATATGCCACAGGAAGGATTTCGTGGACAATAATTATTGCTTGTTTCTATACTTTTTCATATAAACCACCAACACGCAAAAACGGTCAGATTTAAACATCTGACCGTTTTTGTATTATATGAAATTATTGCTCTTTTTCTCTGTTTGCCTGATAAACATCGGCAATCTCACAGATCGTTATGTAGGCACTGCTGTCTGTCTCGTGAACAATACTTCTCATTTTTCCTATCTGAAATCTGTTTACTACAAAGTAAATAACGCTTTTTCTTGATGATGAGTAATATCCCTTGGCGTCGATAATTGTAAGACCGCTTCCAACGCCTGAAATAAGTCCGCCGAACAATGCACACAGCAGAAGGTCTGAACCCGCAAGTGGCGAAACAAAGCTTGTATCAACAGGCAGAACATCAGTTATCAGCCATGCACCGATTGAATAGATACTGATTGCATAAATGGAATAAACCGTGAAGCAGACTCCCTGACGTTTCAACCCGAATAAAAACAAAGGGAAATTAAGAATAATAAGGAAAATTGAAAGCGTCAGCCACTCAGGAGTAATCTGCGCCAATAGCATTGATGTACCTGAAATTCCACTGTCATAAAGCTTAACAGGTGCCAGAAACATAGTTACTCCGAATGAATTTATAATACCCGCAATTGTCAGCAGAATGAAATTGCGAAGCTTCAGCTTTTTTTAGTTTTCTTTAAGATTCATACACCCACCTCCCACAACAATATTGTACAAAAAATTCATATACTTTTCAAGAGTAAATGAAAAAGCTCTCCATTTCTGGAGAGCTTTTATCTTCAAGCCGGCACTGATTTATTTTCCCGAGCCGTCACCAGCCAAGTATTTTCAACGCAGTTGAGCTTAACTTCCGTGTTCGGAATGGGAACGGGTGTGACCTCAACGCCATAAGCACCGACAATCTTGA
>SVNM01000010.1 GCA_015066875.1 Ruminococcus sp.
CTGAACAAGTATCTTTACGCAAATGCAAACCCTGTACTTTACAGCGATCCTTCAGGTCATTTTGCATCATTTGCAGCTATTGCAATAAACTATGCAATAGGATTTACTGTTGATCTTGTATTCGGTGCAATAATGGACGAGATATTCTCAAGTCTGTTTACAGGTCTTTATAACAACGAAGACACGGCTCCTGCAGAAATCGATTATGAAAAGATGAATCAGAAAATCTACTCATTTGAGGATCTGTTCGAGCTGAACCTGGCACTTTCAGCAGTAAATGTGCTTATAGCCGGATTCAACATTATTGTAAGTGGCGTAAAGATGAAGATGGCTGAAATCGACAAGGATTATGGTGAGGTTGTTTCAAACTTCTCCAGTGCTATCAGTGGAGCATTTACTCTTGGATCTGCAATTAAGATGAGATATGATACTTATGATTTCATTTTTGATTATGCATCTGATTCTCCAGGATATATGGAAAGATTCAGAAGCTTTACAAATACTAATCTGCATACTACAAAAGATGCGATCCAGGGACTTATATTCAGTTTTGACGAGAATCTGAATAAGGTTATAGGTGATATAGGAAATATTAAATCTGCATTTGGTGTTCTTAAAAGTGCAGTTAATCAAGAAGAACTGACTTATGAAACATATGCTGCAGTTACATCGCTGATGCTTGCACTTACACCTTAAAATAATTTGATATAAGTTAAAATGACTTCAATAAAAGCCGATTTCCTGTAACAAACGGGAAATCGGCTTATTTTTTATTTAGCTTAGCAAAATACCATTGATTTTCAAGAATTTCAGAAAAAATTAAAAAAACTCTTGACAAATTAAGAAAGATGGGATATAATATTATCAAGATGATATTAACATCTTGATAATAACAAAAAGGAGGGCTTCCGCTGAACCGATCAGAAGAAAAAATATTCCTCGAAAATTATAAGATAGAGGACTACGACAGACCGTCTGTTGCTGTTGATATTGTTGCATTTTCAATACGCTCGGACGAAAACGAAAATTACAAACGAGATTCCGTTCAGAAGCTTTCTCTCCTTCTGATAAAAAGAGGCGTTCACCCTTATAAGGACTGCTGGGCTCTTCCCGGTGGATTTGTAAGAAAGGGCGAAACTCTTGAGGAATGTGCCTTGAGAGAAATAACAGAGGAAACGGGGATTACTCCTGATGCACTTATGCCTGATGCTGTATTCAGCAGTCCTGTGCGTGATCCGAGAGGCTGGGTGATTTCAAATTCCTTTGTTTCGGTGATGAGTGAGGAAAATCTCAATGCTCACGGTGGAGATGATGCAACAGACGCAAAATGGTTTGATGTGGAGTTTACTTTAAACGGCGGAGAGGCAATGCTTGTGCTTCGCTGTGAGGAGACGCTGATAAGTGCAAAACTCAGAATGAAATCCGTGAAATTCGGATATCCCCATTTTGAAATTTCCGACAGCGGTGGCATTGCTTTCGACCATACTGAAATTATTGCCTGCGCACTTTACCGCCTTAGAAGTATTATTGAGGATTTCGACATAATCTTCGATTTTCTTCCTGAGAAATTTACTCTTTCCGCATTGCAGAAGGTTCAGGAGGCTATACTGAATACTCCGCTTCTGCCTGCGAATTTCCGCAGAAAGGCATCACCCTATATTGAAGAAACCGACGAATATACTACAGGTGCAGGACATCGTCCCGCTAAGCTATTTAAAAGAAAACAAGGAGATTGATATTATGAAAAAGACTTTGATTGTTATCGATATGCAGAATGATTTTATCGACGGTGCGCTGGGTACGGCAGAGGCTGTTGCAATTGTTGATAATGTAAAGGCAAAAATTGACGAGTACAAGGCTATGGGCGGTGAAATAATATTCACAAGAGATACTCACTTTGAAAATTATCTTGATACTCCCGAAGGAAAGAAGCTTCCCGTTGTGCACTGCGTTGAAGGTACAAAGGGCTGGGAAATTTCTGAAAAGCTGTGCACAGAGGGCTGTGATATAATCGACAAGCCAAGCTTTGGCTATACAAAATGGAATGAAAGAAGCTTTGAGGAAATCGAGCTTGTGGGACTTTGCACCGACATCTGCGTTATTTCTAATGCTCTTATACTGAAAGCATTTTTCCCTGATGCTGAAATTACAGTAGACGCAGGTTGCTGTGCGGGAGTTACTCCCGGAACACACAATTCTGCTCTTGAAGCAATGAAAATGTGTCAGATCAATGTAATCGGAGAGTGATGTTATATGCTGAAAATCAACGGCAGTGAAATTGTGCAGGGAAGCTTTCCCGACGGTACGCTTTTAGTAAAGTATGCACCCGAAAAAGACCTTGCATATGCAGAAATCGACTGGTATTATGAAAATGACCGCGAGCTTGTAACGCTTATTTATCTCACAAAGCATCTTAATGCTCACGGAATAAACAGAGTAAAGCTGTTTATGCCATATATTCCAAATGCCCGTCAGGACAGGGTAAAGTCTGATGAGGACGTTTTTACGATGAAGTATTTTGCTCAGGTTATCAACTGGCTTGGTTTTGAATCGGTAACGGTACTTGACCCGCACTCAACAGTAAGCGAGGCTCTCATTGACAGGATTGCAATTCTGACACCAAAGGAGAATGTCCGCAGAGTTATAAGCGAAATTACTCGCAGTGAAGGCGCTGAGCCGTTTATGTTCTATCCTGATGAGGGAGCTTCAAAAAGATATTCTGGAATGGTAACCCTTCCATACGGATTCGGCATCAAGAAGCGGGACTGGAAAACAGGAAAAATTCTCGGACTTGATGTTTCGGGCAGTGTTGAGCAGATCAAAGGCAAAAGCGTGCTTATTGTTGACGATATATGCTCTAAGGGAGGAACATTCCTCTTTTCGGCAAAAAAGCTTAAGGAGCTTGGTGCGGGTAATATTTATCTGTATATCTCCCACTGCGAGAAAACTATCTTAAACGGTGAACTGCTTACAAGCGGTTTAATCAGTAAAATCTACACAACAGACAGTATCTGTAATTTCAGACATGAGCTTATAAATATTATGCCTTGCAAAAAAGGAGCTGAAGATTATGAATAATATTAACCCTATGCTTCTGTGCGACTTCTATAAAACGGTCCACAGCGATATGATAAATCAGAAAATGACTAAGTCAATGTCATATTATACTCCCCGAATGAGCAGAGTTAAACGTTGGGATAAGGTTGTAATGTTCGGCCTTCAGATGTTCTGCAAAACATGGCTTATTGACTATTTCAACGATTGTTTCTTTGCTCTTCCCGAAGATGAGGTTGTGGCTGAGTATGAAAGAGTGCTTGACGCTTCACTTGGTAAGGGAATATACAGCTCTGAGAAAATAAGAAAGCTTCACCGACTGGGATATCTTCCTATTGAAATTATCGCTCTTCCTGAGGGTGAGCTTGTGCCTGTACGTGTTCCAATGTTCGGAATTACAAATACTCACCATGAATTTGCATGGCTTCCACAGGCACTTGAAAGTCTTATATCAGCAGAAATGTGGTATCCGCAGATTACTGCAACTGTAGGAAAGACCTATCGTGACATTGTAAATAAATATTACGGCGAAACCTGTGATGATGATACTCCTCGTGCCAAAGCTCTTGGTGCATTTGATTTCAGAGGTGATATGTGCGTTGATGCTGCACTTAAAGCGTCGGCGGGCTGGTGTATGTCATTTGTAAATACTGCTACAGTACCGGCTATTCCGTATCTTGAAAGTATGTTTGGCTGTGACTGCACTAAGGAGCCTGTAGCTTACGGCTCAGTCAGCACAGAGCATTTTGTAATGTGCTCAAACTACGCGGTTGACGGAGATGAAATAACCTTTCTCAGAAAAATGCTTACAGAGCTTTATCCTGATACAAGCTTTTCGTGCGTGCTTGACAGCTATGATTACTGGAATGTAATTGACAATATTCTTCCTCAGCTTCACGATGAGATACTTGCTCACAACGGCTGTATGCTTATGCGAGGCGATTCGGGAGACTGCGTTGATGTTGTGACAAAAACAGTTTTTAAGCTGTGGGAGCAGTTCGGCGGTACAGTCAACAGCAAGGGCTATAAGGTTCTTGACCCTCACGTAAAGGCTATTTACGGCGACAGTATCACTGTGCAGAGATGCGAGGAAATCTATCGTATTCTCAAGGAAAACGGCTTTGCTTGCTTAAATGCTGTGCTGGGAGTAGGCTCATTCTCAATGCACTGCATCGAAGAGGATAATATGCTCAAGCCCTTTACAAGAGATACATTCAGCTCTTGCATCAAGGCGTGCTATGCGGAAATAGACGGCAAGTGCTATCCCATTTTCAAGAATCCGAAAGAAGGCGGATTCAAGAAGAGTCAGCGCGGATTATGCTTTGTCTACAGGGACGATGAGGGTAATCTTGCCTACATGGACGGCTATACATCTCTGGATATTCCTCAGGGTAATCTTCTTGAGCCTGTTTTCAGAGATGGAAAAATGCTTAAGGAGTATACCTTAAGCGAAATCAGAAGCAAATTGAACGGAGGTAATTTCTGATGAACTATACATTCAATGCAAAGGAAACTACAGAAAAGGCGTCACAGTGGATACATGACTTCTTTGAGAAAAACGGAAAGGACTGTAATGCCGTTATTGGAATTTCAGGAGGCAAGGACAGCTCAATATGCGCCGGGCTGTGTGTTGAGGCTCTGGGAAAAGAACGCGTTATAGGCGTTCTGATGCCTAACGGAGAGCAGAGCGACATTGATATGGCAAGGCTTCTTGTTGAGCATCTCGGTATTAAGGCTGTTGAGGTAAACATAAATGAGGCTTATAAAGGAGTGCTCAGCGGACTTGAAAATGCAAAGCCTGTAAACGGTTTTGAAATGAACGGCCTTTCAAATCAGACCATTGTAAACCTTCCTCCGAGACTGAGAATGGCAGTGCTCTATGCCGTTAGTCAAAGCTGTAACGGACGTGTTGCAAACACCTGTAATCTCTCTGAGGACTGGGTTGGATATTCCACAAGATACGGCGATTCTGCGGGAGATTTCAGCCCTCTTGCAAGACTTACCGTAGCTGAGGTAAAGGAAATAGGAAAGTTTCTTGGACTTCCCGATGTGCTTGTTGATAAGGTTCCTTCAGACGGTCTCTGCGGTAAAACAGATGAGGATAATCTGGGATTTACCTATGCAGTACTTGATAAGTATATCCGTACGGGAGTATGTGATGACCCTGAAATAAAGGCTCTCATAGACGACAAACACGTAAAAAACAAGTTCAAGCTTGAGCTTATGCCTTGTTTTGAATATCAGCCGTAAGAGAAAAAAGTTCTGATGTCAAACTGAATATAATTGCAAAGCCGTCTGTGAGTTTCTTCACAGACGGCTTTTTGCATTAAAACTTTTTGCCTGTATTGTCAAGAGGGAAACCGTGATGAAGCGGACCGCTTCCTTTTCCTAAATCAAGCATAGCTGAAAGTGCTCCTGAAATGTACTCCTTGGCAAGCTGTACCGAATCTTTCAGACTATGTCCCTTGGCGAGATTTGAAGCAATGGCTGAGGATAAGGTACAACCTGTTCCGTGAGTGTTGGGATTATCTATGCGGACGCCTTCAAACCACGTAGTTTCGCCATTTTCATAGAGCAGATCATTTGCGTTGTTTATACTGTGACCACCTTTCAGAAGCACTGCACAGCCGTAGACCTTCCATATATGCTCTGCAACTTTTTCCATATCGGCTTTGTCTGCGATTTTCATTCCCGACAGTACCTCTGCTTCGGGAATATTCGGAGTAATAACAGTTGCTAATGGAATAAGCTTTTTCTTCAGAGTTTCAACAGCTTCTTCTGAGATAAGCCTTGCTCCGCTGGTAGCAATCATAACAGGGTCAACAACGATATTTTTTGCATTGTAGAAGCTGAGTCGCTCTGAAATAATTTCTGTAAGCTCAGCATTTGCAACCATTCCTGTCTTGACTGCATGGGGGAATATATCAGTGAAAACAGCGTCGATCTGTGCTTTAAGAAATTCAGGAGAAACCTCTGAAATTGCGGTTACTCCCACAGTATTCTGAGCTGTGAGAGCGGTTATGGCTGTCATTCCGTAAACTCCGTTCGCAAGCATAGTTTTTAAATCTGCCTGTATTCCCGCACCGCCACTTGAGTCACTTCCGGCAATTGTAAGAGCTGTTTTAGCTTTGCAGTTCATAGAAAGCCTCCTTCAGAAGTTCAGTTGCAACACGTGGATTTTCAGCTTTCATAATAGCCGAAACAACGCATATTCCGTCAATTCCGCTGTCTTTAAGAATGTAGATATTGTCTTTGTTAAGACCTCCTATAGCGTTGACCTTTATCGGTACGGCTTTCACGATATCTTTGAGTGTGTCCACAGACGTCAGCACAGTCCTGACCTTTGTAGTTGTCGGATAAATTGCTCCTACACCAAGATAATCCGCACCCTGTTCGTATGCTTCAACAGCCTGAGGAACGGTTTTTGCGGTAGCTCCGATGATTTTTTCATCTCCCATAAGCTGTCTTGCAATAGATACAGGCATATCAGACTGTCCCACGTGAACACCCTCAGCATTTACTGCAAGAGCAACATCAACTCTGTCGTCAATTATCAGGGGAATATCATAGCGTTTTGTTATTTCGTGCACCTTTTCGGCAAGAGTAATGTACTCTCTTGTTGTACGCTCCTTTTCACGAAGCTGAATAAGTGTCACACCGCCTTTGCATGCTTCTTCAACACGAAAGAGAAACTCCTCTTCGCTGTAATTGGTGCTGTCGGTAATAAAATACATAGTTGTATCAAGTTTTTTCATAATTCCTCCTTACAGGTAAAGATAATCGTTCAGAACAGGCTGTAAGCCTTCGTTTTCTATATCCTTGTACATCACGCCGAGACTTCTGCTGTCGTTGATTTCAAACTGCTCGTCGCCCTCATTGCCGTCAGACTCTTTACCCTCGTACTTGCTTTCGTGGTCACCGATGCCTGTTGAAACTCCCGCAGAGACCTTTGTGGCACAGATTTTAACAATGCCGTTGCGGAAGCTTTCGCTTTCTCTTGAGGAAACGGTAATTCCCACAAATGGAAGAAAAATTCTGTAGGCGCATAAAATCTGGCACAGCTGTTTTTCGTGAACGTCAAGGGGATTGATTTTATCGTTGTTGATTATGGGACGCAGACGCGGACATGACAGCGACATTTCTGCGTGAGGATATTTCCTTTGCAGATAGTAAACGTGCAGTGCACTTGCCAAAGCGTCCTTACGGAAGTCTGAAAGACCAAGAAGTGCCGAAAATGCAACTCCTCTCATTCCGCCCATAAGAGCACGCTCCTGAGCGTCAAATCGGTAGGGATAAACACGCTTATGCCCCAGCAGATGAACCTCGGAATAGCGGTCACTGTCGTAAGTTTCCTGAAAAACGGTAACATAGTCCGCACCGCACTGGTGGAGATAACGGTACTCCTCAGTATTGACAGGATAAATCTCCAGTCCCACCATACGGAAATATTTTCGTGCAAGTCTGCAAGCCTGACCGATGTATTCCACGTTGCTCTGAGAACGGCTTTCACCTGTCAGAATGAGAATTTCCTCCATACCGCTGTCGGAGATAATTTTCATTTCACGCTCAATCTGCTCCATATTCAGTTTCATTCGGCTGATATTGTTATAGCAGTTGAATCCGCAGTAAACGCAGTAATTCTCGCAGTAATTCGCAATATAAAGGGGAGTGAACATATACACGGTGTTGCCGAAATGCTTTGATGTTTCAAGCCTTGCACGCTGTGCCATCTGCTCTAAAAAGGGCTCGGCAGAGGGAGAAAGCAGTGCCTTGAAATCCTCAACAGTACAGTTTTCGTGCTCCAAAGCTGATTTTACGTCCTTTGCGGAGTATTTACAGTAGTCGTAGCTGTTCATTTCGGAAAGCACTTTTTCCATTATGTCAGAGTTTATCTGCTCCATACCGTTCATATATTCCATATGATTTGTACGGCTTGCAGAGTCGTTTTCAAGCTTGTGTTTCTTTTCAAGTGCTTCAGGCGAGAGGTGCTCTCCGTCAACAAAAAATCTGTTTTCCATTGCACACCTCAATCCCTTAAAAAGCCTGTCAGCGGGTCAGATGCTGAAGCACCTCTTGTGAGAACTCGTCCCAGACCAGAAAGATACGCTTTTCTTCCGGCTTCAACGGCATTTTTAAAGGCCGAAGCCATAAGGGGGAGGTCGCCCGCAGTTGCAAGAGCCGTATTTGCCATAACAGCGGAAACTCCCATTTCCATAGCTTCGCAAGCCTGTGAAGGTCTGCCTATTCCCGCGTCAACAATTATTGGAAGGTCGATTTCGTCAACGAGAATCTGAATGAAATCCTTTGTGGAAAGTCCCTTGTTTGAGCCTATGGGAGAGGCAAGAGGCATCACGGCAGATGCACCGGCACTTACAAGAGCTCTTGCGGAATACAAATCGGGATACATATAGGGCAGTACGATAAAGCCTTCATTTGCGAGTATTTCCGTAGCTTTTATAGTTTCGTTGTTGTCGGGGAGGAGATATTTGCTGTCGCGCATAATTTCAATTTTTACAAAATCACCGCACCCGATTTCACGGGCAAGTCTTGCAATACGCACTGCTTCCTGAGCTGTTCTTGCTCCCGATGTGTTAGGGAGAAGTGTAACTCCCTTTGGTATGTAGTCAAGGATATTTTCCTGTTCCTTTGTGTTTGCTCGGCGTACTGCAAGAGTGATAATCTCAGCTCCCGCGTCCTTTATTGCTGATTCAATCAGACTGAGAGAGTATTTTCCAGAGCCTAAAATGAAGCGTGAACTGAATTCGTGTCCGCCTAAAATAAATTTGTCTTCCATAATAAAATCCTTTCTATACTTCAAATTTTTCTGCGATAATACGCAGAACAGTATTTGCCTGATGTGAGGCGCAGAGCATTACACGGGGAGCAAAAAGTGTGCCGTCATTATCGATATCGCTTATTCCGTCACCGCAGATATACAGACGTTTTCCGAGCCTTTTTGTCTGTATTGTATTGCCCGTATGAAGTCCTGACATACCACTGGCACTTACAATATACTTTTCGGGATAACGCTCTGCCACTTCATTAACAAGCATTGCTTTGCACTGTGCATTATCGAAGCACTCGCACACGATATCGCAGTCAGCAATAAGCGAGATATTATCCTCAGCAAGTTTAACAGTATGGGTAATTACGTTGCAGTAGGGCGCAATCTCAGCAATAGTCTCCTTCATAGCCTTGGTTTTGCACATTCCCAGTTGTGAAACCTTGTATTGCTGGCGGTGGAGATTTGTGATATCAACCTTGTCAAAGTCAATAAGGAGAAGCCTTCCTATGCCTGACCGTGCAAGCGATATCGCTACGTTTGAGCCAAGTCCGCCAAGCCCGCAGACAGCAACACAGCTTTCCGAGAATTTCTGCTGAAGCTCTGCTCCGTGTCTTTTTTCAAGAGCACTGTACCACTCTTTTTCGGTCAAATCAGCCACCTCCCACAAAGCATACGATTTCAACGCAGTCGTTATCTTGCAGTACTGTGATTTCATACTGTGATTTAGGCAGAATATCGCCGTTAAGCTCTACAGCAACACGCTTTCCATCATATCCGTTTTCGGCAAGATACTGCGACACTGTTTTACCTTGGATATTCATTTCCACACCATTGATCTTCACCATAGTATCACCTCACAGAATATCAATATATTCGCCCTCAAGAGCCTTGTTCATACTTCTTACAGCACAGAATTTACCGCACATGGAACAGCTTTCCTCAATTTCAGGCTTTCTGTCTTCACGGATCTTCTTTGCTGTTTCAGGGTCTATGGAGCACTCCCACTGCTTTTCCCAGTCAAAGGTTCTGCGTGCGTCAGCCATTGCGTTGTCGATGTCCATAGCATGAGGAATATGCTTAGCAATGTCGGCAACGTGTCCGGCAATTTTTGAAGCAATTATGCCCTGTTTTACGTCGTCAAGATTTGGCAGAGCAAGATGCTCTGCGGGAGTAACATAGCACAGGAATGATGCACCTGAAGCTCCTGCAACAGCACCGCCGATAGCAGAAGTAATATGGTCATAACCTGGAGCAATATCAGTAACAAGCGGACCGAGAACATAGAAAGGTGCTCCCATACAAATTGTCTGCTGTATTTTCATATTGGCTTCAATCTGATCAAGAGGCATATGTCCCGGACCTTCAATCATAACCTGAACGTCCTTTGCCCAAGCTCTTTTTGTAAGCTCTCCGAGACGTACAAGCTCTTCAATCTGACATACATCGCTTGCGTCAGCAAGACAGCCGGGACGACAAGCATCACCGAGAGAAATTGTTACATCATACTCACGGCAGATGTCAAGTATCTCGTCAAAATACTCGTAGAAAGGATTTTCATTGCCAGTCATACTCATCCAGGCAAAAACAAGTGAGCCACCACGTGATACAATATTCATTTTTCTCTTGTGCTTTTTTATCTGTTCAATAGTTTTCCGTGTAATTCCGCAGTGGAGTGTCACAAAATCAACTCCGTCCTCAGCGTGAAGTCTTACAACGTCGATGAAGTCCTTTGCGGTAAGAGTGGCAAGGTCACGCTGATAGTGAATAACGCTGTCATACACGGGAACAGTACCTATCATTGCAGGACACTCTGAGGTAAGCTTTTGTCTGAATGGCTGAGTGTTGCCGTGAGATGATAAATCCATAATAGCATCTGCTCCCATATCCACCGCCGTCATAACTTTCTGCATTTCTATGTCGTAGTCCTTGCAGTCACGTGAGACTCCGAGATTGACGTTGATTTTCGTGCGCAACATAGAGCCTACACCGTTGGGATTGATGCACTTGTGAAGCCTGTTGGCGCAGATTACAACTTGTCCCTTTGCAACGAGCTCGCGGATTTCTTCGGGAGTGCGGTATTCCTTTTTGGCGACGATTTCCATTTCCCTTGTGATGATTCCTTCACGTGCTGATTCCATCTGAGTTTTGTACATAACGTACCTCCAATAAATTATTTTTAACAGACGGAAAAATAAAAAAGGAAGCCACCGATTTGATAGCTTCCTTTAAATGCATATAAAAAATGCACCGACGTGCAAGCGTCAGCGCTTTACAGTCGTCCCTACGTTGGCATTATCCAAATCAGGTTATCGGTCGAAGGTCATACCTTCCTCTCAGCCTGTAACACAAGCTCCCGTCTGTTAAATTGTAAGTATATTATATAGCATTGCTTTGAAAATGTCAAGAGGGAAGATAAAGAAAGCTGATGCACGCAATTCAATGTGCATCAGCTTTTTGTGTTATTTAAGATAATTTCCGATTGAAAGTCCGAGATTCTTTGTCTGGTCAGCAATCATTGAAGCGATTTTCACAGCTCCTGCATTGCTCAGATGAGTATTGTCTATCTGAGTCTGTGCTGTGTCTGAATAGCAGTGAAGCTTAGCAGTTTCTGAAGCTCCTCCGCTGTTGTAGAGATTGGTGTAAAGCTGTGTTGTAAGTGTTGTCATATCAATAACAGGAACATTATACTGCTGTCCCAGTGAGATAAGAGCCTGCTGGTAGGGAGTGTGCTGAGCATAATTGGCAGTACCGTCTGAACCTCGTCTTGTAATAGGAGTTACAAGAACTGCAACAGCGCCCTTATTCTGAGCCATTCTGATGTATTTATTAAGCAGAATCCACTCATATGAATACTGACCGCTACTGTTCATTCCGTTGCCGTCAAGAGAATTCATATCGAGTCCGGGATATGTACCGAGACCGGGATATGTTGCTTCGTCGGTTTTTTCATCATTATGTCCGAACTGAATGAACAGGTAATCTCCGCTACCGATGCTATTGCAGAGTGTTGTGTAATTTGCTTCAGTAAGGAAACTTCTGCTACTTCTGCCTGAAAGAGCAAGATTGTTTACAGTTACATTATTGTACTCGTCAGCAAGCTTCATACCCCAGCCGTAACGGTTATAAGCAGTAGCGGTATTGCTGTCATAGTTGCATACTGTAGAGTCGCCTACAAGATAAACTTTTCCAGAGAAGCTGAATCCGCTTGGCTCGTATGAATTTGCTGTAGTAGTTGTGGTAGTAGTTGTAGTAGCAGTTGTAGCTGTAGTAGTTACAACAGGGTCACCAGAATCTGTAATTCCGCCCGGGAAGCTGTTTACAAGAAGCTTTCTCATAAGCACCATATCAAAAACGTCAACGGAGTTGTCATTATTGAGATCGCCGAATTTCCAGTCTGTAAGCGTACCTGAATCAAGCAGATAAAGCTGATGCATAACAAGGTCAGCCACATTGAATTTACTGTCAGCGTTGACATCGCCCTTGTAGGTCTGAGCGAGGACAATATAATTTACGCAACCGCTTGACTGTCCGTTTTTGCCAAGAGTCACAGTTTCACCACTGCGTACACAGCGACTGTAAACTGCAAAAGTAACGTCCTTGCTGTTGGTGATGCTCATACCTGTTTTCTGCCAGCTTGCCAGCCATTCGGGAAGAGTCGCAACTCTGACATCAATTGCCACGTAGACAGTCATATCCGCAGAAGCAGTAAATGAAGCCAGGTCTGAGGAGAAGTTTTTTGCGTCACAGGAAGTAACAATAGCTTCCGCGCCTATAAGCATATCTGGAATTGAAGCGTAAAATGCATCGGCACGGTCACCGTAAAGGAGGTCGCCCATAGCTACTGAGCTGTCGATACTCCAGCTTGTGAAGGTTGAAGAGTCATTAATTACAAGGTTTGTTATGAGATTTCCGTTTATGGGAGTAACCTCAACAGGCTTTTCTGTTGGAGCTTCCACATATCCTGCAGAAGGAACACCTGCTTCCGCATACATAGCGTAAGTCATATTGCTTCTTGAGCTCTGTGCACCGCTGTATGAGGTACAGTAAGCTTTAGCGTCTGAAGCTGTTTTAGCTGTATATGAATAGTTGGAAGAAGGTCTCCAGGAGCAAGCCTTGGCATTTTTTGCTACAAGAGAGTAGTTTGAATTAACAAGAACAGAGCCTGAATCAGTATAGACTCCGGGATAGGTGGAGGAGATGTCAGATGTAGATGTACCATCGTTTACAACAGAGCCTTTACCGGTACCGCCGTCAA
Organism: Ruminococcus sp.; assembly: GCA_015066875.1. Taxonomy (GTDB): domain Bacteria; phylum Bacillota; class Clostridia; order Oscillospirales; family Ruminococcaceae; genus Ruminococcus. The sequence continues at coordinate 13,095 of SVNM01000010.1, forward strand.
AATAGTTATTCTCGGAATAAAGCTTGCAAGCGGTATATATTGTGTATCCCATATCGAAATTAACAACATAGTTGTTCATGGAGTGGAAATATCCGTAACGCATAAGTGCGGGAGCTCTTGTAATGCAGTTGTTGTAGTAATTATCTGCAATAGTCACGCAAGGTCTGCCGTTGTAGGTATTGTATGTCTCCTGAGTATCTGTAGGATATCCGAGGAGCACTCCATACTCGTGAAGACCGAATTTACAGTCAGATATAGTAACGAAATCGGTAGTACCCTTGAAGTTAAGGAACTTATCCCAGTCGTCAAGTCCTGTAGAAGCACCATTTATTTTATCGTGACCGATAAAAGTACAGTGGTCGATCCAGAAATTCGAGCCGTATGAGAATTCCCAGATATTGTCGTTATTGAGTTCCTTATCGTGAGAAATTTCGATATTGCGGATAATAATGTTCTTTCCCTGACCGTAGTTTCCTTCATAAGTACGGAAATAAACGTTGTAAAGGGAATTTGCTGAGTAACTGCCGATGATAGTCTTATTGGGATACATATAAATTCCGGCGTCGTTGAAGCGATAACGTCCGTTAGAGTCAGTTGTATATGTACCTGTTTTGGAGATATCCTTGGTAATTACAATTGTTCTTGGTGTAGCGTCTGAGCAAGCGGTTTTGAGCTCGTCAAATGTGGTAACCTCCACGACTTCACCAAGCAGACCGCCTATTGCAGAAGCCTTTACATTGCCGTTGGGGTCTTTGGCATAGCCAGCAAAGCCCTGAAGTCCGGCTGTATTAAGGAGCCACTTCTGACTGTCTGCTCCTGAGTAAGTTGCAAGAGAAACAGTATTTGCAGAGGAGTTATAAGTGATTGCAAGGTCAGGATTATCGTAATTGACGATTTTGTAATGAAGGTCATTTCCAAAGGAATCCTGAGAAACGGCAATAACATACCAGTGCTGAGAGGTTGCACTTTCACTTCCGTAAATCACACATGAGCTTCCTTCGGAAACGTTATAGCTGAGGGGAGTTATAAGACGTCCTGTGCCCATATTTGTGATTTTGAAGTAGCTACCAACGCTGTTTGCACCAACATAGTCAAAGCGCCAGTTTTCATTCTGCTGACCGTTGGTGGTCCAGGTGTTCAGCGCAGAGTTGTCTGAATATCCCGTAATGTTAAGGTTACGGCTGTTGTCGTAAGTACTGATACGAACAAGCTCTGCGGGATAATCTGCCGATACAGCGTTTGCAGTAAGTCGGACAGGCAAGCCGGCTGTGATGCAGATTATCAACATAATAAATGCTGTGATAATTGTCATTAATCTTTGGCTGTTGATTTTAGACATAAAAATTCCTCCGTCTTAGATTATTATAACAATATTATAGCAAGTATTAAGAAACCGTACAATTGAATAAAATCCTGTATTTTTCTGAAATATAACACAATTTGCAAGAAGCAAGCCGAACTTGATGTGCACAAAAATGCATAGTATCTTGTGGTGAGTAAGATTATTTTCTACATAGTGCAGTTTTGCATTTTTTATATAAACAAGTGTATACAATATTGATATATTTAGGACAGCAGGGAACTATATCATATTAAAAAGTGTTCATTATATAATACTGTCCGGCTGAAATACAGCGGATCACTTGTTAAAAAGTTCTTTGACAAGTTCGTGGCAACCCTCGTAAATATCACTGTAAGCAGTTCCAAAATCTCTGCTGTACCAGGGATCTGATACGTCATCGCTTCTTCCTGCAAAAGTGAGGAGCTTGTAAATCTTAGAGTCGCGGGAGGATATACACTGTTGCCGATTTCCTCAGTGCTTGTAGCACTTGAAGCAATGTATACCTTATCTGACGACCACCGCAAGCGAAACGGAACAAATTTTTGTTGTAATACGTAAAAGATTATGCTATAATAAAGAAAATTACATAACAGGGAGTGATTGCTATGCCACCTATGGGAGGCCCACGAAGACAAAGCTTTCTCACAGAGGAAGAAAAGAAAAATCGTCCGAAGGTTACAAAGGGGCTTTTAAAGCGTATTTTTTCCTATCTGAAGCCCTACTGGAAGCAGATGGTTATTGTACTTGTTGCCATTGTAATCTCCTCGGTACTTAATCTTATGCCTTCGGTGCTTACAGGCAAGATTATCGATGAGGGACTTATCGGGAAAAGTATGCAGAAGCTTATTGTGTTTATCGTGCTTTCGCTGGCGGTTACTCTGGGAGCAAATCTCATCGGAGTACTTGAAAGCTATATGAAAACCTGGATTGCTCAGCATATTACATACGATATGCGAAACACGATGTACAGGCATCTGCAGAAGATGTCACAGCGTTTCTACACCTCCAACAATCAGGGTGACATAATCACACGTATGACAAGTGATATTTCAGGTGTACAGCAGATCATCACAACCACACTTACAAGTATTCTTTCAAACTCAATAACGCTGATTATTGCTCTTGTAGTTATGTTTCAGCAAAGCTGGGTAATGGCGCTGGTGGGAATTGCGGTGATACCGTTGTTTATCATTCCAACACGAAGCGCGGGCAAAACACGCTGGTCCATTACAGCCGAGTCACAGGCGTGCAGTGATGAAATAAACGGTATTCTCAATGAAACAATGTCGGTAAGCGGTCAGCTTCTTGTAAAGCTTTTCGGAATGGAACAGGTTGAATACGACAAATACGAAGAAGCAAACGGACGTATGGTAAAGCTGAATATACGTGAAAGTATGGCGGGACGCTGGTTCAGAGTAGCTCTCAGTACATTTTCAAATATCGGTCCTATGCTTTTGTATCTTGCCGGCGGAGTTCTTATGATGAAGTTTGACAGCAGTCTTACTGTGGGAGATATCACCGTGCTTGTAGCATTGCTGGGAAAAATGTACGGCCCTTTCAATCAGCTTCTTAATATTCAGGTGGACTGGATACGCTCGATGGCGATGTTTACACGTATTTTTGAGTATTATGATATGCCTGTTGAGATTGAAAATGCTCCTGACGCAGTATGTCCTACTGAACGTGCAAGAGGAGAGGTGGAGTTCAGAAACGTAGGCTTTTACTATGAGAAGGAGCGTCAGATCCTTACTGATATAAACTTTAACCTGGAACAGGGCAAGTGTATTGCGGTTGTAGGTCCTTCGGGATCGGGTAAAAGTACTCTTGTAAATCTCATTCCGCGACTGTGGGATACAACATCGGGTACAGTAACCTTTGACGATATTGATGTGCGTAAGCTTGACCTTGCATATCTGCGTGAGAACATCGGTATCGTAAGTCAGGAAACATATCTCTTCAACGGAACTATCCGTCAGAATCTGCTTTATGCAAAGCCGTCTGCTACCGAAGAGGAACTCATTGAAGCCTGTAAAAAGGCAAATATCTACGATTTTATCGAAAAACAGGAAACAGGACTTGATACGGTGGTGGGAAACAGAGGTCTTAAGCTTTCGGGTGGAGAAAAACAGCGTATTTCCATTGCAAGAGTACTGCTTAAAGATCCTGCACTGATGATTTTTGATGAGGCAACTTCTGCTCTTGACTCTATCTCAGAGCAGAAAATCCAGGACGCTATCGAGCCACTTATAACCTCACGCACAAGTATTCTCATCGCCCACAGACTTTCCACTATTCTTTGCGCAGATGAAATTCTCGTAATAAATAACGGAGTGATTGCAGAGCGTGGTACTCACAGCGAACTGATTGCTCTTGGCGGAGTGTATACACAGCTTTACGAGACACAGTTCTGCAAGGCATCAGATGATGAACCTGAGTCCTTTGACTATACGGAGGGCGAGGAAAAAGAGTAAGCATTTCAAAAATTGTTGAGGAGTTGTTTTAATGATAGTTGAAGTATATGAGTCTGTACCGGCTGAGGCACTTGAGATAAGAAACAAGGTTTTTATTGAAGAACAAGGATTTCATACTGACCTTGACGAGACAGACTCAGTTGCAGTACATTTTCTGTTGTTTGATGATTTTGGTTTTCCTGTTGCGACCTGCAGAGTCTTTACAGATGATGAAAAAAAGGTATATACTCTTGGAAGACTGGCTGTTTTAAAGGAACATCGTGGAAAAAGCTTAGGCAGTATAGTTTTGAGAAATGCCGAAGAGTATGTAAAAAAGCTTGGCGGAGTAAAAATACAGCTTCACGCACAGCTTCAGACAACAGCTTTCTATGAAAAATCGGGGTTTTCTGCATTTGGTGATGTAGAGTATGAGCAGGGTTGTCCTCATATAACGATGATAAAGGATTTGTAAATGAGAATAAAGGCCTGATGCGTTCGGTAAAGCGGATTGCATCAGGCTTTTTTACAGTTTTGAAACATCGGGCAGTTTACTCAGTTAAAAAGAAGCAGGACTGAAATTTTTGATTTCTATTGCATTATAAATCAAAAGTTGGTAAAATGAAAAGAGAAAAATACCGTAAAGGAGGTGCCTGAGTGTTAGCTGTTTATCTTGCTGTAATCAGTGATGAGGACGACAAAAATTACTTCGAAAAGCTTTATATAAAATATCGACAGGTAATGTATAAAATTGCATATAGCGTTTTGCACAATTCACAGGACGCTGAAGATGCTGTTCATCAGGCATTCCTACAAATTTCAGGGGAAATTGATAAAATCAGGTCAATTCCTTGTCAGGAAATGGTCTCTTATTTTGTTATTATTAGTAGAAACACTGCTGTGAATATCTATAACGAGAATAAAACAAGAGCAAGCCATGGTATCAGTGCCATAGAAGACAATATGTATGTTGAAATTGATTTCTTTGAGAAGTATGACTACAAAAAGCTTGTGGAGAAAATCACTTTGCTTCCTCAGATGTATAAGGATATTCTCTTTCTGCGCTATCTTGAAGGATTCTCGGCTAAGGAAACAGCCCGTATGCTTGGCATAACAATCGAAAATGTCTATAAGCGTACTGAACGTGCTAAATCAATTCTTAAGGAATTGCTTGATAAGGAGGAGTGCTGTAATGAATGAAATGTTTAAACGTGCATTAGCGGAAGCATTGATTCCCGAATATGAAAGTTCTGTGCCTCAGACAGAAACAGAGCACGAATTCTCGCCTGAGTTTGAGAAGAAAATGAATATGCTTATCCGCAGACAGAAAAAGCCTTTCTATATGCTGGTTAATACCGCTTCAAAGAGAGTCGCCTGTGTGGTTGCGTGCGTCGCTTTAGCGTCTTCCGTTGCGGTTATGAGCAGTAGTGCGCTGAGGGGAGGTTTTGCTGATTTCTTTATGGATATTTTCACCGACCGCTCTGTAGTAACTCCTGCGGAATCTGATGCAGAGGCTCCGGCAACAATAGAGGAAAAGTACGGAATAACCTATGATTTAAGCGATTACCAAATGACTTGTTATGAGTCTAATGAACATTTTGTACATTACTCATATGATAAGGAAGGGTATGCGATTGATTTTGAACAGAGTGTTAAAAGCAATTTTGAAAATGTAATGCTGAACACCGAGGGAGCTGAAGAGATCGAAACAATAAGCATCAATGGGTACGAAGCAATGTATTTCTGCAATTACCTGGATTATCATTATATTTTATGGGAGAATGAAGACTATATTTTCAAGCTTATGTCAAACGTTGGTAAAAATGAACTAATTGATATAGCTGAATCTGTGCAAAAGGTAGAAAATTAAAAAAATTCCCGATTTTTTGTCAGAAAATGGCCTCTTACTTTGTTATTGTTTATAGAAGAGAGTTTCTATATAAATTTATAACAAGGAGGTGAATATTATGCTGAAAAAAGCAACGGCAGTTTTAATGTGCTTAATTATGACGATTGCTTGCTTTGGAAGTACTGTTTATGCAACAGGTGATGATTATGGTATATCGATTGCATCTGCATATGCTTTGTCTGCTTCTTCTGAATTAAACATTACAGGTACTACAGCTAAGTGTGTAAGTAAGGCAACAGGTATAACAAGCGTTACATCTATTGTAGTCAATCAGACTCTGGAGAAGAAAACTTCTTCAGGCTCATGGCAACTTGTTGTGCACTGGAATGAAACCGACAGCGGTAAATATGCCAGCACAACTAATTACAAGTACAGTCTTGCAAGCGGTACATATCGTCTGAAGTCACAGTTTACATTCCTGACAAGCGCTGGCTTTGAAACAATTACTGCATACAGTGGCGAAAGAACTGTATAATTCATCAGCTGAAAATGTACAGGAATTATTCCTGTATCCGACAAAGGAACTACTCTACTCCTATTCTTTACAGCTTTACGGCGGTTCGTTTTTGCACGGCGGACCGCTGTATAGCTAAATCCACTATAGAAAGAAGTACATAAATGGAAAATCATAATACTGACACTACCGAAGAAAATGAAGAAATAAAAAATCAGTACATAACCAAATCACTGCTTGAGCTTGGCTTAAAGCCTAATCTTAAAGGCTTCAATTACATTAAATATGCAATTGATATTTATCCGGAAACAATTTCCACAAACAAAAGATTCAATTACTTGTACACTCTGATTGCTGAAAAGTATGGAGTTTCAGCTTCAAGCGTTGAGAGGGCAATACGTACCTCTGTGGAATCTGCGTGGTATGGGAATATCCCTGACAATTCCCATGACATATTCAGTTTTCCTTATATAACAGCAGAAAAGGCTCCCACCAACACAATGTTTATTGCTACAATGGCAGAGCTTGTTAAATTCGGGAGATTTAATAAAAAATGATAAGTTAGTCACAATATCCAAACGGAGAAATGTGTTGTTGTGCATATATACAAAAACGTGAAAAATGACGTATTATAGGTGAAAAAGGGTTGTTTTTTTTTTTTTTTGTGTGCTACAATTAAAGTAAGAATATCTACAAATTCATATCAAAATTTGTGATTAAGGGGGTCCTTCCGATGAATCACGCCACGTTTATAAACCATATATAAATATAATTTTTGAGGAGGTTATACTATGAAAAAACTCATTTCATTACTGACATCAATAACATTATGCGTTGGAGCAATGAGCGCTTTATCGGCAAATGCTGGAAATATAGCTGTACCTATGGGCATGGTAGTAACGCGGGACGATCTTTCTTTTGTAATGGTTGTTCCTAAACGCTTGGAAGAACTCGGAATAACGGACTACTATTGTCATATTGATGCAGAAAAAGATGATACATTGAGATATTTGAATCATGTGGATTTCAGAGAAAACAACATCGTTGCACTCAATGAAGCGTCGGTAGCTTATGATAAATTCATCATATCAGCGGAAAAAAGCGACGATTTTTTAAAGTATATGGCAGATAATTATCCTGAGTATACAATAAACGCAAGTGCCTATGATGATATCGTTTCAATGCAGATAACTAATTATGAGAGTCATGAAACTGAAGCAGAAAATTCAGAGTTTTTTTCAAAGGTATGTCGTGATACAGGTGCATCGCCTTCAATAAGCATGAATCTTCATGCCGGCATAATTTACAACTATAAATTCCTCGGCGACCTCTCCTCAGACAACGCCTTAACTCCCGTTGACGCAAGTATGCTTCTTTCTTATTACGCAGATGCACAGTCGGGTGTGGCGGTAGCATCAGCTGAAAACGGTGCGGACTACTCTGTTCTTGGTGATTTCAACGGCGACGGAGTTGTAACTCCCACAGACGCATCGGAAATCCTCAGCTACTATGCGGATCAGCAGACGGCACAAGTTTAAGACGAAACGGAGGAATAACTATGAAAAAACTTATTTCATTACTGACATCAATGACATTATGCGGAGGAGCATTTACAGCTATAAATGCAAATGCACAGGAAGAATCCGAAACCTACACCTATCTTGAGCTTCTTGAGATGAGTGATGAGAAAATTGTAGAAATTTATGGTGATGAATTTGTAAGATATGGATTTGGAAACAATTTGCTCAGCGATGAAGATAAGTTTTACGATATGCTTGCTACAGAATCATACGAGTCGTGGTACAGATGCTTTGTCAGCGGACAAGAGACTCCTTACTTTGATCTTCATGTGAATGAGAATGTCGCTCTTGATGATACAGTGACCGCTGAAATGCTGGGATATCCTATAGATTGGACGGTTAAATGTAATACAGGAAAAGTGTGGGGAGACGAAGTAACAGGCTATTGGCAGTATAAAGCCAATTCATACAGAGTATATCCAACATCAGATATATTCAATGATTTCGAAGCTTATGTAAGACTTATATATTCGGGAAGAGCCTATGCGGTCAATGAAGATGACTGGTCAATAGAAAATTTCAGTGATCCTTTTGATGTTACAAACCCTGTCAGTGCAGAGCCTGTTCCTGTTACAACAACATCTACCACAACCACAACTACCACCGCAACTACTACTACAATCACAGAGACAGAGGCTTCAGATACTACAACAACTGCCTCGGCCACAACAACTGCTTCGGCAACAACTACCACAAAGAAAGCGTCAAGCGAGTCTCCGAAAACAGGAGATACTGGTCTTGCGGGAGTACTTCTTGCAGGCGCAGGTGCAGTTGCTATGGCATTTGCTCTGAGAAAACGTGAGGAATAATCGAAAACTCCTACTTGCTTACAGCGGTCTGTTATGCACAGCAGACCGCTGTAATTCTAAATACATAACAGATCATAAGCTGTTGTATCATCAAATGGTACAACAGCTTTTTTATTAGATATGTTAATTTATATGGAAAGGAATGAGGATTATCGCAAGACAAGCAAAAATGAAACATAAATCCGAAAAGGAGGAGCTTATATGAACAGCAAATTCAAAAAAAGGGTTTTCCTCATTAATACATATAAATTCTCCTATAAGAATACCAACGTTACGGGTGGTTTTTCTTTGCACAGATAATCATATAAATGCTGATGAACAGTTACGGGGAAACAATGGAATAATAGGAATGAGAAGTGATTTTATATACAATTGCGTAGAATATTGCAAATACAGCAAATGTTCCGATTGAGGTTGCAATAAGAAGCGAAGTGTTTTCAAGGTACATAACCTTCAGAAGTTTAGAAACAATAGGCATAGCAAATGCCATATGAATACCTGCAGTTACAAGCGGAGCAAAGAAAACAGTAAGCACCTGTGAGTTGATACTGCGCTTGATTTCCTTTCTTGTCATACCTACTTTTCTCATAATAGAGAAACGTGAAGCGTCCTCATAACCTTCTGTAATCTGCTTGTAGTAGATAATAAGCACTGCAGCAATGAGAAATACGATGCTGAGGGTAATTCCCATAAAGAAGATACCTGTGTAAAGCTCAGTACAATCTGTTCTGAAATCGTGTCTGAGATTTACATCTGTATTGGCAAGACCGCTGTATCTCATACTTCGTTCAATGTCATAAAGCTTGACGCCCAGGTTATGACCTGCATCAACACTGTCTTTTTCTGAAAGAACAGTATCATAACCGCAAGTAAAAAACAGATAGAAATCGTAAAGATTATTTTCAACATCTACAAGCTCAGATGTATATTCTTCAAGATCGTTTACAACCATATATACTCTCGGAACGCCTGAAGAAAGCACGTTTCCTGTTGTCTTGAAAAAGTCAGGAAGCTGTTTTTTTACTTCAAGAGGCTTTTCTCCTTTTATGGTAAATGTATCAAACTTTTCAGCTTCTTTGTCGCTCCATACAAGGCACTGAGAATCAGTAAGAACCTCATTTTTCCCTGTAATGCGGTTATAGTCTGAAAGCGAGTATATAGTTAGCTCAATGATCTTATCGGCAATTGAAGAGTCATAAACCGAAAGATCGGGATCATCGTTGAAGTCTCCGCCTTTTATTAATCCTGATGAAGCAACACAGTCATAATAAACTGAATCCTTGCAGGTGAGTGACTCTCCCGTATTGCGGACTTCCTCTCTTGCATCATCTGTAAGGTCGGGATAGCTGAGAAAGAATGCACTTGAAGAAATCTGATAGGGGAAAGCTTCTTTTACTGTATCTTCAAGGCCTGTGTAAAGACTTCCTGTAGCTACAACAGTAACAAGAACCATTGTGCAGAGAATACATATAGAGGCCAGTCCGGCGCCGTTTCTTTTCATACGGTAAGACATTGATGAAACTGAAACAAAATGTTTTGGATTGTAGTAGTAGCTCTTGTTTTTCTTAAGAAGTCTGCAAAGAGTAACCGAGCCTGAAATAAAAATCATATAGGTAGCGATGATAACCATAATTACAGCTACAAAAAACAGCATCATAGCGTTGAGGGGAGACTTGATGGAGAGTGAAATCACATATGCTCCCACAAGCAGAGCCAGACCTATCACCGCTATAAAGGCATTTCCTTTGGGGGGCTTTTCACCTGTTCTGTCGCTGATAATGAGTGAAGCGGGCTTTGAAACTGCAACACGGATAAGAGAGTTGATAAGCAGAAGAAGGTGAATTCCCATAAATACAGCTCCTGTTATGGCAACAGCGGGAAGGTGAATATAAACCGCAAAGCCGATTTTCTCACCAAGAGCCTTTAAAAGTGAAGCCTCAGCAAGCTTTGAAAGAGAAATGCCAACAATAAGTCCTGCGCCGATTGACATTACAGCAACGGCAATGCTTTCAATAGCCATAACCTTTGCGATGTTCTTCTTATCCATTCCAAGAACGTTGTAAAGACCAAGCTCACGGCTTCTTCTCTTTATGATAAAGGAGTTTGTGTAAAAAAGGAATATGACAGAAAATATTGAAACTATCCAGCCTGCAAGAGGAAGTGTTGCTCCCAGAGTTGTAGCACCCTGACGGATACTGTCGAGTATTCTGTCGCTTGCAAGAAAATGCATAATGTATGTTATGGCAGACATAATTGCTCCGCCTGCGATATAGGAAATATAAAGGTGCTTATTTTTCTTGATTCCGTCAAGAGCGAGTCTTGTATGAACTGCAGTTTTCATTATCTTTCACCGCCTGTACTGAGCATTGTAAGAGTATCAGAGATAAGTCCGTACATCTGTCTGTCGGAATTATCGCCCCTGTAAATCTGATGGAAAACCTCGCCGTCCTTGATAAAAAGTACTCTTCCCGCACGACTTGAAGCCTTTACAGAGTGTGTAACCATTACAATGGTCTGACCTGTTTTGTTTACCTCAGAGAAAAGTCCTAAAAGCTCGTCAGTGCTTCTTGAATCAAGAGCGCCTGTGGGTTCATCGGCAAGAATGAGCTTAGGGTTTGTTATCATAGCTCTTGCAACAGCAGTTCTCTGCTTCTGACCGCCTGAAACCTCATAAGGGTGCTTTTCAAGGATATCTTCAATACCAAGTCTTTTTGCAATAGGAGCAAGTGCCTTTTCCATCTGAGAGTACTTTTTGCCGGCAAGTACCAGTGGGAGAAAAATATTGTCCTTCAGAGTGAATGTATCAAGCAAATTGAACTCCTGAAAAACAAACCCAAGATTATCTCTTCTGAACTGTGCGATATCCGATTCCTTAACGGCAGATAAATCAATTCCGTCAAGTATAACCTTACCGCTTGTAGGCTTGTCAAGAGAAGCAAGGATATTGAGAAGAGTAGATTTTCCTGAGCCTGACTCTCCCATAACAGCGACATACTCGCCCTTTTCAACCTCAAAGGACACGTTTTTGAGTGCCTCTACTTTATTTTTGGAAAAGCGTGTTGTATAAGTTTTTGCAACCGCCTGTACGTTTAAAATTCTCATTGAAAATACCTCCTGAATTAGTCTGTGTCTATATTTTAGCACAAAAAAGGAACGCAAACCATTTGATTGGCTTACAGTTCCTTTTTGAAATCTGACATTTTTGTAAGATTTAATCCCTGGGCACGCTTTTTGAAAGGTCAATGGTAACCGAAGTACCTTTTCCTACCTGTGAAACAGCTGAAATCGAGTGGGAAAGGTTTTTGCATATTCTTTTGCAGAGGTACAGGCCTATTCCGCTTGCTGATTTGTCAAGCCTTCCGTTTGAGCCTGTATAGCCGTTATCGAAAATTCTCGGCAGGTCCTGGGGAAGTATGCCTATTCCCGTATCAGACACGGTAAGCTTGCCGTCATCAGTTGATTTAATTGTAATTCCGCCTGTTTTGGTATATTTCAAAGCGTTTGACAAAACCTGTTCTATAATAAACGACAGCCACTTTTCATCGGTTGTTATAACTGTTTCCGAAAGCTCCAGCGAGAGTGTAAGCTTACGCATTATAAACTCGCCCCTGAATTTTCTTACAGCCTGTTTTACTATTTCGTCAAGACGATGCTGAGAGAAAACGTAATCTGTTGTATCCGAGCCGAGTCTCAGAAACGCCAGCACCATATCAACGTACTGTTCAATTCGGAAAAGCTCAGCCGAAGCCTTGCGTGACAACTGACTGTCCTCACCGCTGAGGATAAGTCGCATAGACGCTATGGGAGTCTTTATCTGATGAGCCCATACTGTATAATAAGTAATCATATCAGAGTATTTTTCTCTTGTCTGCATTGCAAACTCATCGTGAGCAGAAATTACAGCTCTCATAGCCTCAGCCCAGTCCTCGTGATCTTTAGGAGGCGACTGTACAATTGCTGAAAGCATTGCATCGGTAACGGATTTTATTTCGTTAATAGATTTCCTGTCCTTTTGAAATCTGAAAAAATCAAAAGCAAAGAAAACAACTCCCACAGCAACGCAAAGGGCTGTAGGGTAGAGTACAGCTCCCAGTGGAAGTCTGTACAGCCAGAAGGTGAGCAGAAAAATAAAAACAACCAAAGAGCCGTACAGCAATATTTTTCTGTGAATATAAAGGTAATCTTTAAAAAGCTTCATATTAATCCTCAATAATGTAGCCGACGCCGTGTTTTGTTTTGATAAAGTCGGAAAGTCCCGCACCTTCAAGTCTGCGTCTCAGCCTGTTTACGTTTACGGAAAGTGTGTTTTCGTCTACAAAGCAATCGGTTTCCCAAAGAATATCCATAAGCTTTTCACGGCTTACGACTCTGCCTTTCTGCTCCATAAGAGTGCAGAGGATCTTGAATTCATTTTTGGAAAGTGAAATCTTTTCATCATTGTATGTGAGTGATGAATCAGACATATTAAGAATAGCACCCTTATGTTCACGAAGCTCAGAATTTTTTGAAAAGTCATATGTGCGTCTGAGCAGAGCCATAACCTTTGCCATAAGAACTGACATATCAAAGGGCTTTGTGATAAAATCATCTGCACCCATATTCATAGCCATAATGATATTCATACTGTCAGAAGCAGAGGAGATAAAAATTATCGGAACACTGGAAAGTCTGCGGATCTGCGAGCACCAGTGATATCCGTTATAAAAAGGCAGTGATATATCAAGCAGTACAATATGCGGATTAACTGCAGTAAACTGTGAGATAACATTCTGGAAATCAACAGCACAGACGGTTTCCATTCCCCACATTGTAGCCTGAGAGGAAATACCCTGTGCGATGCCGTCGTCATCTTCGACAATAAATAAGCGATACAATCATTTCACCCCGAACATTAATGTTTTATACATTATACCATATATAAGAGCTTTTTTCAACAATGAGAACGTATTGTTTTCAGCTTTTGTGTTTTCTATGGGCTGTCACAATAAACAAACAGAGAAACGTGTTGTTGTGCAATCTTACATATCTGATAAATTACTGTGAAAATCAAGGAGTTCGTCAGTATGATTGAGTGTAGGAGCTGAAAGACATAATTTATAAACTGTAGGGCAGAATTTTTGTGGATTTTAATTGAATTTGAAAATTATTAAGTATTAAATGCAATAAAAATGGTTGTAACTGCAATTGTGTCAGAAATTATATTGTGATATAATCTTTAAAAAAGAAAATGTGTCAACAAGTACAAAAACCTTTAAATTATTAATTATTCTTTAGTTCTGTTTATTATGGTTAATCCTTTGAGTTAACTTTAAATGAATAAATTAATTCGAAAAAATTACACACAATTGCTTACGTATACTAAAAGTCTAAAAATATTGCGAAAATTAATCGAAATAATCTGTAAATACTCACTTTGCATATACAATATGTATATACTTAACAAAAACTTTATATAATATACATAAAATATTAAAGAATGATAATGTGTCGTAATGGTATAATATATACAAATAATACAGAAAATAGTTGATGTTTTTTTACACGGAGGACCGAATGAATCGTACAATAAGAAAAATGAAGAAGATAGAGCTCCTTGAGCTTCTTCTTGAACAGGAACAGGAAATAGAACGATTAAATGAAGAAATAGAACAGTTGAAGAAAAAACTGGAATGTAAGGAATTGAAAATCAGTGAATCGGGCTCAATCGCAGAAGCTGCTCTTCGTTTGTCCGATATTTTTGAATCGGCACAGAAGGCTGCCGATATTTACTTAGAATCAATAAAGGCTGGAACCAATAATGCTGAAGAAACTCAAAGGCAACAGGATACAGAACCGTCCGACAGTTGATGAGCTGAAAAGTGAGCTTTCACTGCTTAAGGAAAAGAAAAAAAGAAGCAGGAATTTACGCTATATAATTGTAATTTCTCTTTCTGCTGTTGCTGTGATTATTCTTATGACAAATCTGTGGTTTCCTATGTTCCGTGTTGTAGGAACAAGTATGATGCCTCAGCTTACTGCAGATGATATTATTGTCTGCTTTGACGCAGATGTATCTGTTGAGCGTGGAAATATCATCGCCTTTTATCATAATGATACGGTACTGCTTAAGAGAGTTGTTGGAATATCGGGGGACATTGTCGATATGGATGAAAATGGCGTTCTTTCTGTCAATGGCGTGGTACAGAATGAACCTTATGCAAGTGGATTGTCGCTGGAGCCTTGCGATGTTGTTTTTCCTGTTCAGGTTCCTGAAAATTCGTTTTTTGTTCTCGGTGATCAGCGTTCAACTTCTTTGGACAGCCGTTCGGAATCCATAGGAATGATTACCGAAGAACGTCTTATAGGCAAGGCTGTTATGCGTGTGTGGCCGATTTTAAAATTTGAATTACTCTGAATATTGATATGTATTTATTTTCATGAAGAAGAAGGTGATACTTGTGAAAAATATAATAAAAAACAGTTCTTTTAAACTACCGAAAGGTGTTGAAACAACAGCTGAAGCTAAGAAAAATCAGAAATTTCTGAAAAAAGCCGGCTTGTCTATGGCTACTGTTTTCGGAATTTGTGCCATGTATTACTGTCTCATTCCAGCTTTGACACAGAATGCTACTTCTGACAGTCAGTATGTATTCTTCGACAACGGACTTTCTAAATATGAAGGCAAAAACGGTGTTGTTGTCAGTGCTGATGTTTATGAAAGTGCTCAGGATACCGAGCCTTCTAAAGTGGAAATGCGACTGCTTTCCGATGTTATTGCAAGTAATGATGCTCTGTGGAGTTCTGTAAAGGCTCAGCTTGGCTCGGCTGTTTCTGCCGATAATACCATAAAGAATGTAAATCCTGCAAATGTATACGTTTCTGTATCTCCCATAGCAGTCGGAAATTACATTCAGTTTTCAGGCTGGGATTCGGGAACCGTTTATGATACTGTTACAAACTACAGAATCAACTCGGCTTCACGTGAATGGGGCTATGATTATGTTGATTTTCAGTGGGTTTCTCCGCTGACAGAGTTTACTATGGCTGAAGGTAACTGCTATTATGCTCCGCCTCAGCTTATGATAAACAGGTACGGAGCCACAGCTTCACTTGAAAGCGGTGGCGAAAAAATGCCTGTGCAGTTAATTTGGGAGCACGGAGATTCCAAGGGGGATTCTTCCTCTAAACCCGAAGTTGACGGCTCGTGGGTTAATCCGGGCACAGCAGAAGGCAGAACTTTCTATGACGCTGTACTTGAAATGAACGGCGAGTTCGGCTCTGTAACAGATGTAAATGACCTGGGCAGATACAGCCAGAGTATCAATAATTCTCTTGAAGGCTCTGTCAAGCTGAACGGAGACGGTGATATAGGTCTTGGTACCGCCAATAAGGTTTATCATACAAATGCGACCTTTTTTGATTATTTCTCAGACTGGGAACTTGCGGGTAATCCTCTTATTGATCATAAAACTTCCTATACATACAACAATGCAGACGGTACAACAAATAAACCTATCTGGAATCTGACAGCAAATTACAATACAACAGGAACTTTTGCTACTGATTTTAATGTTGATTCTTTAGAGTCGATCGGTTTCAGAAATATTGGAAGTGCTGATGCTGTCATCAGAGAAATGGATGATTACGGCGGAGATAAGCATATTCTTCAGCTTAACCGTAATTCAGTTGCTGAATATCCTCTTCCTTCTGATGCTACGAATAAATATTTCAATGCGTCAATCTGGGGCAAAGCAGGTACCGCAGCTGAGCAGACTGTTACTGTTGAACTGTATTACCAGAAGGACGGCACTGAGCATATTGTTGAGCTTTACAAGACCTCATCAACATGGAGTGATAATTTTGCCAAGATGGACTTAGGCTCGTTCTATTTGCCTGAAGGTGCAACAAACGGAGCAATCCGCTTCTACGCTACAAATACCTATCGTCTTGATGATTTTGAGCTCCATTACGAAGGTAATGGTTCCACAATTGAATATGTCACAGAACAGGTGACTGAAACCGCAAATTTCCCTGCAGGTGATTTGTGCGGTTTTACAAAATACAGTGGTTCGAGTACTGCGACTGTAGGTGTAAGAACTGATAACGGCAATGGTTATAGCGATGACTCGACTTATTATATGCAGATATATGGAGGTGCTGTTGCAGAATATCAGTTGCCGTATGCTACCGGAAATAACATTTCAATTTCATCAATGGTAGCTACAGGTTCTAACAATGGTAACGGAACTATGGTAGCAACTATCTATTATAAGGATTCAAATGGTGTTGAGCAAAGTATGACTCTGGCACAGTCAGAAAGCTTGCCAAGCTGGAGCGGTTGGACTGAGATGAACGGTGAAACTGTTTCATTACCCGATGGTGCTACTGATATTTCTATTAGATTAAGTTGTGGCAATAGAACTTTCCGTGTAGACGATTTCACTGTAGGCTATGAAAAATATGTTACAGAAGAAAAGACAATTGCAAGTGCGGATTTCGCAACAGGTGATCCGTCGGATTATGGTTTTACCACAGTAGAGGTTGCTGGCGACAGCGGTAAGGGTAATCTCAGTATTACAGGTGGCAAGCTGTATAGCTTCTTCCATAAGCCCGCAGTTTATACATTGCCTCAGGAAATGTTAAAACCCGGAACATATAAATTCTCAATGCAGATTACCGATACAAAATATGAACTCAGAAACGGAGCTGTATGGCTCTCAACAGACGGTGGTGTGACAGGCACCTCGCTCACTTCAATCAGTATCGGAAAAGATGAAGCAGGTGATCCTACAGGTACTATGCATACCCTTGAAGGTGAATTTTATGTTCCAGTCAACGCAACAGAGGTAAAACTTTACTTCCAGACTTTTGATGCGTGGTGGCAGAGCTGGGAAGAATCAATGAACACCGATTCTGCTTACTATGATAACTTCACTCTTTCATATGATGCACCCAAGACAGTAGTTTCTGATTCGGCGGGACCTGTTACTTCGTCAGTAACTGCTTCATATACTCGTAATGATAAAATTGCGAAAGATTATGCTGACTATGTAGGAGTTGCTCTCAAGGGAGTATCGACCTCTTCAGAAACTGCAGTAAAGAACTTTGACGGTATGGAGCTGTTTTTAAATATCAGCGACAGTTCAAAGCTTCAGGGTGCGAATACTTATTCAAACAAGGAAAACTATCTTATAGAAGGAAAGGCTTTTTCATACGGCAAGGTACAGCTTAAGGCTATACATTACAAATCAGGCACAAATGAGATAATGTATGAGGAAATACTTGCTGAATACGAGCCCGGTACCATTAACATCAGCGAAACCTTTGCTCCGATTATCGGTTCAGACTCTACTTCAATAATTCTTGAGTCAGAAGATAACAGCATAGTTCTTGTTGATAATATCAATATCGGACTTCAGCTTATAAATACTGAAGGTTCGTTTGCAGAAGGCACAAACACTATTGCTTATTCTTATCAGGGTAATCTTTTCAATGATGCTATAAGCAGATATTACACAGATATTCTTGGTACGGAAGATACAATAATTCCTCTTTATTTCGGCTCAAACAGCTGGATGACAGGTAACGGACGTTATTTTGACGCTGACCGTCACGGCAGACCTTTGTTTACCGAAGCACAGATCGCTTCAGCTCTTAATGGAGATGCTGATGCGGTATATACCATTACTCAGAGTACAGTCACAGGAACTCCCGTAGATATTCTTGATGACGCAGGCAAAATTTCGGGCGTAGGTGCCTACATTATGCCTTACAGCCGTCAGTACTGGAATACTCTGTATGGATTTACCGAGCAAAGAGATAACTATCCTCACGGTTTCTCAAACAGCCGTGCTGTAGAAGGACTTGTTTCATATGATCCTTCAATGGATATTGTAATGCTTGACGGTACAAAAGTTGAAACTCCTTACTTTAATGATGAATTCATTGAGGGAGCTAATAATGCCAATGCTGTATACGGTGATGTTTACAGAGATGTAGACTTTGCGTTTGCATACAATGAGGAGACAGGCTACTACGAATTTGACAGTACACGTGCATGGTATGCAACAAGACTGACACAGAATCAGTCAGGCGGATACTATATGGATTACTACAATTACGATCATCTTGTTTCACGTAACGGAGATGACGTAATATATGCAGATGATCCGAATTTCAACTATATGGGCGTTAAGAAAGGTGATACAAAGTATGATGACGGTAACGGATCAAGCCAGACGATTTACCAGTTCTATCCCTTTAACTCGCCGATAACAAATGACCGTTTTGCTACCGAAAATCTTATGTTCGGAATGAAGCTCGATATTCCATTCAATATGCTCACCAAGGAAGAGGAACGAAACAACAGTATGTTCAAGTTCTCAGGTGACGATGACGTATGGGTTTATGTAGACGGCAGACCGGTTCTTGATATAGGCGGTACCCATACTGCTGTAGGCGGATTTATCGACCTTAAGAACGGCTATGGAGTTGTTGGTTCAAGCTTTGCCGATTATACAGGTATTTCAGAGTCTGATGATGACGGCAACATTACGATCAGTGAAGGAAACCGCGGTGTTGATCAGGGTGTAACAAATACTGAAAAATCAGCCTTTGCACTTCTGGCTTCACTTGATGAAATATGCATTTCGCCTGATGTTGTCAAAAATCTTGCTCCCGGAGCTTCTACAGGTTTCGTAGACGAAAACGGCGGTGGTGGCTGGAGTAAGCGTGATTCAGTTGCATTTTTCGATGATAAGTTTACTCCACTTGATGGAGAGAAAATTGCGTTCCAGTATCAGATACGCAGACTTTCTGAGGGCGATGAGCTTGTTATTGATGTAAAATTCCAGAATGTAAATAACGTGCACGAAAATCCTGACGAAAGTATATGTGTTACTTTCGATCTTACTCAGTTTGAACTTGAAGAAGCAACAGAAAATGTTGATCTTATGGAGCATGAGCTTTCTATTTACTATCTGGAACGAGGCCTTAACAGTTCGAACTTCAAGCTTGCATTCAATTTTATTGATCCGGCACAGCGTGAAGTTGAAAAGGAATGGGCTGACGGAAATTCAGAGCACATCAGCAACAGCGATTTCGTTGATGTAGAACTCTGGCGTACTGAGCCTGAAGAGGGTGAAGCATCATTTGTTTTCCCGAATAACGATTATGCTCTTGTACGAGCAATTGCTCATCAGAATGATACTGAATCTGTAACCTCTAAATTTGTTAAGCGCAACGACCAGGTAACAGTACAGTTCAATATGAACGACAGCGGAGTTGAATCTGCAACAACGCTTACCCTTAACAGTATGATTCTCTCGTTGGAAGCCTATCGCCAACTTAATGCATCAGCTCTGGGTATGACCATTTACCTTAATGATGTTCCTGTATCACTAAATACAGTAGATGTTGACGCAACTGATGATGACGACGGCGACGGAAATGTTCTTGATCCCGGTGAGTTTTATAATCCTGCCGAAGATGATGCAAACTTTACGGCTGTAAGAGATACTCTTGTAACATACGATGACGCAGGCGAGTTTAACTATACAGCAATCAAGCTTCCCGAAGCGGAAAATACTGTAGTAAAGATTGTGTTCAGATCAAAGGCAGATGATTCTGCGCCTGATATTACAAAGAACACATGGGGATTTGCTACTCCAAACACATGGCTTGTTGAGGCTTATGGCTACGACAGAACAGAAGATAAATTCTTATCTGTTTCTGATCAGAGCGTACTCAGCAAAGTTATTCTTGATTATATTTCTGTTGCGGGAGAATATCCTGTAACTATTCAGTCATCTGATATGGTTATTGCCATTGCAGAGACAGTAAGACAGGCACGTGATTCAAATAAGGTAACTTACAATTACTACGCTCATAACTATTTAGCATATGCAGTTGCATCGGATATGTCGTTAGATATGGTTTACACATATAATAGTGAGCGTACCATTGATACATGGAAGGGTTTGTGGAACGGACCTTTTGCATCAAAGGACTATACACAGGATCTTAACGACGTAAAGCTAACCACACATACCACATCAGTTAAATCTGCTACATCTGCGGATAATAAGGTTTATCTTATAAGATATCAGAACGCTAAACCATATGATGCAATAGGCAACGGAATAACCTGTTCGGCTCTTATGGATTGTATCAGATATTCTGCTCCTGTGCAGATAGGCGGTATGGAGGTTCTTAACAACAAAACAGGCTGGAAGACGCTCTGGAATAATATTGTAGAGAGCGCTACACTTAACGGAAAAACTTATAATTATCGATATTTTATTCGTGAGGTAGGCGCAAACAGTACTTACGGAGCACTGCTTTCAGACTACAAAACAACATATTATGATGCTGAAGGCAACGAGATTCTTCCTACAATCGTAAAAATCAACGGCGAAGATGTATCACTTTACTCTATCGATAATATCGATCCCACAAGCAAAAAGGGATATGTGAAGATAGTTAACAACCCGATAACCAATGCAACTGTTATTAAGGATTGGGCTGTTGAGGATGAAAGTGATAAGATTCCCATTGTTGTAAAGATTTACGGAGAAAATTCTGAAAACGAAGGCGTGATTACAGAAGTAGCAAAGCTTTCGCTTACAGAAGAAAATGATTACACTGCTGTAATTGAAGCTTTACCTCTTTATGTTGATGACAGCGATCCTGAAACAAAGGGTAAAATGACATATTATGCTTCAGAAGAAATCAGCGGAAAATACAGGGCAAGTTATAATTCCAACGGCGTTGTGAAATCACTGAACGGCTCTGATATTACAGTTTATCCGCTGAATAAGGCGACTGACGGTACAGGTACACTTTCAATTAAGGTTATCAACCAGGTGGAAGGCTTTGTGCTTGATATCAACAAGGTCGATGAGGACGGAACAACACCTCTTCAGGGAGCTGAATTTGTACTGTATGAGTATGATGAAGAGCTTGATCAGTGGGTTGTTGTCAAGGATAACGCACAAACTTCTGATGAGCAGTCTGTATTCAGCGTAACAGGTAACGGTGGAAGTACATTCAAGAGTTCATCTGTTTTTGGTCCAAGTCTTAATCTTGTACAGACTCAGAAACAGGCAACAGGTATTGTTTTAACTCATAATTTTACAACTTCAGAAGCTTCCACAACACCTAAATACGACAAGAACAATTCCGAAAACTTTATGAAGGCATTGAGCGAGGACGACAGTTGGTTCAGTTCAGCTGAGGGTATTCAGCTTGCCGATGATCTGGTTTCACTTCAGATTACTCCTTCGGATTGTGAATGGGGTCTGAAGCTTGCCACAGATTATGGCTACGGCGGTTGGCAGAAGAGAACTGATGACTACTTGCCGTCAAGCTGGTGGTATCACGCAACTATTGATAACAACATTACCACAGCACATATCCGTTATCTTGCAAGAGCTTACCGTGTTACTGGAAATGAACGGTATAAACAGAGTGTTATCATGGGTATTGAATCTCTGCTTAATTATCAGTATGATAACGGAGGCTGGCCGTCTATATTTGCTCTTGACGGAGAATGCCCTCACACTACATATCAGTCACATATCACATACAACGATAATGCAATGATACGTGTTATGGATATATTACTTGAAGTAAGCGACAAATCAGGCGATTTTGCAAATATCGTTGACAGTAATCTTGCAGAGCGTGCAAAATCCTCTGTGAGAAAGGGTATCGATTGTATTCTTGAAACTCAGATTGAGCTTGATGGCACGCTTACTGCATGGTGTCAGCAACATTATGAGGACAGTAACTATCCCGCTCCTGCACCGGCACGAGCCCATGAGCTTGTTTCGCTCAGTGCAAATGAAAGCGTCGGCATAATTGACTTCCTCAATAAAGCTCTGAAGGACGATTACTTATCGACAGACGGCACAGATTATACCAAGGCGGAAATTGAAGCTTCTGTAGAATCGGCTGTACAGTGGATAAATGATGTCTGCATAAAGGGCTATACTTACAATAAGAGTGCTCCTGAGGGAGAGTCTCCGCTTACTAACACAGGAAATGAAGGGGACTATCTCTGGGCAAGATATTATGCAATTGAGCCAATGCAGGGATTTGATTCAAACGGTAACAGCGTTACAATTCAGCCTAATCAGCCATTCTTTGTTGAACGAAGCCAGACACAGTATAATGATTACTACAGCTATAAAGACGGTAATTATTATATCACTGTATTTTCAGAGCTTTCAGGTCTGCCTGATCTTTCAACAGACAATCAGCAGAAGAGCTATTCATGGTATGGTACATGGGGAAGAGATTACGTTCTTGCAACCTATAAACCTATAGCAAGCGACACGGTTCATGTGTTTAAGGATAGCGGTGCTTCAAGCGGATTCTTTGAGTTTGCTGAAACAGGTATAGCAACCGCTGACACACTTATTTATGGTGAACTTGAATTAAATAAGGCTCTGAAGGTCGGAAGTTCACAGCAAATTACATTTACTGTAACAGGTGACAGTACGCTGAGATTGATTGCCCGTATGAGAAAAACTGATACTACAGGTACGCTTATACTTACCTCTGATGAGGGAACAGTTACATCAGCTGTTGCTTCAAGTACAAGTACTGCTGAGGAAAGTCTGATTGAATTTGCTCTTACTGAGGGACAATATACTCTTACAAGGAGCGGAAGCGAAGTGTTACTCTACTATATGGAGGTAGACTTTGAGGAAAATACAATTCCGCCCGGACTCAGCCTTGAAGTGCCTGAGGGAGCAAAAATCTTTACATCAGATGAAAACGGAAAGATACTTATCGGCGGACTTAATGCAGGCAAGTATTGTCTTGTGGAAGTAAAGCCACCTATCGGTTATGCTCCGTATAAGGAGTTTATCGAGTTTACAGTAAGCAGTGATGAGAATGATTCAATACGCACTGATGTAATTGATTACAAAAAGAGCAGTTATGTAAAGCTTGAATGGTCTGATACAAACGAGCTTACATTGACAGCAACAATCATGAATAAGCCTTACAATATTACAATTCCTGCAACAGGCGGAGGAGGAATAATTGTACTGCTTCTTATCGGCGTTGGAGTTCTGATAACAGCTGTTATCCTCTATATCCGCAAGCGTCCGCAAAGCCTTGAAAGGTAAGCGGGAAATAAAATCAGATATGTATCTCCCTGATTCTGACAGGGTCAGGGAGGTATCTGAAATATAATCATTAATCAAATTATGTTGAAGGACAGAAATAATATTTGTCTGGAGGAAGAATCGGATTGCTAAGAATAAAATCTACCCGTAGACCTACAGTAGCGGAAATACAAGATGAGCTTGCACAGCTCAGATATAAAAACAAAAGAGTAATCGCTATACGTAATGTAT
Organism: Ruminococcus sp.; assembly: GCA_015066875.1. Classification (GTDB taxonomy): domain Bacteria; phylum Bacillota; class Clostridia; order Oscillospirales; family Ruminococcaceae; genus Ruminococcus. The sequence continues at coordinate 36,983 of SVNM01000010.1, forward strand.
TGATTCTGTTGCTGATAGCATCGGCAATGCTTATTATCGTTACAAATCTGTGGTTTCCTGTTCTTCGAGTTTCAGGTTCAAGTATGCAACCTGTTCTGAAAAATGAAGATGTTATTCTGTGTATCAATCAGCAGAAAGACAATAACCGCGGTGATATTATTGTATTCTATCACAATGATAAGGTGCTTATCAGACGAATTATCGGTATTCCCGGTGATGTGATCAAGATAGATGAAGCAGGTGTGGTACATATAAACGGGCAAGCCCAGCTTGAAGCTTATGCCACTGTACTTGCACTTGAACCATGCGATATAGAGTTTCCCGTGACAGTTCCTGAAGGAAAATACTTTGTTCTTGGTGATCAGCGCTCTACATCAATGGATAGTCGTTCAGAAACGGTAGGAATGATTGATAATAGCCAGCTTATCGGAAAAGCGCTGTTCCGTGTGTGGCCTCTGGACACACTGAAAAACCTTCAGACAGAGTAATCCTTCAATCACAAAAAATTAATTCAGTATAAGATTAGGGTTGAACCTAAATTTATAAAACGGGCAGAAAACTGCCGAAAACTATAAAAAAGGAGAGTTTCATATGAAAAAAGAAATTTTAAGAAAACTTACCGCCGGCATTGCATCAATCTGTATGTGTGCAATGACAGTAGCACCTTTAATGAGTTCTGCAGCAGACATTACAATTAACAGCACTACAAATGTATCAGTAGCAGGTAAGACTTTTAAAGCGTATCAGCTTTTTGCAGTTTCCGAAGCTACATCAGGATACTTTGTAAACTGTACAGACGCTACTGTTAAAGCATACTTTGCCGATAAAATCGGTTGTGAAGTAACTGATTCAGAGCTTGACACAAAGATAGGTAATTATCTCAGCGACATTAACACAAATGGCACAGAAGAAGACAAGATGGAGCTTGCTCGTGAACTTCTCGTTGTTGCAAAAAAAGCAGGTCTGACTCCTGTAGAAGTAACTGCCGATGCATCAGCTACTTCTGTTACTTTAAGCAATCTTACTGCAGGTTATTATGTAATCGAGGACGCTTCATACAATGCTGGTGACGCTATTTCTTCTGTAATGCTTCGTAACGTTACAGAGAATCTTGAAATCAATCTCAAGGCTGATCAGCCCACAATCACAAAGAAGATTGTTGAGGGTGAGGCTCGTGTAGACGCTAATACAGCATCAGTCGGTGATACTGTAGATTATGAGATTAAGACTGCTGTTCCGAATACAGAGTACTACAGCAGTTATAAGTTCAAGATTACTGATACAATTGTAACAGGTCTTGATCTTTGTGAGGCATCAGATATTACAATCACTGTAATGGGCGATAACATAGCTACTGCTGAGACAGAAGCAAGTTACGTTCTTGCACTTGGCACAGATTACAAAGTAACATATCTTGATGGTGATAGTGATGACCATAATGAGCAGATGATTATCACTTTCGTTGATATGGCTTCTCTTGGAAAGAATAATGCAGGTGATGAAATCATTGTTTCATACTCTGCTGTATTAAATGAAAATGCAGTTGTTGGTACATCAGGTAACGTTAACGACGTTGTTCTTGAGTATTCAAACAATCCTAACTGCTCTGCTGACGATATGGACGGCGACGGTGTTCCTGATGATGAGGATAACGACGATGATAACGACGGTACACCTGATAATGAGGATACTGACAAGGATAACGACGATATTCCTGATGATGAGGATACTGACAAGGACAACGACGGTATTCCTGATGATGAGGACGACGATGATGACAACGACGGTGTGCCCGATGGCAACGATGCAGACGACAACACACCTTCTTCATCTACACAGACTGAACACGATAAGGTTCTTACATATGTAACAGAAATCAAGATCGCTAAGGTAGACGCAGACGGTAAGGCTCTCGGCGGTGCTAAATTCAGCATTACAGGTGAAGGCGTAAGATACATTGTTAAGACATCAACAACTACAACTTCTGAGACATTCGATGACGCTAACAGCAACAGCACTTATGATGAAGGCGAAGAATTTACAGACACTAATGGAAATAACGTATGGGACGCTGAAATCAGTGAAACAGTTGTAACTGTTTCTACAGAAGGCAGTGACGCAGAAGGCGTAGAAGCTACAGTTTCTGATGACGGTTTCCTCGTATTCAGAGGTCTTGGCGCAGGAACTTATACAATCAAGGAAGAAACTGCTCCTGATAATTATAACAAGTACACAGGAGATATCGAAGTAACAATCGGCTGTACAATGGCTGACGGAACAACAGCTCTTGGCGATGCAGTAATTGCTGACGGCGCTGAGCTTTGCCAGTGGACATACTCTTCTGAAACAGGCGGAGATGTAACTGCTTCAGGCGATGGAGATATCTACACAATCAAGGTTGTTAACCGCAAGGGCGTAACATTCCCCGTAACCGGTGGTATGGGTACAACAATCTTTACATTAGTTGGTCTTTCAATGATAATTGGCGCAACTGGACTGTATATTGTTAAGAAGAGAGCAGTAGAAAGATAATTACTGCATCTCACCAGGCATAAACTGATATTTTAAAGGCTGTCGCATTTATTGCGACAGCCTGTTCTTAAACTTGGACAAAAAGTAAGGTTTTCTATGAAGAATTTTTTGATAAACACTTTAATAATACTTCTGTTCGTTGGCGGACTTGCGCTGATACTTTATCCTACAGTTAGTAATATCATAAATGAACGTAATATGAGTACTGTCATTAACCGATATGAAGACGAAGTCAATCAGCTGGATATAGATACACGTAAGGCTGTAATGGAACAAGCACATAAATACAACAAGGATTTTCCGGAACTTTACGCTCGTATGAGTGGAGCTGAAATTGCTGTAAGTCCCGAATATACTAACACACTTAATCTTTCGGGTACCGGAATAATGGGCTCGCTTCAGATAAATAAAATACGTGTAAATCTTCCTGTTTATCACGGAACTTCCGATGAGGTTCTTCAGGTAGCTGTAGGACATCTGCCTGAAACTTCGCTTCCTGTTGGCGGAAAGTCGACTCATGCGGTGCTTTCTGCGCATACAGGACTTCCTTCGGCAAAGCTGTTTACTGATCTTGATCAGCTTGAAATAGGGGATTTGTTCTCGATTACTGTTCTTGACGAGGTGTTGATTTACACTGTGGACCAGATTCTTGTTGTTGAACCTGAGGATTCAAGAGAACTGAGAATTTTTGAAGGCAAGGACTATGTAACTCTTGTTACATGTACGCCTTATGGTATAAATTCACATCGTCTGCTTGTAAGAGGAACAAGAACAATCCTCAACGAAAAGGAAATGGAAGATTACTTTATAGAGAACGACGCTGTTTTCCTTGAAAAAACACTGCTTATACCTGTGGTGGCAATACCGATTCTTCTTGGATTTTTTATCTGGGATTTATCAAGACCTGTACCGAAAAGGTCAAAGAAAAGCAGTAAATAAGAATGAATAAGAGTCAACTTTGTAACAGTCTGAATAAGCCATTACAGGTTGACTCTTTTGTTTTGGTGTATTGCAACAGTCTTGAATTATTTATAATTTGTGATATAATGATTATGATATAATTTTCAGAGCGTACAGGTGAATTATGAATAATGTGAATAAAACGCTGTATATCCCTTTGTATGGAAAATCCTATGTCAGCAAAAAGGGATTGTTCATTAAGGATAAGAAGGCAGAGGAAATATGGACTGCAGAGGGCTTTCCGCTTAAAGGTAAGTCGGCTTCAAAATGGCTTGCGTATTATATGGGAGTACGCTCTGCGGTATTTGATGAGTGGCTGATAAAACAGACAGCTGATGAAAAAGAGTGTATAGTAATACATATCGGTTGCGGGCTGGATAGCCGTATTCTTCGTGTTGAGGGAGTAAACTGCAAATGGTATGATGTGGATTTCCCTGAGGTTATCAGTGAGCGTTGCCGATACTTTAAGGAGACTCCGCAGTATAAGATGCTTGAGGGTGACGCAAGAGACTGCAACTGGCTTGAAAAAATCACCGAAAGCAAGAAGGCTGTGGTTGTAATTGAAGGCGTAAGTATGTATATGACTTCCTCAGAGCTTTGTTGTATGATGAAAAAGCTGAGCGGTCATTTTGAGGAAATATCTTTGCTTATGGACTGCTACACAACGAAATCCGCAAAAATTTCAAAGTATAAAAATCCAATAAATGATGTGGGAGTAACAAAGGTTTACGGTATTGATGATCCCGCAGTTTTAAATCAGTCAGAGCTTGTATTTGTTAAAGAGCACACAATGACTCCTGAAAAATATATTAATGAGTTGCGAGGTATTGAGAAGTTTATTTTTGCAAAGCTGTATGCCGGAAACTTTGCAAAGAGTCTTTATCGTCTGTTTGAATACAGAAAGGTAAAATAGTAAAAATCCCCATAGAGCGGTCATTTAAGCTCTATGGGGATTGATTTTTCATACGAAGCAGTAATTTTACTTTTCGATTATCATTTTTTTCAGAAGCACAAGGTCAAATACATCAAGCTTGCTGTCGTTGCAGAGGTCACCAGCCTGCCAGTCAGTAATATTGCCATTTCGTACAAGGTAATTCTGAAGCATAACAGCGTCTGCAATATTGCGTACTCCGTCATCATTCACATCGCCTTCGACTTCTTTCTTTTCGGCAAAATCAGCCTGTACAGTCATTGCCTGTGAAAGAGTAAGTGTAACAGCCTCTTCATTTCCGTTAAGGTCACCGCTCCAGCCGGTGAATTCATAACCGCAGTCGGGTATTACAGTCAGGGTAACGGGGCAGTCTGAATAATACTTACCGCTCCACGCACCTGTTGAAGTATCGGGAATGACAGAGTTTATCTGAATTCTTCCGTTGCCGTTTGTTCTCAGAGTAATTGTCTGTAGCGAGCCACTGAGACCGAGATAATTCTTCATATCCTCAAGAGTATATCCCGCACGCTGTTGGAAGAATGTACGGATATTATTAAGAGTTGTGCCCTGATAGAGATTTTTGTTGTAGTTGAGGTTGCTCTCCTTAGAGCCACCGAAGTAGCCCCACCAGCGAACATTTGAATTAGCAAACTGTTCAGTATAATCACGGCTGTAGAGATCAGCCATAGCATTTGCCTTTGCAGGTGTAAGCACCTCATTTGCATAGTCGCAGTAGGTATTGACAAACTTTGTGCGGAAGTCCTCATTTTTGAGAAGCTGAATAAAGAGCTTGGTAGGAGCCTTCTTTGCACCATTGTTCATATGGTTGAAGCTGTCATAAGCGTAACCCTCGACACCACCGAAGTCTTCATAAGTTTTTCCCATAGTATAGTCAAGGTCAAAGGTGATAAAACGCCATTTTCCGTCGCTGTAGGGATTACCCTCTATAACTTCGCCTGTATTGCGCCAGACACCGTAATTTCGGTTAGGCCAGTCGTATGTACCAAGATAAAGTCCCGCAGAGTAGTGGTCAATAAAGCTGTCGATATCGATATAGTCGCATACAGCCTGATAGTTTGCTTCGTTAGTGAGGTCCATTTCGCTGTAGGTATCAACAAAATTTAAGAAGTTTTCAAGCTCAACAGGGTCGCCCTCTTCGACCTCATTATTCTTCAGCATTGCAACATTTTCCTTCTGAATATCATAATTGGACTCGATAAAATAATCAGAAAGCTTTTCAGTCATTTCATAAAGTCCCCAGTATTCGCCGTTGAGGAAAACAACACAGCTTTTCATATCCTGATTGGTGATGCTGTCTCTTTCGTAGACCAGCTTCTGAGCAAAACCGTCACGCAGACGTTCTTCACTGCTTACAGAACGAAGGGAAAGCGAGTCATACTTATCGATAAGAGTTCCGTCAAGAGCGTAGTTTCCGTCGATAAGAGGATATTCGATTTTAGAAGCGCCGTAATCGCTTCTTGCATAGAGGTTAAAGCTTTTCTGAGCATGATTTCGTGTAGAAGCTCCCTTGATTCTGATGCCCATATTCTGTTCTACAACAGGCTGACCGTTTTCGAAAATGGTAACTGAAGCCTCACGCTCCCAGTCACGTCCTTTTGAGAAGTAATTTGTAACATTATCAGTATCCCACACGCTCTTGTTTGGTTTGTATGAAGAGCTGTTTTTCCAGTTTATATACTGATTGCCTGTAACATAGATACCTTTATCGGGATCAAAGAGATTATCGGGATTTGTAACAAGTGATACAACAGTAAGATTTTTATACTGTGAAAGATTACCTGATGTAACAAAGTAAGTCTGGCTGACAACCTGGCTGAATTTTCCGTCAGAGCTCTTGGCGACGGCACGCACAACAGTAGCCTTGTCCACGTTGAAATTTGGTTTCTGATAGCCTATTCCGCGACATATGGACTGTGGTGAATTATCGTCCTCACCGTAGTTGCTCCATAGATTTGCTTCATAAGTGCGGTCACGTACTGTAATTGCGTTGGAGTAAACCTGAGCAGTTGAGGAATTTGTTGGGTCACTGCCGTCAAGAGTATAGTATATAGTCTCGTTATTGGCGGAGGACAGTGTAAGCGAAAAATCTGTGCCGTAGAAGCCTGACTGTGAAGAGAAAAGCGGAGCAGATATTACAGTGGCATTAGGTGTGCCCGGTGAGACATTCATTACTTCATAAGTACTGCTTCCGTCGGGAGTAGCACCGTATGATGAGTCCTCAGCAAGTGTAGGCACAATAATTTCCTGTAAAACTTCGCCCTGTGGATTGCAAAGCACAAGAGTCTCTCCGTTTTTGCTCAGTGCAAAGCCTGTGTGAAGCTCAGTAGCTGTGGAGGCCTGTTTGGAAGCGAAGATAATCATATGCTGTCCCGCACCTATTGAAGTGCCGTCAGGGAAAGTCCACTGCAAAGGCTCTTCTGTTTTGTCTGAAAGACCATAGCCTGACAAATCAACAGCAGAGCTTCCTGAGTTATAAAGCTCAATCCAGTCTGAGTAAACGCCGTAGCTGTCTGCGAGACAAGCCTTATTCTGTGTGCAGACTTCGTTGATGCATACGGAAAAATCAACAGCAGACGATGAATAACACGAAATATTGCTGTTGAAAGATGTAGCTGTAAGCAGTACAGCGAGTACTGCTGAAGCAAATTTTGGTTTTAGTTTCATAACAAACCCTCTCTTTCTGTAATGAAACAAATAGTGGTATAATCACCCTGAGAATCATCATTTTCGTCTCAGATTATCAAGGCTTTTCAATAAAATTATACACAATATTATGAGTAATGTCAACGATTTAAGAGTATATCAACAATTACTTTATAATTGAAAAGAAAAAAGTGTTTACTTTTTATATAAAATATTGTATAATGTGTTTATAACTATGCGAATTGTTAATAACCGAAAAAGGAGGTCAGAAAATGACTGTTTCAATCACAAAGCAAAAGCCCTCATTAAAATCACGTACAATTGCCACCATCGTTGCTGTTTTTTCAGCTGTAGCGCTTCCTCAGATAGTTCATCTGCTTGGACGTGCAACAGGTCTGGGGACAGCATTAGGTGAGATGCTTCTGCCTATGCATCTGCCCATTATCCTTGCAGGACTTCTTATGGGACCCTACGTAGCGGGTATTGCCGGAATTTTAA
>SVNM01000011.1 GCA_015066875.1 Ruminococcus sp.
CCCGTTCCCATTCCGAACACGGAAGTTAAGCTCAACTGCGTTGAAAATACTTGGCTGGTGACGGCCCGGGAAAATAAAACAGTGCCGGCATTGATATTCCTCCTTAGCTCAGTCGGTAGAGCACTCGGCTGTTAACCGAGTTGTCGCCCGTTCGAGCCGGGCAGGGGGAGCCAAAGAAACCTCTTCACTTTGTGGAGAGGTTTTTTGTTTTATTCAGTCTTCTGCAAGGTTATGCAGAATTACTTGTTGCATATCATTGAAAAAGCTGTTATACTATAATAAATAGATTTTTAGGGGAGATATTTACTATGACAGAAACGGGTAGAGAATTCGCGAGAAATTCAATGCTGATGAAAAAGTGCCGTAAAATCCACGGCCTTGTATTTTATACATACCTTGTTGCGGGATTGATTTATATTATTTATGCGATTATCAGCGGAGTATTTATGGCGTGGGACTGGCTTTTTATCTGCCTTGAGCTTGACACGCCCTCAACTGTGTGGTTTATTACAGTGACTGATTCGTTGGTTGTTGCTCCCGGCGGATTTGCAATGGCTGTTGCGGGAAGCTATGGCAAAAAGGACCTTTACGCAATGTTTTCATTTGCCCTTGCGGTCTTGAATTTAATTCTGCTGATTTTCCTGAAAGCACGCGGTTTTTTCGATATTGTTCCACTTTCTTTCTATGTGGGAGCAGTCTACAGCGTGCTGTGCGGTATAGTTTCCGCACTTAACATCAAAGCTAATCTGACCTATCATTTTCTTGAGGAGCAGTATGGCTTCCCTCATTTCAACGAGAGATTTACTCAGCAGGACGAGGATATTTTTCAGGATAAAATTCTCGATAAATTCACTATGAATATGAGAGAAATTCAGAAGAATTCTTCAGATTCTATGGACGACCTCCCCTCTGTAGAGGGCACTTTTGAAAAGTACGAGCACGTGCATAAGCCTTCTGATATGGACGAGCTTTGATTGCGGATAAAAAAGAACTGCCGTTGAGGATAACACTTGTACAGAGTTTTTACGTGTATTGTTGAGGAAAACCCTTTTGAAAAAGGGTTATTCCTCAAACTCCTTTCCTAAAACTTTCAAGTTTTAATTTAAGCCCCATAGGGTGCACACACCAACAAAATGAGAAATTCAAGTATTTCTCCGTGTGTACCCTATGGGGCTTAAATTAGACTCAAAAGTCTTTGTAGGGGGTCTGGGGGTAAACTTTCTTCAGAAAGGTTCCCCCAGTAATAACGCATAAAAGTTCTGTAGGAGTATTGTGCTTAAAGGCAGTTTTTATTATAATCGCAGTTAAAGCTTATGAAGTCAGCAGAGCCCTCGCCTGTAGCGTAAAGACCGATGAGAACTCCCGTAAAACCGCCTGCGACCTCAGAGGAGAGGTAGCGTGTCTGGGCGGTACCAAGCTGAATTTCGCCGTTTTCGGTGCAGAGAATAAAGGAATAGCAATAGCTGTTGGAGTAAATTTTCAGCTTAGCGGAGTTGTCTGTCAGGTGGATTTTATTCTGAACGCACTTTGCCTCGCCGATATTAAGACGCAGTAAAGCCACATAATTACCCTCCTCGCTGAGCTCAACCGCAAGGTCATAGTGGTGGTTTTCGTCCATATAAAGAGTAATTCCCGCCTCGGTGGCGTCTGATTTTAACTCACAGGAGATTTCTGCATTGAAATCGCGCTGACGAATTCCGATAAATGTAGGAGTATCCGCCATATCGAGAGTAACGTCTGTAGCGGTGAGAGTAAACTTATTTTCACTGAAAGAGTAATTCTCCGTAACGGGATGTCTGAGGAAGCACCACTCCATAAAAGGAGCAGTATTTGCGAAGGAATTATTACCAAGAGGAGCCTGAGTAAAATCTCCTTTTATTTCAAATGTATCGGTACAGGTGCCGTTACTGCCCGCAGTAAACCAGCCGTCCTCACCGAAAAATACAGGAGTCAAAAAAACTTCTCTTCCAAGGTGGTGGAAGGTAAGCCAGCGGTCGATCTGACGGAAGCCAAGATGAAGCATAAACCAGTCGCCGTTTTTGTTTTGGATAAGGTCGCCGTGACCTACGCCCTGAATGGTGTATCCGCCAAGATTGCGGTTTGTGAGCACTGGGTTGTTATGATATCCCTCAAACTTGCCCCAAATGGAGCTACTGCGTGCGTAGGTAACCATATGGCCGTACTCGGTGCCTCCCTCGGCAGTCATAAGGTAGTAGAGTCCGTTGATTTTGTACATATGAGGACTTTCGAGGTATCTTCCCCCTGAGCCCTGCCAGATAACACGGCTTTCCGAGAGTTTTTCTCCTGTTTCGATATTGATTTCACACTGAACAACTCCGTGATTGCCATTATCATCGGTGCCGTTGCTGAGGAAAAAGCATCTGCCGTCTTCGAAATAGAGCGAGGGATCAATGCCGTCCTGATCAACAAGAACGGGCTCAGACCACTCGCCGTAGATATCATCGGTCCACACGTAGAAATTTCGGTGAGTGGTATCGTTGGTGGTAACCATATAAAATCTGCCGTTGTTGTAGCGTATTGTGGGAGCAAAAACTCCGCCTGAGCTGTTTATTTTATCAAGCTCTACCTGAGATTTTCTTGTAAGGCAGTGTCCTATCTGCTTCCAGTTGACAAGGTCACAGCTTTCAAAGAGGGGAACGCCGGGGAAATACTGGAAGGAACTGCACACCATAAAGTATCTGCCCTCAGCAAAGCAGACGCTTGGATCGGGGTAAAAGCCTTTTAAAACGGGATTTGAATAAACCATAGTAATAAACTCCTGAAAAATTGATTTATAAAAGAGCTCCCGTGCCTTTCAGGAGCTCTTAAATTATTCTGTATACAGATTATATAATATCCCACAGGGAAAAGTCAATTGCAAATTCAACTCAAAAGATGATTTTATATGCTTTTAAGTCTCTGCGGAGTGTTCTCAAGACGTTTCATCGCCCTGAACTCATAAACAGCCATAAATATGGCAATAATTCCTGCAAGAAGGTCGGCAACGGGACCCGAATAGAGTATACCGATAATTCCGATGAACTTCGGAAGGATAATCAGCACGGGAAGAAGGAAGATTATCTGTCGGGTAAGGGAAAGGAAGGCTCCCTTAAGAGGCTTGCCGATAGAGGTAAAGAAGGTTGTGGTGACAGGCTGGATACAGTTGAGCCATGTGAAGAACAGGAAAATTCTGAAATACTTTACACCGAACTCAAAGTAGAGCTCAGCGTCTGCGTCTGAAGCCGAGCCGAACATACTTAAAATCTGTCGCGGGAAGAACTGATACATAATAAATGAAATCACCGAGATTATAGCTCCGCCTGTAAGAGCGATGATATATGCCTTTTTAACACGCTTGTAGTTGCCTGCGCCGTAGTTGAAGCTGATAATCGGCTGAGCGCCCTGTGAAAGACCGATAACGATAGAGAAGATAACCTGGAAAACCTTGATTACAATACCTGAAACGGCAATGGGGATAGACTCGCCGTATTCAGAAAGAGCTCCGTAGTGCTTCAGCAGATTATTCATAACGATCTGAACAAGCATAATAGCAATCTGGTTGAAGAACGAGGCTACTCCCAGTGAAGCAACACGTATCCAGACTTTGAAATCGGGGATAAAGTGAGCTTTTGTAAGCTTTACGGTTTTGAAGTTGAAGAGGTAGACGATTACCATAACAGCGGAAACAATCTGTCCTATAATGGTAGCATAGGCTGCGCCTGTCATACCCATATCTAATCCGAGAACGAACAGTGCGTCAAGAGCGGTGTTGATTACTGCTCCCACAAGGTTGCACGCCATAGTCATTCGTGGGCTTCCGTCAGCACGTACAAGGTGAGCTCCGCCCGTTGTAATAAGAAGAAAGGGAAATCCCAGAGCTGTGATTTTCACATACTCCTCAGCGTAGGGGAAAACATCATCAGGAGCAGCAAAAAGCTTCAGCAGAGGATTTAAACAGGTAAGAGTTATAACGCTGAGAACAACTCCGCATAATGTAAGCATTGTAATAGAGTTGCCTATGTAATAGCCTGCCTTATCTGTTTTGCCCGCACCCATTGTAAGATTGAAGCATGAAGCTCCGCCGATGCCGAAAAGCAGAGAAATAGCGATACAGGCTGTGGAAAGGGGAAAGGCAATGTTGGTTGCTGCGTTGCCCAGCGTGCCTACAGCGTGTCCGATAAAGAGCTGGTCTACAATATTGTACAAGGCTCCCACAATCATAGCGATAATGCTTGGCACAGCGAAATTCACCATAAGCTTTGCAATGGGCTGATTGCTGAGGGGATTTGCAGTTGCAGTTGTGTTTGAACTCATTGAAAAAGGTCACTTCCTTGATTTTTTATTCCAAAATTACATTATACCACAATTTTGTTGATTTTTCAACAGTTTTTCAAAGAGGCAACAGCTTACGAAGCTATGTGAAAAAATAAAAATAAAAAATTTTTTTGTGGTACTTTTCAAACGTTGTAAAATGTGGTATAATTTCTATGTTGTTTTTAAACGCATTTAAGAAAGGATCTGGTATTATGAATAAAATCCGCATCGGAATCGTTGGCTACGGCAACCTCGGCAGAGGTACTGAGCTTGCTATCAGACAGAACCCTGATATGGAGCTTTGCTGTGTATTTACCCGCCGTAACCCTTCAGACCTTAAAATTCTCACAGAGGGCGTTCCCGTTTACTCAATCAGCAATATTGCAGAGTATAAAGACAGCGTTGATGTTCTTATCCTCTGTGGCGGAAGCGCTACCGACCTTCCCGTTCAGGGACCTGAGCTTGCGGAAATGTTCTGTACAGTCGACAGCTTTGATACCCACGCAAAAATTCCTCAGTATTTTGAGTCTGTTGACGCTTCAGCTAAAAAAGGCGGAAACGTAAGCGTTATTTCAGTGGGCTGGGACCCCGGTATGTTCTCAATCCAGCGTCTTTACGGAAGCTGTATCCTTCCCGACGGAAAGGACTATACCTTCTGGGGCAAGGGCGTTTCACAGGGACATTCCGACGCTATCAGACGCGTTGAGGGCGTTGTTGACGGCAAGCAGTATACTATTCCCGTTGAAGAGTCTGTTGAAGCTGTAAGAAGCGGAAGCGATCCTGAGCTTACAACTCGTCAGAAGCATATCAGAGAGTGCTTTGTTGTTGCACAGGAGGGCGCAGATCTTGAAAGAATAGAAAATGAAATCAAGAATATGCCTAACTATTTTGCAGATTATGATACAACTGTTCATTTTATCTCGCAGGAGGAGCTCAACCGCGACCACAGCGGAATTCCTCACGGCGGATTTGTAATCAGAAGCGGAAAGACAGGCGTGAACAGAGAGACTCAGCATATCGTTGAGTACAGCCTTAAGCTTGGCTCTAACCCTGAGTTTACTTCAAGTATCCTTGTGGCTTATGCAAGAGCTGTATACAGACTCAGCAAGGAAGGCGTAAGCGGAGCTAAAACTGTATTTGATATTGCTCCCGCATATCTTTCACCCAAGAGCGGTGACGAGCTAAGAGCTACGATACTTTAATGGAGCGTATATAAATATACCGAAGCTGTATTTATGTTATCGGGACGTCGAGGACGCCGTCCCCTACAGAATGGGTAAAGCGACAAATAAAGTTTATTTGTAAGGGCGGATATCATCCGCCCGAATCACCGTAACAATAAATAAACCGTTGCACATCAAATTGTAGGGGCGAACTTTGTTCGCCCGCAAACAGACTATGCTTTAAGCACAGCAACTATATGTAAACACGTAAGGGCGAACTTTGTTCGCCCTTTTTATATGTGTATAAATAACTGTAGGGGACGGCGTCCTCGACGTCCCGTAAAAAATATTTTGCAAACGGACAAACTTCCTGTAATACAAATTGTAAATTAATGGGCGGATATTATCCGCCCCTACATATGTGTAACGCTGTTAATCCTTTACGTATTCGAGGATATCACCGGGCTGGCAGTCAAGAGCCTCGCAGATTGAAGCAAGGGTAGAAAACCTTATGGCGCTTGCCTTGCCTGTTTTCAGCTTTGAAAGATTTACGTTGCTTACGCCTACCTTTTCGCTGAGCTCGTTGAGACTCATTTTGCGGTCTGCCATAACACGGTCAAGTCTTACAATTATCTCCATAAAACCTCCTTATCAGACCATATCGTCATTTTCCTGCTGGATTTTAGCTCCGTAGGAGAAAATATTAGTCAGTAGCAGGAAGAACATTCCGATAACAACAATACCGAGGTCAACGTTCATAGTAACTGAATAATCAAGCTCGGATTTTGAAAATACAGCCATTAAAGCTCCTACAGTGGCAGAAATAATTGAGGGAGCAAAACTGTCGATGATAATAAGCTCGCCAATGAATTTAAGCCTTTTTGAATTTTCATTTTTAAAAGGGATACCGTCTTCAGCGATAGCGTTGAATATTTTTGTGGCAGTAAATGCACCGATGCACAATATTGCAAGCTCTGATATTACTTCGGCAAGAGCTACAATCATATTACCAAGATTAGTTATTTCAACATCATCGACTTCTACGAAAAATCCTTCATCGTTTCCCACAGGAGAGGTAAGCTCTTTACCTCTTATAAACTCAGTGCCTACAGCGAAAAATATAACGACAATTCCGATTATACAGATAATTGCGATAATTTTTGAAAGCGCAGAAGCCTTGCGACTTGAAGCCTGTATCTTCGTCAATAACTTTGTTTTACTCATAATAATGACTCCTTTCGATTAAACCATATCGTCATTTTCCTGCTGGATTTTAGCTCCGTAGGAGAAAATCTGAACAAAGAGAATTACAACAACAGTAAAGAGAATAGCGCTTACAGCAACTGAATCGGAAGCAAGGCACTCCATAACAGCCCAGGGAATCATAGAAATTCCAAAGTGCTTCATACGCTTGAGCACATTTGCTTCAAAGGGAGAGGAGCACTTTGCAAAAGCGTCTGCAAGACGAAAAGCGAAAATTGCAATAAGAAGAACAGTTACAAGAACGAAAACTGCGGAAACAGCTGTGGGGATTGCAATATACTTGTAATCGGAAACGTCCTGATTTTCAAGATAACCGTCAGCATTTACAGCGATAGCACCGTCAACCGACTCGTCAACAGTCATATTGAATTCAATACCCTTGAATTTCTGGTTGATGTCAGCAAGCTTTTCAAGAGCCTCGATATCCTCTTCCATATCAAGCATAGGAGGAATTCTGTCCTCATCAATAAGAACCTGAGCTGTGAAATTGCCGTTGATTTTAAAGCAGTCATCGGGAATCTGCATAATTCCCACCGCTAAAATGATTGAGCTCACTATGCCTAAAATGAGGAACACCTGAGCGATAATGAGGAGAATTTTGCTTACCTTGCCAATGAGATTGATTCGTTTAACATTTTTATTTTCCATAATAAAAAACCACCTTATAAAAATTTTGTTTTGTATCTCAGCTGATGTACACAGTATATCACCGGTATTAACGTTTGTCAACTATAATTTATCGAAAAACATTAAATATCGTCGCTTTTTACAATGAACGAGCGATTTTACAGGAACTCTCTTGTTTGTTTTAACGATAAATTTTTAATGTTTATCATTAAATCTGTGCGGATACGCACCAATAATTGTAGGGGATGTCGCCCTCGACGTCCCGTAATTCACGTAATCGGTAATTCAATCTGGTGTAGGGGCGAACTTTGTTCGCCCGCAAACATATTGTGGTTTTTTGTACGGTCACATTAAAATTTGTAGGGGCGGACGCCCTCGTCCGCCCGTGTCTGTCCCTGACGACCCGTCACATATCGAAAATGGCGGAATAATCTGTTGTAGGGACACGGCGTGCCGTGTCCGCAGAAAAAATCCCCAAAATGTGAATTAACGAACGGGCGGACGAGGGCGTCCGCCCCTACAGAATGGTAAATCCAAAAACGTATTGTAATTTGCGGGCGGATGATATCCGCCCCTACATCGGAACGGGAACATTTCAAAATATGTAGGGGAGGTTGTCCTCGACGTCCCGTAATTCACGTAATCGGTAATTCAATCTGGTGTAGGGGCGAACTTTGTTCGCCCACAAAATACGGTGTCAATATTGAACGGGCGAACACAGTTCGCCCCTACAGAATGGTAACCCACGAATTGTATGTGACTCCGCATACATCGTCCCATACAATATGAAATAATGCCTTTGTGTTGCAAAAAGCAGAATAATGTGGTATAATGTTTTAAACAAGTATTTCCGTATGGAGGATATCTTAATGAAGAAAATGACTATTGCCGTAGCGGGCACAGGCTATGTGGGACTTTCAATCGCTGTGCTTTTAGCTCAGAATCACAAGGTCTATGCCGTTGATATCGTGCCTGAAAAGGTGGAGATGATAAACAATAAAAAATCTCCCATTCAGGACGAGTATATAGAAAAGTATCTTGCGGAAAAAGAGCTTGACCTTACTGCAACTCTTGACGCACAGGAAGCCTATAAAAATGCAGATTTCGTGGTGATTTCCGCGCCAACCAATTACGACAGCAAGAAGAACTTTTTTGATACAAGCGCTGTTGAGGCTGTTATAAAGCTTGTTATGGAGAGCAATCCCGAAGCCATAATGGTAATAAAGTCTACCATTCCTGTGGGCTATACAAAGTCGATACGCGAAAAAACAGGAAGCGACAATATTATTTTCAGTCCTGAGTTTCTGCGTGAAAGCAAGGCTCTGTACGATAACCTCTACCCAAGCAGAATTATCGTGGGTACTGATATGGATAATCCCCGTCTTGTTGAGAAGGCTCACACCTTTGCAGAGCTTTTACAGCAAGGAGCAATCAAGGAGAATGTGGATACTCTGTTTATGGGATTTACTGAAGCAGAGGCTGTAAAGCTCTTTGCAAACACCTACCTTGCCCTGAGAGTCTCATATTTCAACGAGCTTGATACCTATGCCGAGCTTAAAGGTCTTGATACCCAGCAGATTATCAGCGGAGTCTGCCTTGATCCCCGTATAGGCAATCATTATAATAATCCCAGCTTCGGCTACGGCGGATACTGTCTGCCAAAGGATACAAAACAGCTTCTTGCAAATTATGCCGATGTTCCCGAAAATCTTATTGAAGCTATTGTCGAGTCAAACAGAACTCGCAAGGACTTTATCGCTGACAGAGTTCTTGAAAAGGCAGGCTACTACAGCTACGGCGACGGAGCCTATGACAGCACAAAGGAAAAGCCCGTTACAATCGGTGTGTACAGGCTTACAATGAAGTCGAATTCCGATAATTTCCGCCAGAGCTCTATTCAGGGAGTTATGAAGCGTGTGAAGGCTAAAGGCGCTTCTGTGATTATATACGAGCCATCGCTCAAGGACGGCGAAACTTTCTTCGGAAGCCTTATCGTCAACGACCTCGAAAAGTTCAAGGCAATGAGCGACGCTATTATCGCAAACCGCTATGACGAGTGCCTTGCCTCCGCCGAGGACAAGGTCTATACCCGCGACCTCTTCCGCAGAGATTAATGCAATAATTAAGGAGCACCGTTAAGGGTGCTCCTTTTTTATGGCGAAAAGCCCTTTGCAGAGGGGGAAAATCACGCAAAACAGCGATAAGATGTATAAAATAATCTTGAAATTACGGATAGTTATTGACAGTTTTTCTGAAATGTGTTAATATTACAGTAGTGTGATGTGTTTATGTTTTAACAAAGTGTTAATTAAAAAAATATGTAAAGGAGTTTAAAGATGAAAACAGCAGGGAAAATTATTGCAGGCGCTCTTGCTGTATGTATTACCGTTTCCGGTGCCTCAGCCGTGAAAAATGCGGATAATACCTACAATGCAAACGCAGTAGAAACAGTCAATATGGAATGGGACGCTGTAAGAATAGGCGGAGGCGGTTTCGTTTCAGGTATTGTAACAGGTCAGAATGTTATGTATGCACGTACCGATGTAGGCGGTGCTTACAAGTACAACTACGACAAAATGGAGTGGGAACAGCTCTTCGCTTTTCTTAATGACGCAGAGCGAGGATACCTCAGCGTAGACGCTATGGCTATCGACCCCACAGACGATGATACAGTTTACTTCCTCTGCGGATGTGCTTACTTCAGCGACGCGGGAACAAGAATTTATAAGACTACCGACGGCGGTAAAACCTTTACCTATACCGATGTTACAGACCTTATTCAGGTTCACGGAAACGGCTACGGACGTCAGAGCGGTGAGTCTATTGCGATAGACCCCGATAACCCCGATGTTATCTACTGTGGCGGTGATGTTGCGTATAATTCCTCAGGTCTTATCAAGAGTACCGACGGCGGTAAGACATGGGCTTCTGTTGAGGGCTACAGCGATCTTGGCTTCTTCTCGTCAAGCACAAAATGGCCTACATGGACAGACAGAGTGTGCAAAGCCAATGACAATTCAGAATATATGAATCAGAACGGCGTAGGTACTCTTATGATTACAGACGGTAAGGTTTACGTAGGTACTTCCGCTACAGGCGAAGGCAACTTTGCTGTTGCTGATGTGGATAAGGACGTATTTACTACACTCAGCGCTGACCTTCCCACAGGCTCTTACCCCTCAAGAATCAATCTTGACGCAGACGGAAACCTCCTTATAAGCTATATCGGCGGACTCACCTTCGTCGGAAACGGCGGTGGAGTTTACAGATACAACGTTTCAGACGGAACAGTTGATGATATTTCTCCTACAGGAAACAGCTTCGGTGGCTGTGTAAGCCTTCCTGATGATCCCGATACTCTTGTAGCTACAACCTGTGCTGTATGGAGCTCACAGCTCTGGTACAAGGACGCATGGGCTGACGATAAGGTATCATGGGGCGATCAGTTCTACCGTTCAACAGACGGCGGAGCTACATGGGAAAGCATTACTCCCGGAAATGAAAAGTCATGGGGCGGTCCTCTTCAGGCTGATTACCTTCAGGACAGCGGTTATGACTGGATAAGAAACAAGGCTGTGCACTGGTGCGGAGCTATCGTTATTGATCCTAATGATGCCGACAGAATTCTCATTACTTCAGGTAACGGCGTGTTTGCCTGTGATAATGTATGGGATGAGCTTCCCGTTTACTACTTCCACCCCGATGGCATTGAAGAAGTAGTTGCTCTTGACCTTACAAGCGTTCCCGGTGGTGCAGTATACTCGGCAATCGGTGACTATGACGGATTTGTTCATACCGACCTTAACAATCCAAGCCCTCAGCATCAGCCTAATATGGGCTCAACAAGTGCAATTGCATATTGTCCCCAGAATCCTGACGTTATGATTCGTGTTGCAGAAAAGCAGAATGATACAGCATCAGGCTTCTATACTCTCGACGGCGGTGCAACATGGACCAAGATGAACTGCTCTTACGGCGGAAAGGGCGCTATCACTCAGCTTGATGACGGCTCATACCGCTTCTTCGTAAGCAAGGGCGATTCAGGCAACGTTTCCTATTCAGATGACTACGGCGCTACATGGAACGACTGCTCGGGAATTCCCACACAGTACGGCTCTAAGCCCACATATATGCTGGTAGAGCCCGATAAGCCCAATGTGGTTTACGCTTATGCAACATATTATAACTCATCATGGGGCTATTCAAAGCCTGAGCCTACTGCAGAGGACGCTCAGTATAAGCTCTGTGTAAGTACAGACTACGGCGCAACATTTACTTCAACAGATATCTGTATGTACGACCAGTGCGACAGCGCAGGAAGAATTGCTTATCTCGGCGAGGGAGAGCTTATCCTCGGCGGTGGCTGGTACGGTATGTATCATGCTACTGTTTCCGACAGCGGAGCAGTTACCGTTAAAAAACTCGACGGCGTATTCTACTGCAAGACAGTAGGCTATGGCGCTCCCGAAAAGGAAGGCGGAGTAAATACTCTTTATATGTATGGAAAGCCCACAGAAAGCGATCCCGACGGCGTTTACCGCTCAACAGACGGCGGAGCAAGCTGGGTTTGCATCAACTCTGACAAGCTCTACGGCGGTACAGGTAACGGAAACTTCCTCGTAGGCGATATGAACGAGTTTGGTACAGTTTATATGTCAACAGTAGGCTGTGGAATTATCTACGGCAGAATTGCATCAGGCGAGCCTTCAACAACTCAGCCTACAACTGCAACTACAGCAACTACTACAGACAACGGCGATATCCTCTGGGGTGACGCTGACCTTGACGGCGATGTGAAAATGTCAGACGTTATCAGAGTTATGTGCTATGCAAGCAATAAGGAAGCTTATCCTATCGAGCCTCAGGGACTCAAGAACAGCGACGTTTATCAGAACGGCGACGGAGTAACTCTTTCAGACGCTCTTTCAATCCAGAAAAAAGTCGCTCAGGTAATCGACGTGCTTCCTGAGTCATATATGGACTAAAAAGAACGGTAAACGGGGAAACTCTCCCGATTGCTGACAGCAGAATAAAAATAAAGGGTATCGGCAATATGCCGATACCCTTATTTGTTGCATATGGGACAGCTTTTAAGCGGTCCTTTTTTGTTGTCAGATTACTTACCGAGAAGGAAATTTCTCATAGCTACGAGGTCCTCAGCGTCGATAGAGCCGTTTGAGTTGAAATCGCCGGCTTTGATCTGTGCGGGAGTTCCGTTGCCGTTTGCGAAGATATTTCTTAAGATACAAAGGTCAATGCTGTCGGAAACGCCGTCATCGTTAAGGTCGCCTGCTGTAGCCTTGATTTCAATTTCAGGAGCGTCTGTCTCTGTGTACTGAACGTAGAAGAGGTAAAGTCCGCTTCCGCCAGAAGCAAGGTAGTAAGTTCCTGCTGATGGAATTGTGAGAGTGTAAGCGTCAAGAGAAGTTCCGTTTACGTTATCAACCGAGGAAACAACATTGCCTGAAGCGTCGAGGATATTGACAGTTCTTGAATCTGTAGAGCTTGACGACATCATATAAACCTTGACATTGCCCGCAGAGGGAACAGTCATCTGTACTGAGCGGTTATCTGTTGTACCTCTTCCGCCGAGGAAAATTCTCTTGCTGATTGTAAGAGCTCCGTCAGCGGTATTATAGGAGTTATCGCTGATTGTAACAGCGTCTGTAGCGTTAGCCTTGATAGTGTAAACGCTGTTGTACTTGTAATCACTGCTTAGAGTAGCTGTTGTGGCGTTGCTTGCGTTGAGGATATAATCAGCAGAAGAAGGAGGAGTTTCAGGTGTTTCGGGAGTCTCGCCGGGATTTACAGTACCTGAGCCGTAAGCCTTGTTCTGCATTCTGCCACAGTACTCCATAGTAGTTGTTTTAGCGTTATCGGGAGTCTCTGTAGTGTACTGATTGAGATAAATCTTAGAGGAGTCAATATCGAAGTTATCGTAAGCGTCTCCGCCACTTACAAGGTTAGGGATATTTGCGCTGTCCATACGGTTGGAAACAGCGGTATAGATTGAATTTCCCTTGCAGTTCACCAGCTTGTCATTAAACGACTTGATAGTACCGCTGTAAGCGTCGCTACCCATAGCTTCTGTATCAAGGGGAAGATTTACTCCCTCAAAATAGTTTGACTCAGAGAAAACCTTTGAGTTGTAAGAAGCTCCTATACCATAGCTTGAGTTGTTCTTGAAGTAGTTGTTGTACATATGAACGTGAGCGTTACGCACACGGGGATTTCTTGAAGATGTAGAGTCAAACCAGTTATGGTGGTAGGTGATCCAGTCTTGTATATGGCTTGTTCCACCGCCCACGAGAGAGGTTTTATGACAGCCGTTGTAGTAGTTGTAGGAGATTGTGATATACTCAGCCCACTTCATATCGGTAGTACCGTCGCCCTCAGCCTTATCGTCATCAACAGTGCCGTTGCCTGCGTACTCGTTAAGACCAACGCCGAAGCTGTTATTGTGAATCCAGATATGATTTGTCATATTTGAGCTTGAGCCGTTCATACCGATAGCGTCATCGGGATACTGATAGAAGTAGAGGTTTCTTACCTCAATACTGCTTGAACGCTTGATTTCAAAGCCCCATCTTACAAGGTGGGTGTCGTAGCCTATACCCTCGATAGTAACGTTTTTAGCGTCCTCAAGATAGAGCATATGCGAGCCGTCGTTGCTTGAGCCATCGTTAGCGCGTGCTCCCGAAGGAACATTGATTTCACCCATAAGACGGATACAGAGGTTTTCGGGCGAGCCGTCAGCGAAAATGCTGTAGAGGCCTGTTTTACCGTTATATGAAACAGTATCCTTGTTGGAGTTATCAACGTAAAGCACGGTAACACCTGATTTAAGAGTACCGTCGTTGTTGTAAGCTCCCACGCCTGATGAGTAATTCCAGTGAGCGTAACCGCTTCTGTCAGTTGCAAGGGGAGTTATAGTGCACTCTGCCGTAGCGGAGGAGCCTGTGATTTTTACATCGTAGGAGGTTCCGCCCTTAAGACCGGGAATATCTACTCTGTTGCCTCTTATAAGCTGAGCGTCAACATTTGTGTAGGAAGAAGCAGAGCTTTCCTTGTAGGAAACGGTCACATTGCTACCGATTTTAGAGCTGTCCCACTCAGCATAAGCCGTATCAAACCAGCCACCGCAGAGAGTTACAGCGTCTGAGGCTGTTGAGCCTGAGCCTGAAGAAGAGCCGTTTTCATTTGATGTAGCGTTAAGATAAGCGGGAGTCCAGCTTCCCAGCCAGCCGGCAACAGTAACAGTAGAAGCGTCTGAAGCAGAAAGAACAGTGCCCTTGCGTTTTGAGAGGTTGACAGCAGTGCCGTCAGCAAGAGTAGTGCCGTACTCCTTGAATGTAGCGGAAGTAGGCTCAACACCGCTCATAGAGGTCCAGCCCTCGTCTTTGATAAGACCTGCGTACTCTACAGTAGTGTTAATGAACATAACGTGAGCGGTATCACGCCAGGGTCTGCCCAGATATCCGGCAGAAACCACCTTGCTGTCGTTGGCAGTGATATCGCAGTTATAGAAGAGATATCCCTTGGTCTGCTCACGTGCAGCGGTGATATAACCGCCCGCAGCAGAACTGCTGTAGCCGTAGAATGAGAGCTCGCAGTTATCAAAGACATAGTCGCCCTTGCCGAAGATATAGTCTGTGTTGCCCTCGATTTTACAGTTTTTGAAATAACCCTGTGAAGCGCCTGTGTAGAGAGTATCCTGACTTCCGTAGAACTCACAGTTGAAAAACTCTGCCTTATCGCCCTCTACGGACATAGCCGCACCACGCTCGGTAGCTGCCTTGCTTGTGACATCAGCGCCTGTAGCTGTTCTGTCGAAGGTAATAGACTGGCTACCGGAAGGCTCAACGCCGTCAGCGATTTCTTCCTTGGTTACATAGCGGTTGAATGAGTTTTCGAAAACGATATTTTCCGCATGGAAGCTGCTGCCCTTTGAGAGGATATGAACAGTAGCGCCCCAGCGCTGTGTAGGTTCAGCCTTAGCGGATTTTGAAGACGCATTTGAAGCGCTGTAGCGTCCGTCGCTTCCCACGCTGTAGTACTTATAGCCAATACCATAGTACCAGGTGATGACAACATCGCCCTTCTGAGGCTCATCGTTTACGAATGTGATGTAGGGAGTCTGGATTACAAGCTGTTCACGGTAAGTACCGGGAGCAATATGAACTGTAATACGTTCAGACTCGCTTGAGGGATTGATAGACTGACACGCAGAGAGAGCTTCGGTAACGGTATTGTAGTTGTTGCTTTTACCCGAATATCCCACGTAGATGTCAGTACCCGAAGCAGCAGTAACAGTACCGGGGAAAACAAGCATCTGACAGAGGAGCATCACGAATGCCGTTATCACCGAGGTCAATTTACTGCGCAGGGATTTTGATTGATTAGCCATAATAAATCAACTCCTGACTATATATATTTATAAGCAGATTATAACACAAACCCGAAAAAAATGGAATAAAAAGAAAAGGGTCTTTTGAAATTTTGTAAATTTAATACAATATTATACTCTCTGTTTTGTAGATAGTGAACTGCAAAAGTACTTATATAATAAAAAAAGAGCTGTGAATTAATCACAGCTCTGAGAATATCGTATTACTTGTTTTTCTTGGAAGTATTGGTTTCTTCCTGAGCAGGCTCGCATACGGCGATACCCATTTTCTTCTTGTTTTCATCAATCATAGCAGTTACAAGAACTACACATATGTAAGCTACAACAAGGAGAGCTTCAAGAACGAAGATAGCAATTAAGGAATCCTTGATAACGTCTTTCAGAGTGCGTACAACGGAAGATGTGCTTGCGGGAACAAGAATGTTGTAAGCGTTTGCAAATGAAACAGTGTTGTAGTATTCATCAGCAGTAAGGTTGATTTTCTCAAGAAGGTCATTGATCTTATCATTGATTTTTGCAAGATCTGTTTCAACTCTTTCCTTTTCGGCAGAGCTTCCTGCGGGCTTGCTCTTGAGAGTGCTCATTCTTGTAGTGTAGAAGTTGATCTGCTGAGTGATTGTTGAAAGCTCGTTCTGAGCGTTGATACGTTGCTGGAAAAGGCTGTTGTAAGTTTCAGAGCCCTGATAGTACTGAGTATCAGTATTTTCAGTACCGTTGCCGAAAATCATAACAGTATCCTTTTCATAACCCTCGATTGAAGCGCTGATCACAGCAAGATTTTCCTCAGCAATAGTCTTCTGACGATTAAGAGAGTCTATTCTGTACTCATAGTAATCGATAAGAGCGTCCTTATCCTTGGTAACATTATTTACAGTGATGTAAGATGAAAGGATATCAAGGTCCATAGACTGGATAACTTCGATTGATTTTGAAAGGTCTGCAAAGGTATAACCTGTAACAGCAGAACGGAAGCGAGTAGTATCCTCACGTGAGAGAGTATTTACATAGCTTCTGAGAGTTGAAAGAGTTGAGTTGAAGATATCAACAGCCTCAGCGTAGTCATAATCTGTATAGCCGATAGTTGAAACGGCGCTTCCGAGAGCCTCGTTATAGCCATACTTTTCGAAGAAGTAATCGCGGTAGCACTCAAGGATAGTATTGAACACCTCAACAGCCTCAGAGTTGGTGTATTCTGTATCTGCATAGTTGAAGGTTACAGTGAACTGGGTGGGATAGTAAGAGGATTCAAGAATCTGCTGAGCAGCCTGAATAGCGCCTGAAGTACCGTTTTCGAGAATACCGTTGTAAATAGTAAGTCTGTCGATTGTATCTGAAGGAACGATACCTTCGATTTTGATATTTCTTCTGATTGTTTCAAGTTCGCTGAGGGGGTGGTTGAGCTTTGTCAGAGCAGTCTCGATAACATCGGGAGTTTTGATTGAATTTACATCAAAAACGCTTCCGTTGGGGTCAAGACCCTTTTCGATACCGCTGTAAGTAAAGCTTACAAGAGCGGTCATTTCCTTATGCTGGTCGGCTGAGAATACAGCAGAGCCTGCGATAGGGAGCACAAATGCAACAACAGCTGCAATGACCCATATGAGAAAATATTTCTTTGTTTTTTTGAAAATTCCCGATAATGTAACGATAACGTCCTTGTCGGCGTCGCTTTCATTTTTCAGGATAAGATTGACATTGCGTTCTTCCTTATTATTTTCCATTTCTGCCTCCGTAATTATTTATTATTCTGCGGATATTGACGTAAAACCGTACATATCCACAACATTTTAATTATAGCACAATACTTTGACACCGTCAATAAAAAACGCAAAATCCCATAAATAGCAAAAAAACGGCATAATATCATCAATAGTGATTAAGCAAATTGCACTAATACATTATAAAAGTATAATAATCTGCGTCAGTTATAAACGGGCTCGCAGGTGAGATTTACTCCCAGACGCTTGAACACCTTTTCGTCGATAGCTGAAAGGATAACAGAGGAATGAACCTCACAGCCTCTTAGCTTGTCCAGCTGTTCCATACACATTTCAGCTCTTTCATCGGTAGCTGCGCAGATTGAAAGGGCGATGAGTGTTTCATCGGTGTGCAGACAAGGATTTCTGTTGCCCAGATGGTCGGTTTTAAGATGCTGGATAGGCTCGATGATAGTGGGCGAGATAAGATGAGCCGAGTCCTCTATACCCGCAAGAGCCTTCAGAGCGTTGAGGAGCAGAGCAGAGGAAGCTCCCAGAAGCTCAGAGGTCTTGCCTGTGATAATTCTTCCGTCGTGGAGCTGAATAGCCGCAGCGGGAGCGCCTGTAAGAGCGGCACGCTGAAGAGCGGGAGCCATAACCTCACGGTCGTTGACGGTAATGCCGGCCTTTTTCATAAGGAGCTTCAGCTTTACAACGATATCCTCGCCGATAAGGCCTTTACGCTGGTCGCACAGGGCGGTATAGTAACGGCGGAGTATTTCCTGACGTGAAGCCTGTTTTGTAACCTCATCGTCGATGATGCAACAGCCTGCCATATTTACTCCCATATCGGTGGGAGACTTGTAAGGGCACTCGCCGAGGATAGTCTCCAGCATAGCTGTAACAACAGGGAAAATCTCAACATCGCGGTTGTAGTTTACAGTAGTTTCGCCGTAAGCTTCAAGGTGGAAGGGGTCGATCATATTGACATCGTTGAGGTCTGCGGTAGCAGCCTCGTAAGCGAGGTTTACAGGGTGCTTGAGGGGGATATTCCAGATAGGGAAGGTTTCAAACTTGGCATAGCCGGCCTTTACTCCATGCTTGTGCTCGTGGTAGAGCTGAGACATACAGGTAGCCATTTTACCGCTTCCGGGTCCGGGAGCAGTAACTACAACGAGTTCACGTGTTGTAGAGATATACTCATTTCTGCCATAGCCCTCGTCGCTGACAACCTTAAGAACATCTGAAGGATAGCCCTCGATATTATAGTGGCGGTATACTCTTACGCCAAGCGACTCAAGACGCTTCTGAAAAGCCACGGCTGAGGTCTGTCCGCTGAAACGGGTCATAACCACGCTTCCCACGTAAAGACCGATATTGCGGAAGCAGTCGATAAGGCGGATAACATCAAGGTCATATGTGATGCCCAGATCGCCTCTGAGCTTATTTTTTTCGATATCTGCGGTATTGATTGTAATGACGATCTCAACCTTGTCCTTCAGCTGAAGGAGCATTTTCAGTTTACTGTCGGGCTGAAAACCCGGAAGAACTCTTGAAGCGTGAAAATCGTCAAAAAGCTTTCCGCCGAATTCAAGGTAGAGCTTTCCGCCGAACTGATTGATCCTGTCACGGATATGTTCTGATTGCATACGAAGATATTTTTCGTTGTCAAAACCGATAGCAGACATAATGGCACCTCTTTCAAAAAATTACACAGTATATTATACAACAATTTCAGACTTATTTCAAGTAGCAGTAAGGATTTTTATATCATTATAATGTATATGGCAGAAATTATGCGAAAAGGGGGAGGTTTTTTTGCCTGTGAGGTGAGGCTTGCTGTCACGCTGTTAATAAGATAAACAGATTTAACTATTAAAACCGTTCATAGTGCAGATTATTGTGCACGTTGCAAAAACTCTTAATACAACGGCGCAGAACTGGCAAAAACGGGGTTTCAAGGGAAGATAATGGCAAAATCTGCAATAAATATGCACTAAAAAACCATTGAATAAAATATAGTGATGTGATATCATTTATAACAGAAGAAAATATTTTGTATTAATTAAAATAAATGTGAGATTTATTTTCAGGAGGAAGAATTATATGAAAAGACACTCTGCACGCAAGAGACTGCTTGCACTGCTTGCCTCAGCTTCAATGCTTACAACAGGCGCAGTTGCTCAGTACGGAAACGTTTATGCGGAATCTGTAATCGGAAATTTAGGCATTTCCACAGAAAAAACCGCAACAACAGGCAACAGACTTCTCGTTGATCTTAACAAGGCTGACGGAAGAAAGGCGTCATATGCAAAGAATGCGTCAAACTGGATCGTTGACGACAGCGGTTCAACAACTATCAACGGCATTACATTCAAGCTTACCGCAAGCGGTGGCGATCTGAGAATGGAAAACAACAAGAAGCTTCAGCTTCAGAGCGGTATCTACTCTTATCTCACTATGGACGGCGCTACAGTAGACTGCGATAACGGCGGAAAGCTTACACTTACAATCTCAGGTCTTTCAAACGGCACACACTCAATCAAGACCTATCACAGCAATACAAACGCAAACGGTAGCACAGGAAGTCTTACTCTTAAGGTAAACGGCACAACAGCAATGAGCGGAATTTCCTGTCCCAACACAGTAAAAACCGCAGATGACGCAGGTATGGGCTATGCCACATTCAGCGGTACATCGGCTACAATCGAGATTTCTGCTTCAAGCGGAAATGCATGGCTCAACGCTTTTGAAATCGACGGCGGAGATCCCATAAAGGGAATAAACCACATTTCTCCCGCCGATCAGGAAGCACACCACGAAGCTTCAAAGGGACTTTCATGGAAGGCAGGAAGCGGTGCAAAGAGCCACGATGTCTATATCGGTACAGACTATAACAGCGTTTTCAGCGCTACAACCTCTTCTTCCGAATTCAAGGGCAACCAGACAGGCACAAGCTATGCTCTGGACGAAACATATCAGTCGGTGAACACATATTACTGGCGAGTTGATACTATCGACGGAAACGGTAACGTTATCAAGGGCTCGGTAAATTCCTTCAACGTTGCAAGACTTGCTTTCCCCTCAGCTGAAGGCTACGGACGCTTTGCAAGAGGCGGTCAGGGCGGTGTAGTTGTACACGTTACAAGCCTTAAGGACGACGGAAGCGAGGGTACACTCCGCTGGGCTCTCTGTGACGCAAAGTGGCAGACAGCCGACTGGAAGGGCGTTCCCAGAATTGTAGTGTTCGACGTGGGCGGAGTCATCGAGCTTACCGATACACTCTGTATTCCCGATAATGCAGGACAGGTCTATATCGCAGGCCAGACTGCTCCCGGAGACGGAATTACCCTTATCAAGCACGATTTCGGAGCTATGGGTACATCAGATGTAATTATCCGTGATATCCGTGTCCGTGTAGGCGAGGAAAACGGCGTTTCAACAGGCGGTATGGGACTTGCAAGCTGTAACCACGCAATTGTGGACCACTGCTCGATCTCATGGGCAACAGACGAGGGCTTCAGCTCAAGAAACGCAGCAAATGTAACCTTCCAGTGGAATATCATCGGTGAAACTCTTAACGAGTCTGTTCACTATAATGCGGATAACCGTGACGAGACAGAGCCCCACTCATTTGCTGCTTCAATCGGCGGATATACAGGAAGCTATCACCATAACCTCCTTATCGACTGCACAGGACGTAACTGGTCGCTTGCGGGAGCTATGGAACAGGACGCTGTAACTTACGGCGGAAACGTTGATATCCGCAACAACGTTGTTTATAACTGGCGCGACAGAACTACAGACGGCGGTGTAAGAAGACTCAACTTCGTAAATAACTACTACAAGGCCGGCTCAGTCAGCAATACAGGACTTCACATTGTTTCTATCGACGGAAACGAGCTCGGAACAAGCGATATGCAGAAAATGTACGTTTCAGGCAATATGATGCTTGCTAATAACGGCTCGGTTATTCTTGCTTCTTCCGATAATGCATGGGATAAGGGCAAGGCTGTTTCAGGCGGAAAGGGCGGAGCTACCGTTTCAGATGTAAGAAGCGATACCCAGTTCTTTGAGCCGTACATCAATACAGAATCTGCGGAAAATGCGTACAAGAGCGTTATCGCAGGCGCCGGAGCAGGCGGTTCGTCGGAAACAGGCTGGGACTATATCGACAGCCGTTATATCAAGGAAGTTTCAAACGGAACCTATACTTATAAGGGAAGCCGTGCGGGTCTTACAGGTATTATCGACAGCCATAACGACGCAGGCGGATATCCCACAACAAGCAATTTCGCACACAGCACAGACGGTGTATGTAATTCTGCAAACGATACTGACCGTGACGGTATGCCCAATTCATGGGAAACAGCTCACGGACTCAACCCCAACGACGCTTCAGACGGCTGTATCAACAGTATGTCTCCCGATGGCTACACAAACGTTGAAATGTTCCTCAACGAGCTTTGCGGTGATGATGTGAACTACGGCGAGCCCCCTGTATCAGGCAAGGTTGGCGCTGTTATGGATACAGAAGTTACTTACGTTTTCCAGAATGTCAACAGCGGACTTTACTTTGAAGTCAAGGACAGCGAGGCTTCTTCAGGCGCTTCAGTTGTTCAGAGCACTTCAGGTGCTGAGGGCTGGAAGCTTCAGGACGCCGGCGACGGCTACTACTATATGTACTCGGAAGTAGGCGACGGAGTAACCTATTGCCTCGACCTTCCCTACGGAAGCGTTGACAACGGCACAGCAATGGGTATCTGGACCAACGATGAATCAGATGCACGAAAGTTCAAATTCGTGAAGAACAGCGACGGCTCATACACAATATGCACAAAGGCAACAGGCGATGAAAGCGGTCTTGGAATCGCATCAGGCTCTAAGGAGGACGGTGCTTCCGTAATCCAGTGGAGCTGTGACGGAAGCGATAATCAGAAGTGGATCGCTAAAATCAGACTTCAGGGAAATCTCATTGACCAGCTCTTGCTTGGCGAGCAGTCACTCTATCAGAGCTGGGCAATCGACAGCAGTCTTGAAGTGGGCGATATGGTGTTCGGCGACAGAACAGGGGATAAGCTTGTAACATACGCTACAATACCGACAGAGCTTGAGGGTGCAGAGCTTATCATCACTTCATGCGACGCAAAGAGCCTTACAGGTACACTTGCAACAGTAAAGGCTTCAGAGGATATCACTCTTTACGTGGGACTTGACTCAAGAGTAACTGCAGTTCCCTCGTGGCTTTCAAACTGGAAGGCAACAGGTCTTACAGCAGTAAACAGCAAGGACGTTACATTCAATCTTTATTCTGTTGAGCTTTCAGCAGGCGAGTCTGCTGACCTTGGCGAAAACGGCCAGTCATCAGGCTGTGTAAACTACGTGGCGATGGCAGTAAAGAAGGAAGAGATTACCACAACAACAACTACCACTACTACTACGACTACTACAACAACGACTACTACAACAACGACTACTACTACAACTACCACAACTACCCAGCCTACAACTTCGGGTGAGGTTATCTACGGCGACGCAGACCTTGACAGCGATGTAAAAATGGCAGACGTAATCAAGGTAATGTGCTATTCATCAAACAAGGAGCTTTATCCCCTTGACGCACAGGCACTTAACAACTGCGACGTTTATCAGCGTGGCGACGGCGTAACACTTTCAGACGCACTTTCAATTCAGAAAAAGGTTGCTCAGGTAATTGACGAGCTTCCTGAATCAATAGCTTCATAAGAGAGAATATATAATGATTATAACCGAAGGCGGACTCTGTATTGTGCAGAGTCTGCTGTGTCGGTAAGAGGGAGAATTTTATGAATAAAAATCTGAAAAAAGCAATTGCCTTTGCGACAAGCCTTATGCTTCTTGCACCGAGCATTGCCGAGACAAAAAATCAGTCAAGCGCTCCGTCAAATGCAGTGCTTACCACTGAAGCGGTTTCAAACCTTCTTGCGTTTCCGGGAGCTGTAGGTGGCGGTAAATACGCTACAGGCGGACGAGGTGGCGAGGTTTATCACGTAACAAACCTTAACGACAGCGGTGCAGGCTCTCTGAGAGACGCTGTAAGCAAGTCAAACAGAATAGTTGTTTTCGATGTAAGCGGTACTATCGAGCTTCAGAGCAATATCGTATGCCAGAGCAATATCACTATTGCGGGACAGACAGCTCCGGGCGGTTCAGGCGTTACACTTAAAAACTATAAGCTTGGTCTTGGCGGAGAAAACTGCATCGTGCGTTTTCTCAGCTCACGTCCGGGACCATATAAGGCAACAAGCTCAGGCAACGACGCGCTGGGCGGAGCCGGCGGTTCAAATTCGATCCTTGACCACTGTTCAATCGGCTGGGCTTCAGACGAGCAGTGGGGACTTTACTCAAAGAACGACAACTATACTCTGCAGTATTCAATAATCGGTCCCGCAAACTCGTGGGGCGGACACGCAAAGGGAGTTCACGGCTTTGGAATTATGTTCGGAAGAGCAAACTTCTCCTTCGACCATAACCTTATTATCCACTGCGTATCAAGAAACTTCCGCGGAAAAGTCACCGACCAGAACGCTGCGGACTTTACAAATAATATCATCTACGACTGGGGTTATCAGACAACCTACGGTACAGTAGGACATATCAACTACGTCAACAATACCCTCAAGGCTGGTAATTCCACAACAGGAGCATACTACTACGCTCAGGTTTCCGATAACACAAACTTTGCCTTCTACCTTGACGGCAACAGAATCATCAACAAGGACGGCTCAATCAGAAACGATACAAACAGCAACTGGTCTGCTATGAAATACAACGACAGCAAGTCAGAAGCTACAACCCGTGTAGACGCTCATTTCCCCATCAACGTAAACGGCGAGGACTGCTCAACAGTTCTTACAGCGGAAAGCGCAGAGGCTTCTTATGAGCACGTTATCAGCTATGCGGGTAACGGTATTGCTCCCGACCTGAGAACAGCTATCGACCGCCAGTGCGCAGAGGAAACAAAAAACGGCACAGGCTCTTGTTCGGGTACAGCTGCTTACGACTCAACAGTTACTGACCTTGACAAGTACAGTATCCAGTGCGGAGTAACTTACAATTATCCTTCAGCAGTTCTCCAGAAGACGATCACCGATGCCGATAACGACGGTATGGACGACGCTTGGGAGCTTGCAAGAGGTCTTGACCCCACAGACGCTTCCGATACAAACGGAGACTACTGCGGAGAGGGCTATACAAATATCGAGTACTACATCAACGACCTTACAGTAAACGCTTTCCCCGAAGGCACTGTAATTCCTTCCCCTGAAATGAATGTAGACCCCATTTCAGCATTTGAGACTATTGAAGCTGAGAGCTTCTTCACACAGAGCGGTGTTGTCGCTGAGGACAGCGGTAACGGCGGACAGAACGTAGGCTATATCGAAAACGGCGACTACATTATGTTCCGTGCAGTTGACTTTGAGGACGGAGGCAAGAGCTTCTACGCAAACGTGGCAAGTACCGTTGAGGGAAGCTCCGTTGAGGTTTACGTGGGAAGTCTCAATACAACTCCCGTAGCAACAGTTTCCGTTCCCAATACAGGAGGCTGGCAGAGCTACTCTGAAATTTCGGCAAATATTCCCACAGTAACAGGGGTAAAGAACGTTTACCTGAAGTTCACAGGCGGAGAAAGCTATCTTCTCAATATCGACAGCTTTGTTTTCGGCAAAGACGCAATTCCTATGAACGGAAAGCTTATCACAAACCTCTACGTAAACGATGAAACATATATGTCAGGCTGGTCGATTGCTGAAAACCTTGCAGACGGAGCATTGCTCTTCGGCGACAGACCTGTAACATATGTAGGACTTCCTTCCGAGCTTATCGGCGCTGAGTACATTATGACATCATGTGACTCAAAATACTACGCAAACGACCTTGCAGTGTTCACAGCGGGCGCAGATATAACAGTATACGTTGCATTTGATGCAAGAGTAAACCCGCTTCCTTCCTGGATTTCCGAATGGGAGTCTACAGGACAGAGCTTTACAAATTCAAGTGATGTTTCCTTCAATCTTTATAAGAAGAGCGTTCCCGCTGGCCAGCAGGTGACTCTCGGAACAAACGGACAGTCAACAAGCTGTGTAAACTACGTAGCAATGGCAGTTCCCGCATCTTCACAGACAACAACGACTACGACAACAACAACCACCACTACTACGACTACAACTACAACAACTACTACCGAGACCACTACAACAACAACCACCACAACAACTGCTCCCACAACTTCGGGAGAGGTTTTCTACGGCGACGCAGACCTTGACAGCGATGTGAAAATGGCAGACGTAATCAAGGTAATGTGCTATGCTTCAAACAAGACAATGTATCCTCTTGACGCACAGGCACTGAATAACTGCGACGTTTATCAGCGTGGCGACGGAGTTGACATTTCTGACGCACTTTCAATCCAGAAAAAAGTTGCTCAGATTATCGAGGTGCTTCCCGAATCCTGATTTACCGATTTGCGGTAACTTTCATAAACGGGCGCAGATGCATTGTACCCAATTGACCAAACTCTGAAAGAATGTTAAAGCAGATGCGCCCTCCCTCTTAAAATTACTTCAGTGCATAAAAAAAGCTGTCGGATAACAATGATGTTCTAACAGGAGTTTATGTGTATTTAGTGGGGGAACCTTTCTGAAGAAAGTTTGCCCCCACACCCCCTACAAAGACTTTTGAGTCTAATTTAAGCCCCATAGGGTACACACGGAGAAATACTTAAATTTCTTCTTTACTTGGCGTGTGTACCCTATGGGGCTTAAATTAAAACTTGAAAGTTTTAGGAAAGGAGTTTGAGGAATAACCCTTTTTCAAAAGGGTTTTCCTCAATAATGCGTATAAATTCTCCTATCAGGACATTACTGTTATTCCGACAGCTTTTTATATATAAAAAGACTATTTTTTCATATCCGAAAGCCTGTTTTTTCCTGTGGGGAGCGAGTCGATATAGGCACGCACAGCTTCATCGGCATTTCTGATTTCGCTGAGGAGCTCGTCGGCGGAGACACGCATAGCTCCGTTTCCGAGAATGATCATCTGCTCAAGACCGTCAGAGGTAGCCACACGCACACGATGATTTTTTGAAAGCTGGTGGGTGACTTTTTCGATGTAGGAATCGGCAGTTTCCGACTCTTTCGTATAGACAACGGAGATGTTGTTCTTTTTTTCCACCGAACCTGTACCTCCCGAAACCTTGTAGGCGTCGAAAACGAGGATAAGACAGCACTGCTTGTAGCCCTGATAACGGCAGAGGATATCGATAAGACGCTCACGGGCGTGGTCGAGGCTTTCCTGAGCAAGAGTCTTAAGCTCCTCCCATGCAAAAATGATATTATAGCCGTCCACCAGCAGATAATCAGGACCCGAATAAACGGGAAGCTTCACTGATTTATGCTCAGTGGGCTCTTTTTTCACCTTTTTGAAGGCCTTTCGCGGGTCACGGTTGAGCTTTCCGTAGGTACGCTCAAAAATCTCCATAAGCTCGTCGTCGTCGGCAGTAATTTTAGCTGAGGAGCGTGAAATCTGCTGAGGATAATAATCGTCATCGTCATAGGTATACGAGTCCCTTGCGTCAAGAGCTGAGGGCAGATGCATATACTGCGCAACCTCGCTCCACCTGACGTTGAAGCCGGCACCGTGAGCACAGAACACCGAATCAGCGGTATTTTCAAGGTCTGAGTCGCAGTCGTAGGCGATTTTCTCAATCACCTCGTCGGAGTTATGGCACTCAAAGTAGCCCGCCATTGTACAGGAGATACGTCCTTTTCCGGCGGTATAGCCCGCAAGCTCACGCTGATAACCGTTTATGGTGGCTACGGGAGCTCTGCCTGTAATAACCGAGGTCTCGCCGTCTGACTGCGGAGCTTCAAATGTACCGAACATATTGCGTATATCGGTCATAGCACGTCCCACAAAGCGGTCGGGAAGCTCGATTGTAAAGTCGTAGAAAGGCTCTAAAAGGAGGCTTTCCGCCTGTCTTAGTCCCTGTCTTACGGCACGGTAGGTAGACTGTCTGAAGTCTCCGCCCTCGGTGTGCTTAAGGTGAGCTTTTCCCGAAGCAAGAGTGATTTTCATATCTGTTACGGGCGAGCCTGTAAGGACTCCCTTATGGATTTTCTCTTCAAGGTGAGTAAGGATAAGTCTCTGCCAGTTACGGTCAAGGTCGTCCTCACGTGCGATGGTATCAAACTGCAGACCGCTTCCTCGTGCAAGAGGCTCCATTATAAGATGCACCTCGGAATAATGGCGCAGAGGCTCATAATGTCCCACGCCCTCAACGGTGGAAGCGATAGTTTCGCGGTAGGTAACAGCTCCGTTTCCGAAGCCGATTTCATAGCCGAAGCGTTCGGAAGCAATACGGCTGAGCACCTCAAGCTGAACCTCGCCCATAAGCTGAACAGAGATTTGTCTCAGCTGTTCATTCCACAGAATATGAAGCTGAGGGTCCTCGGCTTCAAGGGTGCGGAAGTCCTTAAGAGCGTCGTGGATATTGATGTTTTTTGGGATAACGGCGGTATAAGACATAACAGGCTCAAGCACAGCCGAGTCGGAATCGGGCTCAAAGCCGAGACCTTGTCCGCAGTAAGCCTGTGAAAGTCCCGTAACGGCGCAGACCTCGCCCGCAAGAGCTATTTCAGCCTGTCGTGATTTTTCGCCCGAATAAAAGCTGACAGAGCTGACCTTTTCGGTGAATTCCTCGCCTGACTGAGAGGTATATGTAATCTCGTCACGCACACGCAGAGCTCCACCGCATATTTTCATAAAGGTGAGCCTGTTGCCCTTGCGGTCAGCGGAGATTTTAAACACCTTTGCTCCGAACATATCCTTTCTTTTTGGCAGAGCGGTAAAGCGGTCAAGGACGGTAAGAAAGCGGTCGATGCCCTCAAGCTTCAGTGCCGAGCCGAAACAGCAGGGGAAAATCCTTCTCTGTGCAACGGCAGAGGCTAAGTCCCCGTCAGAGAGCGAGCCTTCTTCGATAAACTTATCCATAAGCTCCTCACAGCACAGTGCAGAGCCTTCACAAACGTCCTCATCATCGCCTGAAAAGTCGGTGCACAGCGGAGAAAGACGCTTTCTGAGAGCTTCAAGGACGTTTTCCTTATCGGCTCCGTCAAGGTCCATTTTATTGACGAAAACAAAAACGGGAACATTATATTTTTCAAGCAGTCTCCACAGAGTCTCAGTGTGGCTCTGAACGCCCTCGCTTCCGCTGATAACGAGCACAGCGTAGTCGAGCACCTGCATAGTACGCTCGGTTTCGGCGGAAAAATCCACGTGTCCGGGGGTATCAAGCAGAGTAACGGCAGTATCCTTTATTCTGAACTCAGCCTGATGTGAAAAAACGGTAATACCCCTGTCGCGCTCAACGGAATCTGTATCGAGGAATGAGCTTCCGTGATCGACTCTGCCAAGCTTGCGGATATGTCCCGTAGTGTAAAGCAGAGCTTCGGAAAGAGTAGTTTTACCCGAATCCACGTGAGCTGTAATGCCAACAACAATTCTTTTCATAAAAAATCTTCCAATCGGATAATAGTAAGTCATAATCTAAAGAATTATCCTTCAGATAAAATGATTATACCATAAATAAAGCGGTTTATCAATGGCAGTGAGAAAAAACGCAAAAACTCAACAGTTAATTTACTTTTTGTGATAAATGCACAATTAAAGGCGATTTTTGATGTGCAAACGTCCGATTTTTTTAAATTTGAAAATTAATGCTATGCAAACGGCAAGCAAAATGATATAATATAAGTGTGTGAACTAATTGTAAGAGACGTTCCCACAATACTGATAAGGCCGGTGATACTATGAAAGCTGAAAAGATAAAAAATATAGCAGTTATTGTGGCGGGAATTGACGAGGAATACCAGAGCGCTGTCATCAGCGGAATAAACAGCTTTGTCAAGCAGAATGATATAAATGCAGTTTATTTTACCGCTTTCGGTGGAGTTCTTGCAAATTCCAGATATGATATCGGTGAATACAATATCTATAATCTGGTGAATTATGAAAAGTTTGACGGCGTAATTCTTATGAACAATACGATCTGTGCTGTTGAGGAAAGAGAAAAAATCATCGAAAGAGTAAGAGCCTCAGGCAAGCCTGTTATCGTTTTCGATTGCGACGAATACCCCGAATTCTACAACATAAGCATCGACAATACAGGTGCTATGAAGGATATTGTAAAGCATATTATCTGTCATCACAAGGCTCGTACCGTGAATTATATCTCAGGACCTCTTGCTAATCCTGAAGCAAATGCAAGATACAAGGCTTTTGAAGCTGTTATGCAGGAAAACGGTATGGAAATAGACGGGCGTCGTGTGTATTACGGCGAGTTTCGTCCCGTTGACGGACAGAAGG
The DNA here is from genome assembly GCA_015066875.1 of Ruminococcus sp. GTDB lineage: Bacteria > Bacillota > Clostridia > Oscillospirales > Ruminococcaceae > Ruminococcus. Next base: position 29,877 of record SVNM01000011.1, read on the forward strand.
CTATTGAAGAGTTTGTACATTCAGGGTTGAGTCTGCCTGATGCGTTTATATGCGCAAACGACGCTATGGCTCTTTCAGCAGTTATAACTCTTGAAAAACACGGCTATAAGGTTCCTCAGGACGTAATGGTCACAGGCTTTGACCATACTTATAACGCAAGAAATTATCACCCTGCAATAAGCTCGGTTAAAAGACCTCTTTTTGACGCGGGAAGACTCGCCTGCGAAACTCTTATGAAGCTTATGAGCGGTGAGAAGTGTGAGCATACGATAGCTCTTGAAGCAGAGGCAGTTTTCTATTCAAGCTGTGGCTGTAATGATTGCTGTGACTGCAGTGTGGAAGAGTATAAGAAGAGCTCGGTTGACATTATAAGCGGTTGCCGGACAGGAATTTCACTTCTTAACCGAATGACATCGCTTCTTGCTGAAACAGAAAGTCCTGATGATAATTTAAACGTTATCGGACAGTTTATGGACGAGCTTGAGTGCGAAGCGTGCTATCTGTGTCTTTGCTCTGAGTGGCAGGGTACATTCAATTCTGTAACAGCACAGATGTCTGAGGATAAGTACGTAGATGTGGGCTATACAAAAACTATGAGTGCTCCGCTGATATGGAAAAAAGGCGGAAGATACTCGGTAGAGTCGTACACCAGCTCTGAGATGTTCCCTGAACAGCCGGAAGGAAGCGGAAATATAAGCTATTTCCTGCCTCTGCATTTCCGCGAGCATAGTCTGGGATATTATATCGTTGTAAACGGAGATTTCCCCATTGCAAGTATGCTCTGCCATTCAATAATGATGAGCATAAGCAATTCAATTGAAAATATACGAAAGCTTCTCCACCTCAATAACGCCATTGAGGAGCTTGATAAGCTCTACGTGATAGACCCCCTCTGCGATATCTACAACAGAAACGGATTTATACGGGTTGCAGACGCTATTTTCAGAAGCTGTGCCGTTACAAAAACAAACGTTATGATTTCCTTTATAGATATGGACGGACTTAAGTTTATCAACGATAATTTCGGTCATAATGAGGGAGATTTTGCCCTCAGAAAGCTTGCGGGAATTATCAAGGAGTGCTGTGGCGCTGAGTATATCTGTGCCCGTTTCGGCGGAGATGAGTTCATCGTGTTCGGTTCGGGAGTAAAGGGCGAGGACGTTGAAGCTCTGGAAAGAAAATTCGAAGCAAAGCTTGCAGAATTCAATAATATCGTGAATAAACCCTATGAGCTTTCAGCAAGTATCGGTACCTGTGTTACTGATGTTGATGCGGATACAAGACTCTTCAAGCTTATTACTCAGGCTGATGAGAAAATGTATGAGCAGAAAAAACGGAAGAAAACTTCACGCTATTTAAGACGTTCGTAAAATAACAGATTTTAAAGGACAGCGTTATGCTGTCCTTTTTTGTTGGATAAAATGTATTAATAGTGGAAATTACCGATGTTGTGATTGAAATAATCATTGACTAATGACGCAAAAATTGATATAATGTATAGGATAAATTTTCGCAGAGCATTATGGCTTTTAGGCAAGGTCAGCTCTGTGATAAAACAGGAGGAATTAAATAATGGGCATCACTAAAAAGCTCCTCTCACTTGCTTGTGCCGTTGTTATGACAGCTTCTGCGTTTACCGGATGCAGTAAGTCGGACAAGAAGGAAGAGGGAACAACAAAAAAAGACTTCACCATCTCTGTAAGCGATATTGCAGAGGATATGGGTGCGGGCTGGAATCTGGGCAATACTCTTGAGGCTAATGCAGGCGGTATTCCCAACGAAACTGCATGGGGAAATCCCGAAGCTTCACAGGAAATCATCGATATGGTTGCTGATGCGGGCTTCAAGACGATCCGTGTTCCCGTTTCATATCTGAGCAAGATAAACAACGCTGACTTTGCACTTGATACAGAGTGGCTTGACCGTATCGAAGAGGTTGTTCAGTACTGCTACAACCGCGACCTTTATGTTATCATCAACGTTCATGGCGATGGCTACAACAGCGTTCAGGGAGGCTGGCTCCTTGTTAACGGCGAGGATCAGGAGACTATCAGAAAGAAGTATGAGGCTCTCTGGAAACAGCTTGCTGAGCGTTTCAAGGATTACGACGAGCACCTTATCTTCGAGTCAATGAACGAGGTCTTCGACGGAAATCACACCGATCCCGACCGTGCAATGTACGGAAATCTCAACGACTATAACCAGATTTTCGTAGATACAGTCCGTGCAACAGGCGGAAAGAATACTCACCGTTATCTGCTTGTTCCCGGCTGGAATACAAATATCAACTATACCTGCGAGGACTACGGCTTTGAGCTTCCCACAGACGCAAACTGCTCAGCAGAGGAAAATCGTCTTATGGTTTCCGTTCACTACTATGATCCCTGGGATTACTGCGGTCAGGAAGATATGAGATGCTATCTCTGGGGCGATAAGGGACAGCAGATTGTCGAGGTAAACGGCGCTAACAAGAGAAAAATTCCCGATTGGGGCGGTCAGGACTTTATGGAAGGACAGGTTCAGAAGCTTGTTGACTGCTTCGTAAGCAAGGATATCCCCGTAATCGTCGGCGAGTACGGCGCTATCGACAAGTCTACAGGTGATTCAAACATCTTCGCTCAGATCAACGAAAACCGTGTTTACTACAACAGCTACTTTGCAGGAACCTGTGCTAAGAACGGCGTAATCCCTGTTTACTGGGATAACGGCTATAACGGCGTTTACGGCTTCGGACTCTTCGACAGAAAGGGTCTTACACAGACTCAGCCTGAGATTATCACAGGTATTGTAAACGCTGTAAAGAACAAGAATCCTCTTGAGGGTGCTGATATTGCAGTAGGCTCAGGCGGTGAAAAGCAGTCTGAGGTTCACGCATACATCGGTGTTCAGTCTAACGTATATACCTTCAGAAATGCTTGGAATGACGCTACTTACGGAGCTTCAAGCGAGTACTTCAACACACTTATCAAGTGGGGCGAGGATCAGGACGGCGACGGCAAGGACGATATCATCGACACAGGCGCTGTTTTTGAGGACGCAACTATCACACAGAACGGAGTTTATACTGTCGGCGTTTCAGGCTATGACTTCTCACAGGAAGAGAGTATGAATATGCTTTTCGTAAGCACAGACTTTGCATATGCTCCAAATGTAGCAATTCAGGACGTTACAATCCACTGTGACGATAAGGAAATTCCCGTTGAAAATCCTGTGATTATGGCAGACGCTTCGGGAAATATGTACATCGAGATCATCAACATCTACAACAAGGACCTTGCTCCCGTAGAAATGGTAATGCCCAAGGAAAGCCTCAGCATCAGCTTTGAGATTTCAGGCACAAACAACGTTCTCGGTTAATTGAATGATAAAAAGCAAACCCCGGAATTCCTGAGAATTCCGGGGTTATTTTTGTATATCCTGTCAGCTGAGATTTTCCGCAAAACCGCTTCGGTATTTTGTGGGAGTCATACCGAACTCTTTTTTGAAGATACGCATAAAGTGCGAGTAGTCATAGCCACAACATTCAGCGATAGCCTGAAGAGTCATATCTGTTTTCACAAGGAGCTTTTTAGCGTGGGTGAGCTTACTTTTCTGCACATCGTGCATACAGCTTGCACCGAAAGTAGCGCGGTAGAGTCGCTGGAAATGTGAGAGACTTACTCCCAGCGAGCGACAGCAGATATCAAGCGACCACGTCTTTTCGGGATACTGGTAAATATCCTGTCGCAGAGCCACAAGACGGCTGTAGTAGAGCTGTTCCGAGTATGAAACAGGAGCATTTCTTGCCTCTTCCACAAGCTTTTTTGCTTCCTGCAGAGCCTGCTGGGTATCGGGAATAATGACGTTTGAAAAGACCTTTAAAGCGGTCTGAATTCTCAGCTTATAGGGCTTTGCAGAGCTCTGGTTAAACTGCTCGATTTTCTCGTTGAGCATAACAATAAAACGCTCGTGCTTATCTGATTCTTCCTTTTTGATACCGATAACCACAAAGCTGTCCTCATTTTCTCTCAGGCAGATTTCTCTGTCGGGGCAACAGCTCATAAGCATAGACGAAAATCCCGAAACGAGCATATCGCTTTCCTCGGTGCCGTAAGTCTCGCTTATCTGTCTTAAACCGTTTATAACCACAGAGACAAGAAAGGTGCTTTCGCCGTAGATACGTGCTTTTTCGGCAGTTTCAGCCCATACCTTATCAAAGTAGCTGAAGTTGTAAAAGCCTGTAAGGTCATCACGTGTTTCGGAAAGATACTTGCGGTAGGCAAGGCTTTTCAGCTTGTTCTGCACATACAGGAAGCTGAGTCCGTTGTTGATTTCACGGCAGAAACGCAGATAATGGAGATTAAATCCGTCAGCGACGCCGTCAATGGTATGAATAGCATAACCGAAGCACTGGTCCTGAAAATGAACGGGAGTAAAGAAGGAAACAGAAGGTCCTTCGGGAACAGTACCGGGCGGGAACATATCCTTAACGGGAAACAGGGGCTTTTCCTCAAGAGCGTTGGCGAAAATCATATTTTCGGAATAGCCTTCAGAGCGGAATTTATCCGAATCGAAGCTGTCCCAGTCCTCGCAAAGACAAAGACAGTAGCTTTCCTTTTCGTAATAGACATGGTCCATAAAAACGTAGGTAAGAGCGCAAAGAGCGTGAGCAAACTCGTTGAGATTGGTTGTAGAGAAAAGCATTATGGAAAGGTTACTGTCAAGGTAGTTATCCTCCATAATCTGATAAGCGATATCAGGAGCAGAGTGGTCGTTTTCATCGGAATGACAGCCACAGCTTTCTCTTGTGATAAGGGTACCCTCCTCACAGGGACACATTTCGCAGGCAGAGCCTGTCATAATCTCAAAAAGTCTGCACATAGTGCGCTGTCCCAGCATTTTCCACGATGTCTGATATGTAGTAACAGGGGGAGTATGCGAGCCTGTTTCCCAGGTGCCGTCATAGCCTGTTACAAGGACCTTTCCAGGCACAGAGATGCCTCCCGCAATAAGAGTATCGCAGAGGGAGATAGCCATAATATCATTTGTGCAGACAATGGCGTCAGGGACAGGAATCTGACCGACAACGATTTTGTCGCCCAGCTCCTCAGCAGAGGTATGCCAGAAATCGCCATAGAAAATATCGTCATCGCTGTAGCTTATACCCGCCTCGGTCATAGCCTGTTTGTAGCCGTCAAGACGAGCCTGAGCGGTTTTTAATTCTTTGTAACCTGTAAGGCAGTAAATTTTACGGCAGTTATGAGCGATTATAAGATGGCGCACAATTGAAGCTATCTCGTTTGTCTCATTAAGTGCTACAGAGGGATAGCAAGGGAAGTCAGAGCCGATACAAACGATAGGCACAGTGCAGTTTTTCTGCAGAAATTCGTTGATACTGAAGCGATACGAGTCGGTAGAGAATGAATCGGGAACAAAAATCAGTCCGTCAAGCAAAGAGAAATTGATGAGGTTGAGGATATTCATTTCACCCTTGAGCATTTTCTCGTCGTAATTCTCCTCAATCATAGTAAAAACCGAGGCACTGTAGCCGAGGCTGTATGCCTGATTGAGAATACCGCGGATAACCTCGCGGTTAATTTCCTTATAAACTCGACCGATGAGAATACCTATACGCATATGTTTTGCCATAAGAGCCTCCTATGGTGTTGAAAATGATAGTTTACGCAATAAATACGATATTAATTACAATAATTATAGCATAAAATCTCATAAAGGTCAAGAGGAGGAGGCCTAACGTGTGCGGAATGTGACGGAAAATGCTGTGAAGAGGCCTATTTTTTAGGGAGAGCTTCTGTATGAGCAGAGCATTTAGTGCAGAAATGGTAAAATGAGGGCTTATGAATAGTCTGACAGCAAAAAAATCCTCCCCGAATGGTACTCGGAGAGGATTCACATAACTCTTTAATAAAGACCAATTAAAGACCAAAAAGGTAATTTGTATGCCCCAAACCGCATAAATACGAGGTTTGTAAGGGCTGAAATTATCTCTTGGAGAACTGGGGAGCACGACGTGCAGCCTTGAGACCGTACTTCTTTCTTTCCTTCATTCTTGGATCACGAGTGAGGAATCCAGCCTTCTTGAGAGCGGGACGGAGCTCAGCATCGAACTGAAGAAGAGCTCTTGAAATACCGTGTCTGATAGCACCGGCCTGGCCAGTAACACCGCCACCGGCAACAGTACATACTACATCGAACTTGTCGAGATTATCTGTAAGAGCAAGGGGCTGACGAACGATGAGCTTGAGAGTCTCAAGTCCGAAGTAATCGTCGATACCTCTGCCGTTGATTGTTACATTACCTGAACCGGGGTAAATTCTTACTCTTGCAACAGAGTGCTTTCTTCTACCTGTTCCGTAATGGTATGCGATCTTAGGTTCGTACATTTAAAACGGCCTCCTTTATTATAATTCGTAAGCAACGGGCTTCTGAGCCGCATTGTTGTGGTTAGCGTCCTTGTAAGTTCTGAGTCTCTTGAGCTGAGCTCTGCCCAGTGAGTTGTTAGGGAGCATACCGTTAACAGCAATAGTCATAGCTCTGTCAGCCTGATTAGCCATCATATCCTTGTATGAGATCTCCTTAAGGCCGCCGATCCAGCCTGTGTGCCAGTAGTACTTCTTCTGCTCAAGCTTCTTACCAGTAAGAACAGCCTTAGCGCAGTTGATAACAATAACGTGGTCGCCGCAGTCTACGTTAGGAGTGTAGGTGGGCTTATGCTTGCCTCTGAGGATGTGAGCAGCCTTAGCAGCAACACGACCGAGAGACTGTCCCTCAGCGTCGAGGATATACCAAGTGCGGTTAACTTCCTGAGGTTTAGCCAAAGTTGTTGACATAATATTTTCCTCCATTTGATTATTTTCGTCAAGTGTGATAGTGAGCTTCCCGAATGGAAGCGCCTTTTCTTGACAGTGCAAGAACTATTATACACGAGGAAAGAGGGTTTGTCAAGAGCAAAACGGGCGATTTTTTAATTTATATCCTTAAATCTCTCGTTTTCTCTCATTATCTCTCTGTTTTTCTCGCTGTCTCGTTTTTTATTTCATTTTTGCAAAATCGTGAAAATGACGCATACAAGGGCTTTTGCTGAAATGTTTTGTGTAGAATTTGACCATAGAACGTTCTGAAGCCACCGCAACAAACAACAATCCGTTGTGCATAAATTGTAGGGGCGGATATCATCCGCCCGAAAACACCGTAACAATAAAAATCCATTGCACATCAAATTGTAGGGGACTCCGCACACATCGTCCCATTATAAATAAAAACACGTAGGAAATATATTTTGTAGGGGCGAACTTCCGCAAAAAACAAAATCTTTGATTTTGCCCTTTTGCGCATACCTGTGGTATTGTTCGCCCGCAAACAGACACAAAGATTTCCAACGGGCGAACGCAGTTCGCCCCTACACCAGATTGAATTAACCAATTACGTAAATATCGGGACGTTGTTTTAACGGGACGATGTGGGCATCGTCCCCTACAATTTATGTACAACGAGGTGTTCATTGTTACGGTGTTTCGGGCGGATTATTTTCCAGGAGATTATGCGAAATTGTCAAAACCCTCCAAAAGAGAGGTTACATATTTGTCACACTGTACAAAAGTGATAAATTTATCACTTTTGGTATTGACTTCCACATTAAGTGGTGATATAATTGTCACATAAGGTGAGAAATAAATCACACAATACCATACGGAGGATTACTTATGAAAAACCAGACAAACAACTCAAACAGTACTGTCAGTTACCGCAACAAGCATATTATCGTCATCGCTTCTGTGGTATGCATCGTCGTAGCAGAGATTTTCTCCCTTTCAGGTATCTGGAAGGCTCTCGTTTATGCAGGCTTTGCTTTTCTTGTGGGAGCTCTTACAGGTACTTACGAGAAAAAAGACGAGCTCACTAAGCAGACTCTTGCAAAGGCTACGGAAATCACCTTCTTTGCAATGATTATCGCTCTTTTTATTTCGGCTGTCTGCGCCGAAAACTTTGCATCACTGACTGTTGCGATTGATTTGTACTATTATATTATCTTCGGAGCAATCGCCCTGAGAAGTGCGCTTTTCCTGTGGTTTGACAAAACTCCCAATGACGACGAAGAAGAAAGCGAGGAGGAATAATTATGGCAAATGAGAAAATCAATCAGCTGAAAGATAAGCTCAGGGATAAAAATCTTACAAGAGCTCAGCGACAGGCTATTATGGAGGAAATTGCAGAGGAAAGCCACAAAACCGACACACGCAAGCCTATGACGCTTTACAAATACCGTCTGTTGCACTTCTGGGGATTTTTCCTCTCTTTTGTAACAAAGGTTTTTGATATGATTACAACCGCCTGCGGAGTTGACGATAATGTGATAGTAAGCATTATCACGCTTATGTTCAGTGTTCCTTCAGCGATTTTCCTTATTTTATGGCTGGTTGCCACCTTCTCACGAAAAATCGACCGTGAGGACGAAATGGCAAAGGAAAATCTCAACAAGGCACGCCAGGGAATATCTGTAATCGTTATGACGACTCTTCTTGTTTTGATGTCGGGTGTTGTTATAATCGGCTCATTCCTTGATATTGATTTCACTCTTACATTGCACAGAAACAACCTCTATGATATTATTATACTTATTCTATGGGGATATTTTTCTCTTGAAAGCGGACTTTTCCTTATGTTCGAGGGAAAATGCTCTTACGACGACGAAGAAGAAAGCGAGGAGGAATAATTATGCTTAATCTGAAAAACAAAACACTTTCATACAAGACTTACTACAAAATCAGCATTATCTACTGCATTATCAGCTGTATTATATGGGCTGTATGGGGAGCCGTTGAGCTTCTCATTATGAAGGATAACAAAAGCCTTACCGCAAATATTATCTTCTATGCACTGCTTTTTGTCTCTGTTGCCGTTACTCTGCATATTTATGCTATTGCCTCGGCAATGCGCGACAAGGAGGACGAGCTCTACAAGGAAAATGTGGCGAAAACAAACTCTTCTTTCCTGTGGTTTCTTTTCTTTGCGGGATTTGTGCTCTTTATCGGAGTAAGCGTTGTCAAGGGCTTTACTGACGCAGTTACTCTTCCTCTTCACGAAGCTTTCATCGGAGCTCTTATTTATGCTCTTTATGCTGTGTACAACGGTATTGCTATGCATTATGAAAGCTCTGCCGATGATACGGAGGAAGATGAATAATGGCTGAGCTGAAAACAAAACTTAAGGAATATCGCGCTAAATTCGATATGAAACAGGGCGAGCTTGCCGATAAGGTGGGCGTAAGGCGTGAGACCATTATCCGTCTCGAAAAGGGACAGTATAACCCTTCCCTGAAGCTTGCTATGGATATCGCAAAGCTTTTTGAAACTACCGTTGAGGAAATTTTCTCCTTTGAAGAGGAATAAACATTTTGCAAGGGCGGAATTATCCGCCCTTTGCAGTAGATTATAAAAATCAGCCGAGATTGTCCTCGTCGTCGTCCTCATACTCAGCCATAAGCTTGTTATACTTTCTTGAGATATATTCTGCGTGAACAAACTCGATAATAAAGCTTATAACATAGAGTATCACAAACTGAATTGCAAGCTCAGAAGCCTTTACATTATCACTCAGAAGCATATCAATAAGAGTATATCCGATACAGAAAGCTACAGAGTCAAGACAGCAGTAGCCTATACGGTTGAGCCTGCCCTTAGCGGTCATTTCGGTGCTTATGGTTTTTCCGCCGAAGGTTTTAGGCAGTTCGATACTGTTTTTTCGTCCCTTGATAACAGCGACAGTGATACCCATAAGACAAAGCTGAAGCATGCCTATTCCGCCGACAACCATATTGTCCTTAACAAGACCGAAAATCATAAAAATCACACTGCATAAAATTGCAACAATACCGGCGCCGGCAAGAGCCTTATCGTTATTCTGAATTTCACGTTCGTCCTGAATAATAGTATTTGCATTGTTTTTCATAGTAAAAAATCCTCCAAAGTATTAATGGTTATTCTTCCTCATCATCAACCCAGAAAAGCTGGTCGAGAGTTTTATCAAGAGCCTTGCATATAGCAAGACAAAGCTTAAGGGTGGGGTTATAGTTGCCTGATTCGATCATACCGATCGTCTGCCTTGTAACGCCCACAGCTTTGGCAAGAGCCTCCTGATTCATATCTTTTTCCATTCTTGCAATTTTCATTTTCTTGTTTTTCATTGATTCACCCCTTGACAAGAATAAGTCGCTATCGATATCTGACTGTAGTTATATAATATCACATATTTTGCAAAATGTCAAGTATATTTTGCAAAAAGTCATAAAAATTTTTCTAAAGGTCATTTTTAATTGCGTTAATGGCAAAAGCAGTCGTTGTTTATGTTGTGAATAAAATGTAGGGGCGAACTGCGTTCGCCCGCATTTTCCTCATATATTGAAATATCACAGGCATATTTAAAACGGGCGGACGAGGGCGTCCGCCCCTACAGAAATGGTAACCCACGAATTGTAGGGGACGATGCCCACATCGTCCCGCACAAATAAAACAACGTCACGTATACACGTTGTTCAATAACGGGCGGATAATATCCGCCCCTACAAATTAATGAAAATTTACGTGTACGGTGGGCGGATGTGGGCATCGTCCCCTACAGATTTGTATTCAACACATATAAAATGTAGGGACGGACATCATTCTCCCGAAACCATCGTAAAAATGACAGTTAGGAGAAAAGTAGGTGAAATTTGTTGCAATGAACGTAAAAGTGTGTTATAATTAACTGAATACAGGTGGGTTCTTAGCTTTTGCACGGGTACTGCACCTATTTGAAACGGTATATTATTTCAGAAAGCCCGGAGAGGGAAAAGAGCGTTGCTCTGCCGTACTTTCCGGGCTTTTGAACAAAAATAGAGAGAGGGTTATTCAAATGTTCAGACACAAGAAAACAACTGCCTTTATAATGAGTCTGCTGATATGCGCCTCAGCAACAGCTCTTCCTGTGTGTAATGCTTTTGCAACCGATAGCACTGCGGTTGCACAGACAGAGGAGCACAATCATGAAGGACATACCCATGCGGAAGAGGCTACAGAAGAGACTGCTCCCGATTATCTTTCTTCGGGCGATTTCCTTTACGAAATGACAAGAGACGATACAATATGTATTATGGGCTATAAGGGAAGCGATACTGCACTGGTCATTCCCTCAGAGCTTGAAGGCATTGCCGTTACGGAAATAGGCGAGTATGCCTTTATGGGCGGAGAGTTTACATCAGTTACAATTCCCGCGGGAATAACATATATTCTTGAAAATCCATTTTTAGACTGCGCTTCTCTTAAGGAGATTATCGTTGATGAGGGCAATGAGAATTACTATTCACAGGACGGAGTGCTCTTTGTCAAAGATGAGGAGGGCGACACAATTGCCTGTTATCCACAGGGAAAAAGCGGTAAATCCTATGCTATTCCCGAAGGTGTAAAGAAAATAGGCGGTACAGCTGTTTACGGTACACAGCTTGAAGAGCTTACATTTCCTTCAACTCTTGAAGAAATCGAGCATCACGGAATAAGCTACAACTATAAGCTGAAGTCTGCTGACCTGAGCGGTACAAAGGTAAGCTATATCGGAATTATGGGCTTTACCTGCAACGATACGCTTTCAGATGTAAAGCTTCCCGAATCTCTTTACGACATCGACGCTGCTGCGTTTTCAATGTGTCCTGCTATCAAGGAGATTGAGCTTCCCTCTGCGCTTGGCTGTGTGGGACAGAATGCCTTTGCCGGCACAGGACTTGAATACATAAAGGTTCCCTCATCTGTAGTTGAAATCGGCTACTGCGCATTCGGATATGACGCAGACCTCAAGGCTATAACAGATTTCGTTGTTATCGGCGATACAGGCTCGGTTGCTCACAGCTACTGCACCGACTCTGACGAGGACTATGACTATACAAATAATTTCAACTTTATTGACAGTGCCGACGGCGATACATATGTAGAGTCCCTTCACTATGAATACGTTACAAGCGGAGAATTTACCTACGCTATCAGCGGTGATGAAGCGTACATCTCTGCCTGTGTGGGCGTGGGACCTACTATCGAGATTCCCTCTGAAATCGACGGCTATACCGTTACAAAGATTTTCGGCGGAGCCTTCTATAAAAATCAGGCAACAAAAATCGTTATTCCCGATACCGTTACCGAAATCGAGGATATTGCATTCTATGTCTGTGAAAATCTGAAGGAAATCGTTATCCCCGACAGCGTAAAAACAATCGGCAACCGCTGTTTTGCTGACTGTACAGCTCTTGAAACAATTACAATTCCCGCAGGAGTAACTGCTCTTGGCGAGGAAGTGGTTGTAGGCTGTACATCTCTTAAGGAGATCAAGGTGGCAGAGGGCAATACTGCTTTTTCCGCTGAGGACGGAGTTCTCTACAATTCAGATAAAACCGTTCTTATAGCTTACCCTACAGGCAAGGAGGACAAGTCCTTTGACATTCCGGGAACAGTCAAGGAAATTATGATTTCCGCATTCTACCTCAATACAAAGCTTGAAAAGGTAGACGCTTCTTCTGTTGAAACAATCGGAAACTATGCCTTTGAGCAGTGCACTCGCCTTGAAAGCGTAAAGCTTGGCAAGGACCTTGTGAAAATCGGCACAGCTTCATTCCTTGACTGCAAGAGTCTTCTCAGTATGAGAATAGACAGCGAAAAAATCAAGGAAATCGGAAGCGTTGCTGTTGGCTTCTATTACGACCCCGCAAATACCGAGGAAAATGAAGGATACACTCTTATCGAAGGCTTCAGACTTCACTGTCCCGAGGACAGCGGTGCCTACAGATATTCCCTTACAACAGGCGTTACAGCTGTTACGGATACAGTGGGAATTTTCGGATATAACGTTCAGAAGGTGTTTATCTACGGTCTTGCCGGAATTCTCGGAGCTATTGCTCTTGCTGTAATCGGAGTTTTCACAGGAAAGAAAATCAAAAAAAGCAAAGAGCAGAAGAAAAACTCTGCGTCTGTGAAGAAGGAAAAGTCTGATGAGAAAAATTCGGGAAAGGAAAGCGGAAATGAAGATAATAAATAAGCTTGCCTCTGCCGTGCTTGCTTCGGTTATAAGCCTTTCTGCAATGGCTTGCTTCGGCTCTGCCTTTGCTGAGGATATCGACAGCGAGCTCACCGACGGAACTTTTAAATACGAGCTCGTAAACGGCTCTTATACAATTATCGACTGCGATGTTACTGCAATTATGACGGAAATTCCCGAAATGTGCAACGGCTACGCTATTACAGCTATCGGTGATGAGGCTCTTGCGGGCTGTGAGTATATCGCAGAGATCAAAATTCCTTCAACTGTAAAATCCATCGGACAGTATGCCTTTGCAGGCTGTACAGGCGCTACAAAGGTGGTTATCCCCGATTCCGTTACGGAAATCCCCACGGGAGCTTTTGCAGGCTGTTCTTCACTGAAAGAGGTGGAAATGGGCGACGGCGTTACAACTATCGGAGCAAGAGCCTTCTATAACTGTCCTTCTCTTGAAACGATCAATATTCCTGAGGGAGTTTCGGTTATAAGCGATTACGCTTTCCACTACTGCTATGCAATCAAGGAGCTCGACCTTCCTTCAACTCTTGAAAGCATCGGCGAAATGGCTTTTGCAGACTGCGCTTCAATTGAAAAAATCACCTGTGACGATAACAAGGTGTTTACTGTAGAGAACAATGTGCTCTATAATAAGGATAAAACAAAGCTTTACCGCGCTTCTTCGCATAATATCGACGAGAATTTCTATGTTCCCGATACGGTAAAGGAAATTCTGGCGGGCTCGTTCTCGTATTGCACCGAGCTTACAAACCTCTATCTGCCCGCAAGCGTTCAGTCTGTCGGCGACCTTGCCTTCAACTTCTGCGTGGCTCTTAAGGATATCGATTTTTCAGAGGGACTCAGCTCTTTAGGAAACCTTACATTCTCGCACTGTACAGCTCTTGAAAGCCTTTCCCTTCCCACAACCCTTGCGTCAATAGGCGAGGCTTGTTTCTGGGACTGCGCTGTTCTTGAAAAGGTTATTCTGTCTGAGGGCATCACAACTGTGGGACCATCGGCATTCCTTGCCTGTCCCAAGCTGAATAACATTCTCGTGCCCAAGAGCGTTGCAAATGTGGGCGAACAGGCTTTCGGATATATCGTAAATGCCGATGGTACAGAATATGAGCTGAAAAAAGACTTCTCAATGAGCGTTTATTCAGGCTCGTCTGCGGAAAAGTATGCAAAATCAGCCGATATCGACTGTACTGTCGTTGACAGAAGCCTTAAGCACTATGCTTTTATCGTAATTGCTGTGGGAGCGTTTATCCTTGCGGTTGTTCTTGCCGTTGTTCTTATGAGAAAGGGCAGAAAATCTCCCGATATTAAGGCTGATGATAAGGCAGAGGAAGAGTCTCAGCCATATGACAGTATCCTCGGCGATGATGAGGAATAATAAAATCAAAGACTGAGTATAACGGTGATGTCCTAATAGGAGTTTATGTGTATTTAGTGGGGGAACCTTTCTGAAGAAAGTTTGCCCCCACACCCCCTACAAAGACTTTTAATACTAATTTCAGCCCCATAGGGTACACACACAATTTTTATGAGA
>SVNM01000012.1 GCA_015066875.1 Ruminococcus sp.
CTCTTCCGATCTTATTTCCGATACCCTTTATTTTTATTCTTCTCATTGGAAAAAATTCATAAAAATCCTCTTGTAATCGGCGGAGAAATTGTGTATAATATGTACAGACGCAAACTGCGGAAATTTATGTACAAAGGAGTGCTTTATATATGTCCACACCACACAACAGCGCCAAAAAAGGCGATATTGCAAAAACCGTTCTAATGCCCGGCGATCCGCTGAGAGCTAAGTTTATTGCAGAAAATTACCTTGAAAATCCCGTTTGCTATAATGAGGTAAGAGGTATGCTTGGCTATACAGGAACTTATAAGGGAGTTCCCGTTTCTGTTCAGGGAAGCGGTATGGGTATTCCTTCAATCGGTATCTATTCGTGGGAGCTTTTCAATGAATATGATGTTGATAATATAATCAGAGTAGGCACAGCGGGAGCTATCGCCGATAATGTTAATCTGCGAGAGGTAATCATTGCTCTCAGTGCAAGTACAAACTCCAACTACGGAAGCCAGTTTTCTCTTCCGGGAACATACGCTCCCACTGCTTCGTGGAAGCTTCTCAGCGCTGCAGTAAAGGCTGCACAGGATAAGGGAAGCGTCTTCCACGCAGGAAATATCCTTTCAAGCGACACATTCTACGATGACAGTGCAAGTCTTGGAAAATGGGCGAAAATGGGAGTTTTAGGCGTTGAAATGGAGTCCGCTGCACTGTATATGAACGCTGCAAGGGCGGGCAAGAACGCTCTTTGTATCCTTACTGTGTCAGACTGTCCGCTGAGAGGTCTTGCAACGACTGCCGAGGAGCGTCAGACTACCTTCCGTGAGATGATGGAAATTGCTCTTGAAACGGCTAAAGCCGTCCACGAGGGCTGATGAAAGGATTTTTCAGGGCGGGAAGGGATTTCGTCAGAGCATTTCCCAGAATAATCGCCTTTGAGCTTTTTTTCAAGCTGATTATTACAGCCGTAGGGCTTCCTGTGCTGGGAGCAATGCTGAGATTTGTTGCGGATAATGCCAATGTAAAGTACGTTTCTGGAGAAACTCTCACGGAAATAGTGAGAAGTCCCGTTGCGCTTGTAAGCGCGGTTATAACGCTGATTGCCGTTGGATTTTTCTCAATCACTGAGCTTTGCGCCCTTACAGCCTGCTTTGCCTGTCAGAGAAAAGGTGTAAGGCTCTCGCTTTACGGTATGCTGAGAGTCGGACTTCGCTCATTTGCAAAGGCTGTAAAAGGCAGAGGCATACTCAGCTTTCTGGTCTTTCTGCTTTTTGTGCCTCTTGTGAGATTTACCGTTTCGGCAGGAATTTTTGCTTCTCCGTTTATACCGGCGGTAAGGTCACTGCTGAATCCCTACGGAATATACACTGCGGGAGCTGTAATGCTTGCGGTTACGGTTTTATCCCTGTGGTTTCTTTCAGGCAGACTATACAGCCTTCACTATCTTGTGCTTACTGAGACTTCCTTCTGCGATTGCGGTAAAAAAAGCCGTAAATGCCTTGAGGGAAAGCGTGGCGGAGCTCTGCTTTATGTAATCGGCTGGAGCTTTATACTTACTCTTGCGGTTATGCTCGTGGTATTTGCGGTAAGCTTTGTGATTATTCTCGGCATAAGAGGAGTCTCGCAGAGCAGATATGCTCTCAACAGCGCACTTAAGGTCATCAGCTATGCGGGAAAGGTTCTTTACGCAGTATCGGCTGTGGTGATTGCTCCCGTTATTATGTGCGGAGTAAACGACGGATTTTTCCGTGACGCTTCAGATAATGAAGAGCTTACCCTTCCCGAAAACAGAGCAGTAAAGCTTTCAAAGCCTGTGAAATATACAGCAATGGCGGTGGCGGTTATGGTGGGAGTTATGCTGAATTTCTCCTATATACGCAACATTTATCTTGGAAATTCGTCCTTTGCCCTTTCAATGTTTACAGCTCCGCAGATAACGGCTCACAGGGGGTTTTCGGATATTGCTCCCGAAAACACGATTTATGCCTTTCAGTCTGCGGTTGACGCGGGAGCAGATTATATCGAGCTTGATGTTCAGCAGTCTGCCGATGGTCAGCTTGTTGTCATTCACGATAAGACTCTTGACCGTACAACCAACGGCACAGGAGCTGTCTCGTCATACACCTATGAGGAGCTTTCAAAGCTTGACTGCAATGATAAATTTGATGCAGACTCTTTCCCTGAATCGAGGATAATGCTTCTTTCCGAGGTTTTAGCTTTTGCGGATAATGATATTCTGCTGAATATTGAGATAAAGAAAACAGGTGAGGAGATCGATACAGCAAGGAAAACAGCTGAGCTTGTAATGGAATACGGTCTTGAGGACAGCTGTTACGTGACTTCGTTTTCCTATTATGCTCTGAGGGCGGTAAAAAAAGCCTGTCCTGAAATAAAAACGGGAATAATATCAAGCTCTGCAACGGCGACGGTTTATTCCGCACTGACGGATATTGACGCTGTAAGCCTCAACTACTCCTTCGTGAATAAAAGCATAGTCAATACCGCCCATAAAAACGGAAAAACTGTTTTTGTGTGGACAGTAAACTCTGAGGAGGATATAGAGCGTATGGTCTCTATCGGGGTTGATAACATAATTACAGACCGCCCCGATATTGCAATCGAGACAGTTTACTCATACGGAATGGCTGATATTTTCCTTGTTATGCTTGAGCGTATTTTCTCGGCATAACCCATAAAAAAATACTGCCGGAGCAGTTTTTACACTGTTTCCGGCAGTTCTTTTTATTTATTTATCTTTCCTTGTTCATTCATTAATCGTAGTATACATCTTCTCTTACGATATTTTCTTTACCTTTTATCTGTGATTCATATACCGACATAAGAAGCTCTTTATTCTCCTCAGTATCGGGAATATACAGGGTTTTATCAACGTAGCCTCCGCTTGAAATTATACTGATGGCACCTGCGGGAAGCTCGTCTATCACAATGGGAGTAGCACAGTCAAGAAGTGCCATAAGCTCATCATTGAATTCAAGGTCCTTGAACTTAACTCCGTCTGCGGTGTAATACTGATTATCGGTAACAGTTGAGACAGAGCCCTGAAGCGAGTATATTCTTTCAACACCATCGAAGTAATACTCATCATAACCGAAGCGATTGTTTGCGTAGTATTTCATTTCTTCGTATATAGTATCGATATTGTTGAAGGCTTCAAACTCAGGGTATACAGCAAGACCGGTATAGAGGTCGCCATCGAGTCTGCCGGGATCCAGTTCAGTGCGGACAAAGCCAAGCTTGTCAAGCTCTGCCAATGTATTGCTGAAGCTTTCGAGGATAATGTAGTCGTTCATATAACCGTAAACCACCGCATTTTTCCAGTCTTCCTCAGTCATAGCCATAAAGTCTGTTCTGTAGGCATTGATGAGTTCCTTCATCTCGTCATTTTTCAAAGTTTTGTAGTCGATAAACATATGTAATTTATCGGTAAGGTCTATATTGAAATACTGGCACTTCTTTGAAGCGTCCTTAGCAGTATCGTAGTATGTATGATTGTTCTTGTTTGCGCTGAGAACAGTAAAATCATCTGCAATAGCGTTTGCGTACTCATCAGAGGTGAGTATTGCAAGAAGAAGGTCGTCAAGCATATCCGAGCTTATATTGTAATATCTCATTGATGTTGAGCCGTTGTTGAGCGAATAGGTGATTTGGATATATTCGTGACCGTCGTAAGAGAATACCTCATCATACTCTGTTACAAGCGAGCCGTTTTTTGTACCGATACTGCCCTTATAGCTTTCAGGCTCGTAGTAGCGGTTTACAACATCTTTATGAAGCTCTGTAACAGCCTTGATAACGTTTTCGTCCTCATAGATAATTTCATCGTGCCAGCCAAACAGGAAGTCTCCGTAGACAGAAACCGATTTTACAGCAGATGCACGGGGAACATATTTTGCAGATCCGAAGCCGTCTGTTGATATGCAGACTTTGCAGAAGCCTACAACGACTACAACAGTTACAGCGTAGCGGAGAACTGAATATCCGAAACGCTTGAAGCCACGGTTTGAAGCAACCTCCATAATAAGATAGAGAATAGCACAGAGAATAACGCCTGCAAGGAAGCTTCCGCCGTAGATAATAAATGTACTGAGTATGCAGAAAACTGCAAGAGTAACTATAGCATAGTAGAAGAACTTGTAAACGTAAGGCTTTGAAACGCTTTCAGCCTTTCTCTTTTTGTAGAGGAAGTATGTTGAAACGATAAGTGCGGTAATGACAATCGCTGTAGGAACAAACCAGCGGAAATAGCCTAAGTATACAAAATTATAGAATTCAAGAAGATACTCGGCATAGGAGAAGAAGAAGAATACATTTCCCACAACGCTTGTTGAGTTGAAAAGCCATGAATAAGCGATGGCTTCGCTTGTAAGACCGAAGGCTCCGCACTCTGTAACAGCAGAGCTGATGCAGAAAACAGAAACGGGGATAATGATGTTTATAGCAAAGATGCTGAAAATAGCCTCAAAGGTGCTTCCACAGCAGTTGATTGCAAAAACCGCAGTAGAGTAGAATAAAATCATTCCGATGATGACTATTGTGGAAAGGATAAGCATTTCGCCGAAGATTTCCCAGAAGAACGCCATATCAAGGAACAGGTCGCTTACTGCAAAAATTGTAATTGAGAGAATGATTGAAGCAATCATAGGAATTACATAGCAGGCAAGACCTGTAAGGAAATCGGCGAAAAATCTCTGCTTTGAGTTAAGGGGAAGGGAATAATGCATATCCACCAGAGTTTTGGTGTAAAGGTACTTGAAGTTGTCAAGAGCAAAGAGAATTCCCGAAAACAGACTTATGCAGACTGCAATTACAGAGACGATCATAAGCTGTTCGATGTTGTCGAGATTTACATCGAGATTTTTCTGGTTAACCGTAGCGCTTATTACAGCAAGAACTGCCATAAAGGGAAGTCCGAGAAGGCTGAGCACGCAGTTTATGGTAATCAGCTTTTTGCTGTTCTGAATGTTATTGAGTATTCTTTTTGAAAAGAAGCTGTTTTTAGCCGTTGATGTCACTGCTGTCATAACCGAGCACCTCCAGTTCGTAGATAAATACTTCCTCAAGAGTAAGAGGAATAACCTCAAGCAGAAGAGGCTTTTTCGGGGCAAAGAATGCGTTTAAAGTATCCTCATCGCCCTTTGCGATAATGTAGTAAATACTCTGATTGCGTTCAAAGTGGAGTATATCCAGTCCCTCCTTGGCAAACTGCTCGTGAGTGTAATCAGCAGGCGAGCCATCGGGATTTTTGGGGAATACCACCTGAACCTTGTGGATATTACTTTTAATGCTGTCGATTTCTCTTGAGAAGATGATTTTACCCTCGTGAAGAAGAGCAGCACTGTCGCATACCTCGTTGATTTCCTTGAGGTTGTGGGAAGAGATAATTGTGGTAAGCTGTCTGTCGAGCATAGCGTCAACAAGCATTTTCTTGACGATAATTCTCATTGTGGGGTCAAGACCGTCAAATGCCTCGTCAAGAAGAAGGTAATCTGTACGGCAGGCAAGACCGATAATAACGATAGCCTGACGCTTCATACCCTTTGAAAAGTCGCTTATCTTCTTGTCAAGGGGAAGGTTTACCTTCTTTCTGAGTGATTCAAAAAGCTCCTCTGAAAAATTGGGATAATAGCCCTTGTAGTAATCCTTGAGTCCTTTAAGTGTAAAAGAAGCAAACTGAACAGTCTCATCGTTGATGAAAAAGACCTTCTGTTTTGTTTCAACATTATCGTAAGCGGATTTTCCGTCAACAAGCACCTGTCCGCCGTCAGGACTGTATATACCCGATAAAAGTCTTAATATAGTGGATTTTCCCGCTCCGTTAGAGCCAAGCAGACCAAAGGCAGTACCCTTTTCTATTTTCAGATCCACGCCGTCAAGAGCAGTAAACGTATCGAATTTCTTAACTGTATTCTTTAATTCAATCATAGCAAATAATCTCCTTTCTCATTAAGCTTTGCTGTTACGCTTTTTCTCTATATCATCGATATGATTTTTCAGCTCAGCAGACGTTACCCCTCGTCCCAGAGCTTCTGTAACAGTTTTGTCGAACTGTTCAAGAACAGCCGACTGATAAACCCTGCTGTCGGGTTTTGAGATAAAGCTTCCTCTGCCCTGAACCGAGTAGATAATGCCATTGCGTTCAAGCTCCTGATACGCCTTAGCGACGGTATTGGGATTGACGCCGGTATCCTTTGCAAGACTGCGGACGCTGGGAAGCTGGTCATTTTCGCAGAGAGTTCCCTGAACGATAAGCTCGATAATCTTTTTATAAATCTGCTCATAGATAGGAATTCTGCTTGTCAGGTCAATAGAAAACATAGTAGCTCCTTTCTGTCATAGGTGTACTATATCGGATAATACACTTGGTACACTTGTATAGTAACATATCTTTCCCCACTTGTCAAGAGCTTTTCTGAATTTTTTTCAAAAATCTGCAAAAGTGCAACGGCTGATTTCTATACATACAAAAATATCGGACGAACAAAAATTGTCCGTCCGATTAAATCAATATCAATTCTGAGTGTTATCCTCTGTAAGCTTTGAAGAGCAGTATTTGCAGTTTTCCACAAATCCCAGCCTGATGTTGTTAGGGGCTCCGCACGATGGACATTTAACCACATCAAATCTGTCTTCAACCTTTTCAGCTCCGTTATTTAGAACGATCACGGGCTCATCGGGATTTTCCAGTGAACAGTTGATAAGAAATCCCTTTTTCACAAGCTTGCCGAACAGGTCGATGAACTTATCAACGGGCTTGCCGAAAAGTTTTGCGGTTTTCTCAACAGAAACCACTCCGTCGGGGTCGGCTTCAAAAAGGCTGTTGAACTTATACGCTTTACCCGAAAGAATGAGAGTTCTCACAGCCCACAGGAGAAAGCATCCCGGAACAATTATAAAGCCGATATACACAGCAAGGTGACTGCCGATTTCGTCCTCCTGAACAACAGAGTAGTTGCCGTTCATTGCCGAGATGCAAAGACCTATTCCCGAAATTCCGAGAAGTATTATAAAGGCTGTTGCAAGAATGATAATCCACGAAAAAAGCTGAGAGAACAGAAGTTTTCTTTTTGAAAGATACATTATCTTACCTTCTTTGCGATATCGTCAATGAGCTTGACAAGAAGATCAGCCTGAGACATAGAGCCTAAATCGCCCTCACGTCTTGAACGTACAGAAACAGTCTGCTCTTCAACCTCCTTATCGCCGATAGTGAGCATAATAGGAAGCTTATCCATAGTAGCGCTTCTGATCTTATAGCCTACCTTTTCAGCTCTGTCGTCGATAGAAGCACGGATACCGGCAGTTTCAAGCTTGGCAAGAACCTCATCGCAGTACTCAAGATGACGGTCTGCAACGGGAATGATACGTACCTGTTCGGGAGCAAGCCACAGGGGGAATGCACCTGCATACTTTTCGATAAGCAGAGCAAGAGTTCTCTCGTAACAGCCAAGTGAAGTTCTGTGAATGATATAAGGACGTCTCTTTGAGCCGTCAACATCAACGTACTCCATACCGAACTTTTCAGCAAGAAGCATATCGATCTGGATTGTAATGAGAGTATCTTCCTTGCCGAAAACGTTTTTGATCTGGATATCGAGCTTAGGACCGTAGAATGCAGCCTCGTCAATGCCGACAGAGTAATCGAGCTCTAAGTGGTCGAGGATCTTCTTCATAAGTCCCTGAGCCTCTTCCCACTGCTCCTTTGTACCCTCATACTTGTTCTTGGGATTTTCGGGATCCCACTGTGAGAAGCGGTATGAAACGTCCTCAGCAAGACCGACAGTTTCAAGCATATATTTAGCAAGCTCTAAGCAGTTCTTGAATTCTTCCTCAAGCTGTTCGGGACGAAGAACGATATGTCCCTCAGAAATTGTGAACTGACGCACACGGATAAGTCCGTGCATCTCACCGCTGTCTTCGTTACGGAAGAGAGTTGATGTCTCGCCCAGACGCATAGGAAGATCACGGTATGAACGCTGTCTGTTGAGGAATACCTGATACTGGAAGGGGCAAGTCATAGGACGGAGAGCAAAACACTCCTTAGTCTCGTCATAGGGATCGCCGAGAATGAACATACCGTCAAGGTAGTGATCCCAGTGGCCTGAGATCTTGTAAAGGTCTCTCTTAGCCATAAGAGGAGTCTTTGTAAGGAGGTAGCCTCTCTTCTGCTCCTCGTCCTCAACCCAGCGCTGAAGAGTCTGAACAATTCTTGCGCCCTTGGGGAGAAGAACGGGAAGTCCCTGACCGATGCAGTCAACAGTAGTAAAGAGCTCAAGCTCACGGCCAAGCTTATTGTGATCACGCATTTTAGCCTCTTCACGCTGTTTAAGGTCAGCTTCAAGGTCAGCGGACTTAGGATAAGCGGTAGCGTAAACTCTTGAGAGCATCTTGTTCTTTTCAGAGCCTCTCCAGTAAGCTCCTGTACAGGAAATAAGCTTGAAAGCCTTTACGGGAGCAGTTGTCATAAGGTGAGGACCTGCACAAAGGTCGATAAACTCGCCCTGCTTGTAGAATGAGATAGGCTCGCCCTTATCAGCGTGCTCCTCGCAGAGCTCAACCTTATAAGGCTCGTCCATTTCCTTGAGCTTAGCGATAGCCTCTTCGGGCGAAAGCTCAAACTGCTCAAGAGCAAGACCTTCCTTAACGATTTTCTTCATTTCAGCCTCGATTTTTTCAAGCTCTTCGGGAGTAAAGGGCTTTTCAAGGTCAAAGTCATAGTAGAAGCCGTTGTCGATAGCGGGACCGATAGCAAGCTTAGCCTGCGGATAGAGTCTCTTTACAGCCTGAGCGAGAATGTGTGAAGCTGTATGCCAGAATGTCTTTTTACCGTCGATTGAGTCGAAGGTACATACCTCAAACTCGCAGTCGCCGTCGATAACTGTACGGAGGTCCTTTACCTCTCCGTTGATTTTCACACAGCATGAAGCCTTGTAAAGTCCCATACCGATGCCCTTGATGATTTCGCAGGCGGGCATTGCGCTTTCGATTTCACGGATACTTCCGTCTTTAAGTGTAAGTTTGATCATAGTAATTCTCCTTTATATAATTTAATTTGGTTTGTCTTTAATTTGCATTGAGTCAGTGCAGAATAACCTGTCATTCTCCCAATCTGCCGGATTGTTTTCGATGTACTGCCAATAAGAGACGTATTCGTTTTTATTGCGGATAATGTGGTCGTTAAAAGAACGTTGCCACGGGGAAAATCCGATTTGTTTTGTAACCGAGCCCTTGAATTGTTTGATTACACGAGAAACTGTAGGGGCGAACTGTGTTCGCCCGATGCTTTTATCAATATCCACAATCATATGGATATGATTCGGCATAATAACAAATTTTGAAATACGGATTGTATTCTTGTAAATCGAATTGATTTTGTTCAGCTCGTTTTTTACAATTTTTCCGATTTCCGATAATTGTATGCGTTTTTGCGGGCGAACGCAGTTCGCCCCTACAACAGGTGAATTCGGTTCAATCGATTGATATTTATTATGCTGTTGCCAGAACAGACATACCCTGTTTTTCGTACAAACGGTTACAAAATACGCACCATTGCGACTGTAATCATAATTTTCAAGGCGAAGTTTTTTTCGTACTGCGTGTTCCATAAAAACCTCATAAAAAACAAAACGCCCCTCAAACCGCAAAACGGCTCAAGGGACGACAAAAATCGTGGTTCCACCCTGATTCACACGAAGAACGCTTCGTATCTCATTGGCTCTGTAACGGGAGCAACCGGCGCTTATTGGGCGCACTCAGAGGCGGTGTGCTGTATATTCCTGTTTCTGCAGTCTCGCACCAAGCGACTGCTCTCTGAAAAAAAACAACGGAAAAGCCTTCCTCGTCATAGATTTTTAACTATACTATTGTTCATATTATCATACTTTTTAACAGTTGTCAAGCACTTTTTTAGAATTTGTTTCAGAAAATCACGGGAAATACTCAGGAAATTTGCAATGGCAGAAAAAATATGTTATAATGTAAGATAAGAAATTTTCGGATTTTTGGTATGAAGGAGTGTTTGATTATGAATACTGAGACACTGTTAAAATACAACAAGCCTGCCGAGTGCTTTGATGAGGCTCTTCCTGTAGGCAACGGAAGAATAGGCGGAATGATTTACGGTATTTCCGCAAATGAGAAAATCCATCTGAATGAAGACTCGATATGGTCGGGGGGACTCAGACACCGCGTTAATCCCGATTCTGCCGAGGGACTGGGCGAGGTGCGTGCACTCCTGAAAGAAGGAAGAATTCCCGAAGCTGAGAAAATCGCATTTGAAAAGCTTCAGGGCGTAACCCCGAATATGCGTCACTATATGCCTCTGGGCGATTTGTCGATAAATATGGAGCTTGACGGCAAGGTTAAGAATTACAGCCGAAGCCTTCAGCTTGCAAATGCTGTTTCAGACGTATGCTTTACAGTGAACGATGTTGAATATACAAGAGAAATTTTCGTATCTGCTCCTGACGAGGCTATGGTTATCCACCTGACAGCTTCAGAGGAAAACAAGCTTTCCTTCACCTGTAATATAGACGGCAGAGACGATTACTATGACGATAACCGTCCTTGCGGAGAAAATATGATACTCTACACAGGCGGTACAGGCTCACAGGACGGAATTTTCTTTGCCGCTGTTGTGGGAGCTTCCTGTGAGGGCGGTACACTCCGCACCTTAGGCGGAAAAATTCAGGTAAAAGATGCAACCGAGGCTACAATCGTAGTAACTGTACGCACAAGCTTCTACGGAGAGTACTACAAGGAATCAGCCGAGGTTGATGCTGAAATGGCTCTTTCCTGTGGCTATGACGAGCTTTTTTACCGTCACGTCAACGATTATAAGGAGCTTTTTGACCGTGTTGAGCTTTGCCTTAACGATAACAGCGATGCGATTGAGGAGCTTGATACCGCAGAGCGTCTTGCACGCCTTAAGGGCAATGAGCTTGACGATAAAGAGTGCGTGAGAAACATCCACGATAACAAGCTGATCGAGCTTTACTTCAATTTCGGACGCTATCTTATGATTTCCGCAAGCCGTCCCGGCACTCAGCCGATGAATCTTCAGGGAATATGGAATAAGGATATGTGGCCTGCCTGGGGAAGTCGCTTCACCATAAACATCAATACAGAGATGAACTACTGGCCCGCAGAAAGCTGTAATCTTTCAGAATGTCACCTTCCTCTGTTTGAGCTTCTTGAGCGCGTCTGCGAAAACGGCAGAATTACCGCAAAGGAAATGTACGGGGTGGATAAGGGCTTTGTCTGCCACCACAATACTGATATATGGGGAGATACTGCTCCTCAGGACCTGTGGATGCCAGCTACAATATGGCCTATGGGCGGAGCTTGGCTTGCTCTTCACATCTTTGAGCATTACGAGTATACTCTCGACAGGGAATTCCTTGAGAGTAAATATCATATCCTCAGGGAATCTGCGGAGTTCTTTACGGAATATCTTATCGAGGACAGCGAGGGACATCTTGTAACCTGTCCGTCGGTATCACCGGAAAACACCTACCTTACCGATAAGGGAGTAAAGGGCTGTCTTTGTATGGGACCCTCAATGGACTCGCAGATTATTACAGTGCTTTTCAACGATGTTATAAAGGCTTCGGAAATACTGGGCAGAGATGAAAAGATTGCCTGTCAGCTGAGAGAAATGCTTAAAAAGCTTCCTCAGCCCGAAATCGGCAAGTATGGACAGATCAAGGAGTGGGCTGTGGATTACGATGAGGTTGAAATCGGCCACAGACATATCTCACAGCTTTTTGCACTTCACCCGGCTGACCTTATAACTCCCCACAAGACTCCGAAACTTGCCGACGCTTCAAGAGCTACTCTGGTAAGACGTCTCATTCACGGTGGCGGACACACGGGCTGGAGCTGTGCGTGGATTGCAAATATGTGGGCAAGACTTTACGACGGCGGAATGGTCTACGAGAATATCAAAAAGCTTCTTACCCATTCCACAAGCCCCAACCTTTTCGATATGCACCCGCCTTTCCAGATCGACGGAAACTTCGGCGGAATTTCAGCCGTTACAGAGGCTCTGCTTCAGAGTGTAAGCGGTGAGATCAATCTTCTTCCCGCACTTCCCGATGAGTGGTCTGAGGGACACGTTTACGGTCTGAGAGCCAAAGGCGGATTCGGAGTGGATTTAGAGTGGCGCGCCAATAAGCTGGTAAAGGCTGAAATCACATCTGATTTCGGTGGAGTTTGCCGTGTAAGAGCAAACTGTGTGGCAAGCGTTGTGTGCGACGGAGCTACAGTAGGCTCGCAGATAGATAACGGTGTGATAATTTTCAATACAACACCGGGAAGCACCTATACAGTAAAGGCATAATTTATGTCCCCATATGTGTGGGAGCACGCTTTTTAGGAGGAATTATGAAAAATAAAAAAACAGCAGTTATATCGCTTATGCTTTCGGCAGTTATGGCAGTAACAGCTCTTACAGGCTGTGAAACTGTAAAGAAATCCGATCTCACAGGCGGAAGTGACCCACAGAGCATTTTCGGCGGAAACAGCAACGATAAGGATTCAACAACTATTCCTGTTGATTCCTATCCCGATTATCCCGTTTCCTTTCCTGCTATCGAGCAGACTGATACGGGCGATGTCTATGAAGCCGAAAACGGAAGCCTCAGCGAAGGGCTCACAACCTCGTCAGAGCGCACAAATTTCAGCGGAAACGGCTATGTTACAGGCTTTTCGGGCGACGGCTCGGAAACAGTTGTCTTTGATGTAGAGGCTCCCAGCAATCAGCATTACGATATGACCTTCTGCATCGCTTCCGATGAAATCGCAAAGTGTACCGTTTATCTCAACGAAAGCGAAATAAGTCACTTTGAGACAACCTCTGACGGAGCTTTTACAAAAATCACCCTGTACGGAGTTTTCCTCGTTGTAGGAAGCTCGGAAGTGAAGATTACCGTTTCAGACGCCGATATCTGCCTTGATTACCTCAAGCTGACAAACAACACCTCACTCAGCGAGGTGAGCTATGAAGCGGACGGACAGCTTTCAAACGTCAACGCAGGAGAGTCAGCCAAGGAGCTTATGAGCTTCCTTACCGAAAATTACGGCGATTATATCATCGCAGGACAGTATGTTTCGGGCACTGAAAACAAGGAGCTTGAGCTTATCTACCGTACAACAGGAAAGCTTCCTGTTATACGCTTTGACGCCCTTGAAAACTGCGGAGATAACTTCGACGAAAGCTTCAAGAAAATCGACGCCTCTGCTCAGTGGCACAGAAACGGCGGTATCGTAGGTCTTATGTGGTACTGGGAGTCGCCCGGTGAAAATCCCTCTGTTTACGCCGAGGATACCGATTTCAGACTCAGCGACGCTGTTACCGATATCAATATCGCTCAGCTTTCGCAGGAAGAGATACGCGGTCTTTACGGCGAGGGCAAAATCTCTGAGCAGTGCTATGGACTTATCCTCGATATAGACAATATGTCAGGTCAGCTTCTTTCACTTAAAAACAAGGGAATTCCTGTTCTGTGGCGACCTCTTCACGAGGCTTCGGGCGACTGGTTCTGGTGGGGAGCAAGCGATATCGAAGACTATAAATGGCTCTGGGAGCTTATGTACGAAAGAATGACAGAGTATTTCGGCCTTGACAACCTTATCTGGATATGGAACGGTCAGAGTGCAGATACTCTCGTTGATAAGGATACCTTTGACATCGCCTGTGTAGACATTTATCTCAGCGAGGGCAAGGAGTTCAAAAGCCGTTATGAGCAGTTTGCTTCTCTTCAGCGTATTGTCGGAACAGACAAGCTTATTGCGCTCAGCGAGTGCAGTAGTGTTCCCGATATTGACGCCTGCTTCCGTGATAACGCAGTGTGGTCGTTCTTCGGAGTATGGTACGGCAAGTATCTTATGACTTCCGAGGGCGAGTATTCTGAAAAATACGCTCTTAAGGACAGCCTTATCCGTGCGTATAACTCAAGCGGAGTTCTTACTCTTGATGAGTATACGGCAATGAAGGAAAATCCCGAAAGTGTACAGGATAATACAGAGGAAAATACAGCTGAAGCATCTGAGGCGGAGACTTCGGAAGAGACAGAGTAATAAAGAAAATACAGCGAAAGGGGAGGAAACAGCGTGAATAAGCCGGCGGTGCTTTATATGGTGGTGCCTTGCTATAATGAGGAGGCTGTTCTTGAAACAACAGCTTCTGTGCTTGAAAAAAAGTACGCACAGCTGATTGAAAAAGAGCTGATATCAGAAAAAAGCCGTGTGGTTTTCGTCAATGACGGCTCTTCGGATAACACCTGGAGAATCATAAGCAGGCTTCACAGCCAAAAGCCTCTGCTTTTTTCGGGTATAAATCTTGCTCATAATAGAGGACATCAGAATGCTGTTCTTGCAGGCCTTATGACTGTAAAGGAGCTCTGCGATGCCGTGATTACTATGGACGCTGACCTTCAGGACGATGTTGAGGCTGTAGATGAAATGCTGGAAAAGTTCTATGAGGGAAATCACGTTGTCTACGGCGTTAGAAGCAACCGCAAAACAGATACTGTATTCAAGCGTTTTACCGCTCAGAGCTTCTATAAATTTATGAAGGTTATGGGCGCAGATGTTGTGTATAATCACGCGGATTTCCGACTTATGAGCGCAAGAGTCCTCAGCGAGCTTGAAAATTTCAAGGAGGTAAACCTCTTCCTTCGGGGAATGATTCCTCTTATCGGATTTCAGTCCGCCAACGTCTATTATGAGCGAAAAGAGCGTGTGGCAGGGGAAAGCAAGTATCCCCTGAAAAAGATGATATCCTTTGCAATGAACGGAATAACCTCGTTCAGCGTAAGACCGCTCAAGATAATAACAAGCTTCGGCTTCTTTATGGTGCTGGTGAGCATTATTGCATTTATATGGGCATTTGTATCAAAGCTTGCGGGCAATACCGAGCTTGGCTGGTCAAGTACCCTGTGCTCAATCTGGCTTATAGGCGGAATACAGATACTCTGCCTTGGAATTATAGGCGAGTATATCGGAAAAATCTATGAAGAGGTCAAGGCAAGACCAAGATATATAGTAGCTGAGTTTCTCAATAATGAAACTCAGGAAGAAGAATAAAAAATATCCCACAGAGAAGGTTAAAACCTCTGTGGGATTTATTTTTGTATAATGCATCAGAAGATGTATAATTTTCCGTCTGCTTCGTAGATGTAAAGGTTGATATAGGAAAGCTGTCTGTTATAAAGCGAGTAGCTTCCACCGCTTTCCTTGAGAGTGTAAAGGAAATCAAGAGTAACAAGCTTACGTGTAGTAACTGTCTTGATGAAATCATCGCCTAAAGCCTCGGCAATAACGATATCTGCTGAAGAGAAGTCGTTATCCTCGTCTACAAGACAGTTTGTGGTAAGCACGTAGTCGAATTCAAACTCTTCGCCGATATAAGTATCGCGGATACTCTCGTACATTTTCTTAAGGTAATCGGCAGAGTCGGCATAACCGCCCTCCTGAATGATATTCTTCACATAATCGGGGTGAACAACGCTTTCAAAAACCTGAGTGTCGCCTGTTGAAAGGGCATAAGCGTAATCGCCAAGCATAATCAGCTCTTCTTCGGAAAGAAAACGTGTATCGTACTCACCGCCTACACGGCAGTTATTGTTTTCTTTGGGAAGAACTTTTGAAACTGTAGCGCCATAGGGCATATTGTTTTCCTTAAGAGTCTGGTCTTCGCCGATAGAGTCGCCTTTAGCAAGATTAGCCTTGTTATCGTCTTTATTATCCTCTTTTTCACCACAGCCCGCAACTGAAACAAGCATAAGTGTGCTGAGCATAACGGCTGTTAATTTTTTCAGAAATGACATATAGAAAGCCCCTTTCATTAATTATCCGAAGGTATAGTATTTACCGTCGATTTCGGCAAACACGATTTCAAACTCGCTTATAAGCAGAGTTTCCTCACCGTCTGCGTCTGACATAACGTAGAAAACAAGGTGATGAAGAGCATCTGCGCTGTTGTTTATTGTTTCATAAAAGCTTTCGGTTTCAAAAAACTCGTTAAGATAATCAAGGCACACAGCGGGATTGATTTCCTCTGGAAGCTCTGCACGGATACGTGAAACCCTGAAATCTCCGCCTGCATTTACGGAAAGATTATCGCACTGGCTGTTGAACGATGTTTCGATATCATAGCCGTGCTCAGCTTCAAGAAACTCATTCATTTCCTTGATATATTCGGGGTGTACGCACTCCTTATAGGTTTCAAAGTCTCTTTCCGCAAAGGTGATGAAGTATTTTTCCAGAGCAAGCATAAGCTCGTGAGAGACATTTTCGGGCTCGTAGTAGAGCTTTGTGCCAAGTGCGCTTGTTGTATATGCTCCAAGGTCGGGCTCATCGGGATTAGTCACAAACTCGATTTCTGTCGTTGAGTCTGAAACTGTTTCGGAAGGGCTTTCTTCCTCCTTGGATTTACTGCACGAAGCGGTAACAAGCATACAGCCTGTCATAAGGATTGCGAGAATTCTCTTTGTAAAGGCTTTCATATCAACATTCCTTTCTTATTCAGCTTCGGCAAGCTTGCCCATATCCGAAACCCACTTAGCTGTTTCAGAGCCTTCGGGAGCACTTATCATAAGCTGAGGGAGCTCTTCAAGTCCCCAGTTTTCGTAAGCAAGCTCAGGGTTTTCGATTGTAAGGAGAGTCATACCCTCACAGGCAGTAAAGGCTTCCTCACGTACATACTCACAGCCTTCGGGGATAGTGATTTCCGCAAGGCTGAGGCAGGCAACGAAAGCACCTCTGTCGATACCCTCAACAGCTTCGGGGATATTGATTGTTTCAAGGCTTTCGCAGTCCATAAAAGCTCCCTCGCCGATAAGAGTAATGGATTCGGGAAGCTTTACGCTTGTAATATCGTACTCAGCTTCAAAGGCATAGAAGCCGATTTCTGTAACGGGAGCTCCGCCGAGCTCAGCAGGAACCTCAACGGTTTTTGAAGTACCCACATAGCCTGTAATAACGGTGTGACCGTCAAGAACCTCATACTCGAAATCGTCAGAGGTCTGGATATCGGGAACTCTTACAGTAGGAGTTTCCTCGGTAGTGCCTTCGGTAGAAGCCTCGGTAGAAGCTGACTCCTCGCCGGGCTTGGAATCGTTTGTATTTCCCACCTTTTCACAGGCAGTAACAGTAAGCAGTGAGCATAAAAGCAGTGAAGATATGATATATTTTTTCATTGGAAAACCTCCTGAATGAATATAGTCCGGGATTATTTTGCTCTGTTTTTTGCACGCTGGGTATTGCTTAAAATTCTCTTTCTTATTCTGAGTGAAGCGGGAGTAACCTCAAGAAGCTCGTCATCGGCAAGGAATTCAAGGCAGTCCTCAAGGCTGAGAACTCTCGGCGGAACGAGTCTGAGAGCGTCATCGCTTCCGCTTGCACGGGTATTGGTGAGGTGTTTTTTCTTGCAGACATTAACCACAAGGTCATCTGTTTTAGGTGAAGCTCCCACAACCATACCCTCGTAAACGGGAGTACCTGCTGTGATAAAGAGCTGACCGCGCTCCTGAGCGTTGTAAAGACCGTAGGTAACAGCCTCGCCTGTCTCAAAAGAAACGAGAGAACCTGTGTTACGGCGGTCGATATCGCCCTTATATGGCTCATAGCCCTCGAAAACGTGGCTCATAATACCCTCGCCCTTTGTATCTGTAAGGAATTCGCTCTTATATCCGAAAAGACCTCTTGCGGGGATAAGGAACTCAATACGTGTACGGCTACCCTGTGGGTGCATATCCACCATTTCGCCCTTACGACTGCATACCTTTTCCATAACAGAGCCTACGCAGTCTTCGGGAACGTCGATAACAAGGCGCTCAACAGGCTCAAGCTTTCTGCCGTTTTCGTCCTCCTTAAGGAGTACACGGGGAGTAGAAACTCCAAGCTCATAGCCTTCACGGCGCATATTTTCGATAAGGATAGAAAGGTGCATTTCGCCTCTGCCTGCAACTCTGAACGAGTCGGTAGAGTCTGTTTCTTCTACGCGGAGGGAAACGTCCTTGAGGAGCTCCTTGAAGAGTCTTTCACGAACCTGTCTTGATGTAACGAATTTACCCTCACGTCCTGCAAAGGGGCTGTCGTTTACCGAGAATGTCATTTCAACGGTAGGCTCGCTGATTTTTACGAAGGGAAGTGCTTCGGGAGCTTCTGTAGCGCAGATAGTATCGCCGATAGTGATGTTTTCGATACCGCTGAGCCACACGATATCACCCACAGAAGCGGTTTCAGCGGGAACACGGTTAAGTCCCTGAATCTGGAGCAGTGAAACGACCTTGGCGTTGTAATTATTTTTAGAGCCTGTATAATCGCATACGGTAATCTGCTGGTTGACCTTTATAGAGCCACGCTCGATACGACCTACGCCGATACGTCCTACGTACTCGTTGTAGTCGATAGATGAGATAAGCATCTGAAGGGGCTCGTTTTCCTCACCCTTTGGAGGCTCGATATAGTCGATAATAGTGTCGAAAAGGGGCTTCAGGTCGGTGCCTGTCTCATACTGGCTGAGAGAAGCGGTACCGCTTCTGCCTGAGCAGAAAAGAATAGGGCTTTCAAGCTGTTCATCGCTTGCGTCAAGCTCAAGAAGAAGCTCTAAAACCTCGTCACCGATTTCGTCAAGACGAGCATCGGGGCGGTCGATCTTATTGACAACAACGATGATTTTGTGTCCCATTTCAAGAGCCTTAGAAAGAACAAATCTTGTCTGGGGCATAGGGCCCTCGGCAGCGTCAACAAGGAGAAGAACTCCGTCAACCATTTTAAGAACACGCTCAACCTCGCCACCGAAGTCAGCATGTCCGGGAGTATCGATAATATTTATCTTAACATCATTATAGCAGACAGAAGTATTTTTTGCAAGTATAGTAATACCTCTTTCACGCTCGATGTCGTTAGAGTCCATAACTCTCTCGGCAACAGCCTGATTTTCACGGAAAGCTCCGCCCTGCTTGAGCATTTCATCGACGAGGGTAGTTTTACCGTGGTCAACGTGGGCGATAATGGCGATGTTTCTTAAATCTTCTCTTATCATTGTAATTCCTCCAGAGTGAATACAGAATAAAATATATATTAAAGACGCATAGCGTCCTCGTTTGTGTAAATTTTTACAGACCGTTTCTCAGTCTGCTTTCAAGCACGGAAATGAGCTCGTGGGAGTTTTCAAACACAGCTCTGTCTATGTAGAATGAGCGTTTTTTAGTCTCCTGTTTATTTGTTGCGGGATTATATTTTTCGGTAACACAGCGTATAACGGTGTATTTCCCCATTCTGCGTATACCGAGGATTTTAACAAGATTGTGTGAGTAGGCGGAAAGAAAACTGCTGTCGAGGAAGAAATCTTCAAAATCGTAACGCTCAACGAAATTATGCATTACGACAGACGCCTGTTTAGCGGATTTAAGGATACCTTTTACAGACATCTTGATTCTGCCGGCGTTTTTCAGTGCCACTTCCGAAAGGGGAGTAATGGTAATCGTATCGTTTCTGTAGACGGCGAAAACGCAGTATGACGAGGAGAGTATCCCCGCATTAAAGGCTGTCACCGCAACGAAAGCTACTGAAACTACAGCAAGCAGAGCGAATAAAATCCAGCCCTCTTTGGAATTCGGCTGAGGATTGAGTGCAGAGCCCAAAAAAATCATCAGAGCCACGCCTGCAACGAAAAACAGAAAGCTGAAAAAAGAGTTTCTGATGAAGCGGGTATAGTAGAGTCTTGCTTCGTTTTTAAGATTGACCTTGTGGGAAAGGAAATGAAGCATAAAATCAGTCCTTTACGCTGAATTTACCGCCAAGCTTCTCTGTGAGGAGCGTGCGGAGCTGGGCAGGCGAGCCTTCGGTGAGTTCAAGCTTGCCGATGATGCAGGTTTTACCTTTTTCAATGGTGATGAAGAAGAATCTATCAGTTTCGACAGCAGAGACAAGCTCAGAGTAGTTTATCTGATAATCGATAGAGAAGCCCTCACGTGTACATATCATACGGAACATTGTATCATCGAAGGAGAAGGAGCGAAGCTCTTTCACAGGCTTCATTGTATTCATTTCTTTAAAAAAGCGGTGGTTTTTCAAAAGACGGCGGATAAAAAATATCCACAATACAATGGCGATGGAAGAATAGATAAAGCAAGTGCTGTCGAATTTTTTGCTTGCAAATATTAAAAAAAGCGAAATACCTGTATAAGCAACGCAAAAAAGTGCAACAATGGTAAGGATTACAATTCTTACAGGTCTGCGTTTTTCATCTTCAAGCTTAAAGAGAGCTTTTATATGTTCGCTTTCATATCTTACTTCAGCTTTAATCATAACACCCTCCACGATAGCATATAATAGTGATAAAACTGCGGTAAACAGCGGAAATTTTACTGCAACAGCGATATATTTCTGCACAATACAGCGGGATTTTAATGCAAAATCTCTTTTTATCCGGACATAAAAAAGTCCTTGCAGAGATTTGCAAGGCGCTTATAAACTAAAAAATCCGCTCAATGGCGGAACGAAAAGAGGGATAAAATCTTGGTGGGAGAGGGTGGATTCGGACCACCGAAGCTGAAAAGCAACAGATTTACAGTCTGCCCCCTTTGGCCACTCGGGAACTCTCCCATTGGATTTTAAAAGAGAAATTCTATCGGGATCACCGATAGAATGGAGCTGGTGGACGGACTCGAACCCCCGACCTGCTGATTACAAATCAGCTGCTCTACCAACTGAGCTACACCAGCGTTTAACGCTTTATTATTATATCACATCGTTTCAGTTTTGTCAAGCCTTTTTTGAAATTTTTTCAAAAAAATTTTCGACTTGGAAAGAAACTGGTCGAGGCGACAGGACTTGAACCTGCGGCATCTTGGTCCCAAACCAAGCACTCTACCAAACTGAGCTACGCCTCGTTTGCGACTGATGTGAGCTGTATCAGACAGCTTTATTATTATACCTCAAGAAACGCGATGTGTCAATAGTTTTTTTGAAAATTGTCGATTTGCACAACATATAACAATGAATTTTATGCAAAAAATCGAGCTATGATTTCTCATAGCCCGATAAATTCACTTATCCTGTCGATTAGTCCTTGATTTCCTCAACTACTTCTTCAACAGCATCTTTAACATCTTCAACTACATCTTCTGCAGCTTCCTTGATTTCCTCTGCACAATCCTCTGCTTCTTCAGCGGGGATCACAACATCGAGATCGTCCTCACAAGAACAGGGCTCGCAGCAGTAATCATCATAATTCTCGTCAAAAATGTCCTTATCTGATGCCTTTTTCTTCTGCATCATCTTTGATACCACATAACCTGTAACAGCTGCTGTTCCTGCAATAAGAACAGCTATAGAAAGCTTATTCATTTTAACATTCCTCTTTTCTCCGCAAGAATTAGTTGTGTTATCTTACCGCTTGCGAACAATAGGATAACGTACTATACATTATAACATAAATAATCTGTAATTTCAACACCTTACATATTATTTGTTAAAAACATCAAAATTGACATAGCAGTTATTGGAGCAGTTTCACAACGAAGTATCCTTTTTCCAAGCCATACTCTTACAGCACCCGCATTTGAGGCAAGCTCAGCTTCTTCTTTGTCAAAGCCTCCCTCGCTTCCGATGAGTACCCCGACAGTGCGTACTCCCGTAAAGTCAACCTTGCCGAAGGAAACTCCGCCTTCTTCCTCATAGAGAATTACCGAGCGGTCCAGCTCTGCCATTTCCTCTACAGCCTTTTTATAGCTTATTATGGGCATTACCTGCGGAATTATGCCTCTGCCTGACTGCTTTGCGGCTTCCTCGGCAATTTTGTTGAGGCGAACCAGCTTTTTTGCAAAGTCTTTGTCGTTGGGTCTTGAAACGCATCTTCTTGAGAGCACGGGTACGATTTTCGTAACGCCAAGCTCCACAGTTTTCTGGATAATAGTTTCCAGCTTATCAAGCTTAGGAACAGCCTGAAACAACGTAACTTCGATGTTCGGCTCGGCAGCACAGCGGATTTTCTCCTTAAGCTCAAGATAAACCGTATCCTGAGTAATTTCTGAAATAACGCAGTTGTAGTCAATTCCGCTGCAGCAGACAGTAATTTCCTCGCCGGGCTTCATACGAAGTGACCTTCCTATGTGGTGAGCATTATCGCCTGTGAGCGTGATATCGGCTTCATTTATATTTTCAACAAAAAAACGCGGCATTTTTTCACCATCCTGAAATTTATTATTTACATTATACAATGGATTTTTTTATTTTGCAACCCGTACAATCTCTTATGGATAATATACACAAATAATCTGCGTCTGTTTTGATTATATTACTCAATTTTGTGAGTTTCAGACGTTTTGTCACAGTTTGTTAACAAATTGGAAAGAAAATATGCTATAATTATACTGTGGTATTTTGTTTTTAAGCAGAGGCTTTCGGAAGGGTTACTCTGCAATTTATGAGAGAGGATTGATTTATATGTCAAAAAACAACAGGCTTAAAAAGGCTTTGACAGGTCTTATAAGTGCAGCTATGCTGGCGTCTTCAATGACTGTTACAGGTGTTGCTCCTACTGTCAGTGCCGCTTCAGACCACGACTACGGTAAAGCTCTTGAGCTTTCACTCTATTTCTATGACGCTAATAAGTGCGGTGAGGACCTTGAAGGAAAGGCTCTTACATGGAGAAGCGACTGTCATACATATGACAGCAAGATTTCTCCTTCAAACACAAATCTTGGCGGACTCTTCAGCCAGTATCAGTCATCATTTGACCCCGATGGCGATGGCACCATCGACCTCAGTGGCGGTTACCACGATGCCGGCGACTTCATCAAGTTCAACCTTCCCGCTTCATATGCCGCTTCAACTCTTGCGTGGGGCGTTTATGAATTCGAGGATGCCTATAGGGAAACAGGCTGTCTTGATCACGCACATGATATCTTAAAGCATTTTGCTGATTACCTCATCAAGAGTACATTCCTTGACAGCAGCGGTAAAGCAGTAGCTTTCTGTTATCAGGTAGGCGATGGCCATGACCACGATGTATGGCGTGCTCCTGAGGTTGATACTTCAAGCTCAATGAACAGACCCGCTTACTTCGTAACTTCTTCAAACAAGTCTTCAGACCAGTGCTATGAGGCAGCAGCTGCTCTTGCTTCAATTGCTGTTGTTTTAGAGGATACAGACGCTGCATACGCCGAAGAGTGCACAAAGTATGCAGAACTCCTTTATAAATTCGGCGATGAGTGCGGTGGCTCTATCACTTACGAGGCTTGTAGCTCATTCTATTCTTCAGGTACATGGAAGGACGACAAGGCATGGTCAGAATGTTGGCTCTACCTTGCAACAGATAATCAGACATACCTTAACAACGCTAAGAACTGCTCAGAGTACGACGGCTGGATCCATTGCTGGGATAAGGTAATGGGCGGTTACTACTGTATGATGTACTCTATCACAGGCGAATCTTCATGGAAGCAGAAGGTTGAGGAAAACCTTAACAGACTTTCTTCAAGTGACAATACTCCTCAGGGTTACTACGCTATCGGCGGAGGCTGGGGAAGTGCTCGTTATAACACAGCATGGCAGATGTATGCCGCTACATACCAGAAAAAATCAGGCAGCAGCAACTGGCTCAGCAAGTATCAGCGTCAGATGGATTACCTCCTTGGCGATAATAACCTCGGTATGAGCTATCTTATCGGTTACGGCGACAAGTATCCCGTTAAGCCTCACCACAGAGGTTCAGGACAGAACCTTTCAAAGGCTGAGGATACAGCAGATCAGAAGTATATCCTCTGGGGCGCTCTCGTTGGCGGTCCTGACAACAGTGATAATTACGAGGATAAAACAAACGATTACGTTAAGAACGAGGTTGCAATCGACTATAACGCAGCTTGCGTAGGTGCTCTTGCAGGTCTTTACACATACGTTGGCGGAACAACTGACGGTGCTGATCCGATTATTGTATCTGCAAGCGAAATCAACAGCGATTACAATTTCGGCGGACAGCAGACAACAACTACTACAACTACCACTACAACCACTACAACTACTACGACCACCACAACAACCACAACAACAACTACTACTACAACCACAACTACAACCTCTACAACTACCACCACAACTACTTCTACAGAGCCTACTACATCAGGTGATATCGTTTACGGCGACGCTAACCTTGACGGCGAAGTAAAGATGGCTGACGTTATCAAGATTATGGCACATTCAAGCAATCCCAATGCTTATCCTCTTGAGGACCAGGCAAAGAATAACTGCGACGTTTATCAGCGCGGTGACGGCATAACTCTTTCAGACGCACTTTCTATCCAGAAAAAGGTTGCTCAGGTTATCGATACTCTGCCCGAATCCTGATAAAAATCAGTAACGACAAAATAAAAAAACCTCCGGTTATTCCGGAGGCTTTTTTACTGTTATTTAAAGTGCTTCTGCGATATTTTAAGACGGTTCATCGCCTTGTTAAGAGCTGTCTGAGTGTGATAGTACTCCTTGATGCTCTGCTGTTGGCGGAGCTTTTCTTCTGCGCGTCTTTTGGCTTCCTGAGCACGCTTGATGTCGATTTCTTCGGGAAGCTCGCAGGTATCAACGAGTATTACGGCAAATTCGGGCATAACCTCCATAAATCCTTCAGAGGTTGCAGCGTAATGCCACTTGCCGTCAACAAGATATTTAAGCTCGCCTGTGGGAAGGGAAGTTACAAGAGCCTCATGACCGCCGAGAATACCCAGCTGTCCGTCAAGTGCGGTAACAACAAGGTGCTGGCAGTCGCCGTCATAAAAGACGCGGTCGCTGGCGATTATCTGAAGGTGAAAGGTTTTAGCCATAACTGCCTGAACACCCCCTTAATTATCAGTGCCCTTGAGCTTTTCAGCCTTTTCGAGAACATCGTCAATCGTACCTGCCATAAGGAAGGCTGATTCGGGAATATCGTCAAGCTCACCGCTGATAATCATTTTAAATCCACGGATAGTCTCGCTTAAGGGTACATACTTACCCTTAAGACCGGTGAAATTCTCAGCAACATTGAATGGCTGTGAAAGGAATTTCTGTATTTTTCTTGCACGGTAAACGGCAAGCTTATCGTTTTCGTCAAGCTCTTCCATACCGAGAATAGCGATAATATCCTGAAGCTCCTTATATTTCTGGAGGAGCTCCTGAGTCTGTCTTGCAACGCTGTAATGCTCCTCACCTACGATATCGGGTTCAAGGATACGTGAATTTGACTCCAGCGGATCAACGGCGGGATAAATACCCTGTTCAACTATTTTTCTTGAAAGAACGGTAGTTGCGTCAAGGTGAGCAAATGTTATTGCGGGAGCAGGGTCTGTAAGGTCATCGGCGGGAACATAAACTGCCTGTACAGAGGTGATAGAGCCATCTGTAGTAGAGGTAATACGCTCCTGAAGCTCACCTACCTCGGTAGCGAGAGTAGGCTGATATCCAACAGCTGAGGGCATACGTCCCAGCAGAGCAGAAACCTCAGAGCCGGCCTGTACATATCTGAAGATATTGTCGATAAAGAGAAGAACGTCCTTGTGCTCTTTATCACGGAAGTACTCAGCCATAGTAAGCCCTGTCTGAGCGACTCTCATACGTGATCCGGGTGGCTCGTTCATCTGACCGAAAACGAGAGCTGTTTTATTGATAACGCCTGATTCCTGCATTTCATTCCACAGGTCATTACCCTCACGTGAACGCTCGCCCACACCTGTAAAGATAGAGTATCCGCCGTGCTCGGTAGCGATATTTCTGATAAGCTCCTGAATGAGAACGGTTTTACCTACACCAGCACCACCGAAAAGACCGATCTTACCGCCCTTTGCGTAAGGAGCGAGCAGATCGATAACCTTTATACCTGTTTCCAGTATTTCAACAACAGGGCTCTGGTCCTTGAATGATGGAGCCTTGCGGTGGATTTCCCACTTTTCTGCCGACGCAACGGCTCCTTTTTTATCAATAGGCTCGCCGAGAACATTGAACATACGTCCGAGAGTAGCCTCGCCGACGGGAACCTTTATACAGGAACCTGTATTGGTAACCTCCATATCCTTGGCAAGTCCCTCGCTTGTACCGAGCATAATACAGCGGATAGTATGGTTGCCCATATGCTGAGCAGCCTCCATAACGCGAGTCTGTCCATCGACGCTTACAGTAAGAGCGTCCTTTATCATAGGAAGTCTGCCGTTTTCAAATTCAACGTCAACAACAGGTCCGATGACCTGAACAATTCTGCCTTTTTCCATTAACGGCTCCTTTCATTGCGGATAATAATAATCAATAACTGCTATTGTGCAGATTCTGTCTTAAGAGCATTGGCACCGCCTGCAACCTCGCTTATTTCCTGGGTTATAGCAGCCTGTCTTGCTCTGTTATACATAAGCGACAGTTCTTTAATCATATCTCTTGCGCTTGTTGAAGCTGAGTCCATAGCGGTCATTCTTGCCTGCTGTTCACAGCAGAAGGCTTCGACCATAGCGCCGTAGATAAGTCCCTTTGCGTAGTTTGGAATGAGGTAGTTCATAACCTCCTCAGGAGAAGGAAGGAACGAAGCCTTGGGAAGCTTTTTCAGAGTACCGTCCTTATCCTTTCCGAAATGTCTGCGTTCGAAGGGAAGCAGACGCACAACCTTGGGCACAAATTCGTTCTTCACCATATCGGTAAACACGAGATAAACCTCATCGAGCTCGCCGTTTCCGAATTTTTCAAGAACGAGCTCAGCGATCTCCCTTGCCCTGTAGAGTGTGGGATTCTGAGTTGTATAAAGGAACTGTCCGTCGAAAACCGAGTGATCGGCATAGTTATTTCTGCGCTTGAAGTACATACGCCCCACCTGTCCGAGAACGAAAAGGTAACAGCTGTTTTCATAGGACTTGGCAAGCTCCTGTTCGGCAAGCTTCAGGATATTGTGGTTATAGCTTCCGCACAGTCCCTTATCGGCGGTAATGATAACATAGCCTTTTTTACGTTTTTCTGCGGGAATATCCTCACGTCTGTTAAAATATTTCTGCTGAACGTGGGGAGTATGCTCTAAAATATCCTCAAGAGTTTCCTGAAGCTTGTGGAAATAGGGCATAGTGTCATCGTGCGCCTTTCTTGCCTTTTTAAGCTTTGAGGAAGATATAAGATACATAGCGTTTGTAATCTTCAGTATCTGTTTTATACTTTCAATACGCTCGCGTATTTCACGCATATTAGGCACAGCCCTTCACCACCTTAACCAAGATATTCCTTAACAGCCTTTTCAAGCTTGAGTGAAAGCTCATCGCTGAGCTGTTTTTTATCTTCAATTTCCCTGATAATATCGGGATAGTAAGTTTTTATATATTCAACGATACCCTGTCTGAAGTCTCTGACCTTGTCAAGAGGCATATCCTTGAGATATCCTCCTGTTGAAGCAAAGAGCACTATAACCTGTTCATAGTGGCTGTAGGGCTTGCAGAGGGGCTGTTTGAGTATTTCCGTAAGCATATGACCGTGATTGAGCATTTCCGAAGTAGCGGGGTCAAGCTCGGAAGAAAACTGGGTAAATACCTCCATTTCCTTGAACTGAGCAAGGTCGATACGAAGAGTACCCGCAAGCTTTTTCACAGCCTTTGTCTGAGCAGAGCCACCTACACGTGAAACGGAAAGTCCTACATTAACGGCAGGTCTTACGCCTGCGAAGAAAAGCTCGCTTTCCAGGTAAATCTGTCCGTCTGTGATAGAGATAACGTTTGTGGGGATATATGCCGAAACGTCGCCCGCAAGAGTTTCAATGATAGGCAGAGCTGTCAGTGAACCCCCGCCGTGCTCATCATCAAGACGGCATGAACGCTCAAGAAGTCTTGAATGGAGGTAGAAAACGTCACCGGGATAAGCCTCACGTCCGGGCGGTCTGTGAAGCAGAAGTGACATTGCACGGTAAGCAACGGCGTGCTTTGAAAGGTCATCATAGATAATGAGAACGTCCTTGCCCTTTGAAACGAAATATTCCGCCATTGCAGTGCCCGAATAGGGAGCTATATACTGGAATGGAGCAGGCTCGCTTGCAGAAGCCGACACAACGATAGAGTATGACATAGCGTTGTGGGCCTTAAGAGTATTCACGACCTTAGCGACAGTTGAGGACTTCTGTCCGATAGCGACGTAAACGCAGATAACGTCCTTATCCTTCTGATTGATGATAGTATCAATAGCGATAGAGGTTTTACCTGTCTGTCTGTCGCCGATAATCAGCTCACGCT
The DNA here is from genome assembly GCA_015066875.1 of Ruminococcus sp. Taxonomy (GTDB): domain Bacteria; phylum Bacillota; class Clostridia; order Oscillospirales; family Ruminococcaceae; genus Ruminococcus. The sequence goes on from SVNM01000012.1 coordinate 28,236, forward strand.
GACCTCTTCCGATAGGAAACATAGAGTCGATAGCAAGAATACCGGTCTGAAGGGGCACTGTAACGGGCTTTCTGTCGATAACTCCGGGCGCTTCACGCTCGATAGGGAAGTAATCAACAGCTTCGATATAGCCAAGACCGTCAATAGGCGAGCCCAGAGCGTCAACAACTCTGCCCAGCAGAGCCTCGCCGACGCCAACACCCGCACGTTTTTTTGTACGTGAAACAGCCGAGCCCTCAGTAAGACCGTAATCGTCGCCGAGAAGCACGACTCCGCAGGAATTTCTTTCGATATTCTGAACGATACCTCTTACGCCTGTTTCAAACTCAAGAAGCTCGCCGTACATAACGTGGCTGAGCCCTTCAACGATAGCGATACCGTCGCCGATACGCTGGATATAGCCTGTTTCGGCGGATTTAGAGTCTATGCGGAAGTCATCGACCTCGCTTCTGAGAACAGAAATAATATCGGAAGAGTTTACCTTTGTTGTTTCCGAGTCTTTCTGCAAAGCATTTCCGTCAGCTGAAGAAGCCTTGCTTACCAGCTTTTCACGCATAAGCTTAAGACCTGTTCTGAAGCTTTTATCATAGACGAAATCGCCCACCTGAAGCACAAAACCGCCGACGATTTCGGGGTCCTTACGGTATTCGATGTTTACTCGGCTTGTGTTGAAGCGGTCGCGGATAAAGTTTTCCATATCGCTCTGCTGTTTAGTTGTAAGGGGAGTAACGTATCTTACCGTAGCCTTTACACAGCCCTGTTTCGAGATACAGTGTGTATAATAGGCGTCGAAAATCTCCTTGATATGCGCCTCATCGCCGTTTTTATATACGTTTATTGCGAAGGTGAGCATTTCCTGTGGAAGTCTTCCCTTAAGAGCAGACTTCTTTTCATTTTCGGAAAGAGACTTATCCTTAAGCAGAGCTTTTATATCATCGCTTTGCTCAAGAATACCTCTTGTTTTATCAATAATTCTCAGGGGCACATTCTTGCTTACGAGATACTGAATATAACCGTTATAATTCCCGTTCATAGCTTAATGCACCTCATTTAAAAGGTCGTCTCCCGATAATTTTTTATTTTCCTCTTCAAGGAAATTATCAACGAGACGTCTGTTATTTTCATCGCCGAGGTTCTCGCCCACAATTTTTGAAGCTGCTGCGATAGCAAGGTCAGCAATCTGTGACTGAGCCTCCTGAAGAGCCTTCTGACGCTCTACAGCGATATTCTTATTAGCCGAATCAATAAGCTGTTTTGCTTCCTCCTGAGAGCTTTTAAGAAGCTCGCTTTTTACAGAAGCAGCCTCCTGCTTTGCCTGTTCGATGATATTCTGAGCCTCCTTGCGTGCCTGAGCGAGAGTTTCTCTGTTTGCTTCAGCAAGCTCTCTTGCCTCAAGCTTTGCCTTTTCGGCAGAGTCGATATCATTCTGAATTGACGCAGTTCTTTCGTCCATCATTTTTCTCAAGGGCTTGAAGAGAAAGATTTTCAAAAGAATAAAAAGCAGAATTATATTAATTATCGGCCAGATAAAATTCCAAACACCAATATCAAGCATTACTTATCCTCCTGTGCAAAAGCGGATTATCCAAGGAAAAGGATAATGAGAAGAGCAATAACAAATCCGTAGATAGCGGTAGCCTCTGCAAGCGCACAGCCAAGAAGCAGAGCCTTGTTGATATCACCCTTAGCCTCAGGCTGACGAGCGATTGATTCTGTTGCCTTTGAAGTTGCGATACCGATACCGAGTCCTGCGCCAAGGCCTGTAAGTACAGCTACAGCTGCTCCCAATGCGATAGTTCCCATAATAAAAATCCTCCTGTAAAATAAAAATCAAGGTGTAAATAACAGTTATTCAATAGCTTCCGACATAAACAGAGATGTCAGGAAAACGAAAACATAAGCCTGAATGATACCGTCGAAGATATCGAAATACAGACCGAAAACAAGGGGCACACCAACGGGTATGCAGAGCTTTATAAGCTCCATAACGACGAAAGCGCCGAGCACATTTCCGAAAAGTCGCATACAAAGCGACAGGGGCTTGATAACAAGCTCAAGGATATTGATAGGAAGCATAACAGCCATCGGCTCCTTAAAGCTTTTCAGCCAGCCCTTAGTACCACGCTCTCTGATGCTTGCATACTGGATAAGCACGATAGACACAATAGCCAGCGAAGCAGTAACGCCAAGGTCCTTTGTAGGCGGTCTTAACCCGAAAATTCCCACAATATTTGCAATGCCAAGATAAATCAGCAGAGTTTCGAGAATGGGAAGATACTTTTTGCCTTTATGTCCCAGAGTTTCGAGGAAAAAGTTATCAAGCCAGCTTATACCCGATTCAATGAGGCACTGGATACCCTTTGGCACACGTTTGAGATTACGTGTAAAGATGATTGAAAAAATCACAAGCACCGCCATAATTCCCCATGTTACCACACATGATTCGGGCACGGGAATTCCGCCGAATATGGGGATAGTAAAGGCTGTTCTGCATTCAAGCTCATGCATAAGCTCTTCAGCAAGATTGTTCATAGCATAAAACACCCTCTTTCACAAAAAAACGGAGAATTGGCGGGGTTGCAAACTCTCCGTAGAATTCAATATTCAATGCAAAAAAATTTACATTGATATTATATAACTTTAAAACTACAAAGTCAAGCAAAACAGGTCAATTTTCCTCATTTTTTTTTGCATCAGTATCCTCTGAGTAATTGACAGCGTTGTTGAGTCTTTCTATAGCTCCCGTATTGAGCTTTGCAGTAAGCTTCAGACGGTCAACTTCGGCTTTCAGCGAGGCAATTTCATTTGCCATTTTCTTCATAATCTGGCTATGCTTGTCACGCTCGTCCTCAAGAGCGCACACACGCTTGATAAGCTCGTTGATATTCACAGCAAGAAGCTCGTTTACGCTGTTCTGATTTTCGCCGAAGGCTTCAAGACGAGCCGAGGTTTTAAAGGCGCCCTTATTATCCTCGCCGTTATAGGCTTTCATTTTTTCGTTTGTAAGCTTAAGCTCTGACATAAAAAATCACCTCATTTTATAAATTATTTCTCCAGTAATCAAGAGTATCCTTCAAAGTCTGCTCCATAGAGATTTCAGCGCGCCAGCCCGTATCGGCATTTATCAGTGAAACATCGGGCTCGATAATGGGGATATCCGAAGCTCTCATTCTTGCGGGGTCCTGCTTGACCTCAACGGGACGTGTTGCCATAGAAACGGCTGTTTCGAGGATATAGCTGATTTTCACAGCTTTGCCTCTGCCAACGTTATATGTTTTTCCGCAAACGCCCTTTTCGGCAAGTAGTCTGTAGGCTCTTACCACATCACGCACATCGGTAAAGTCACGCATAGCCGAGAGATTTCCCACCATCATTTCAGGTGGACGCATCTCTTTTTCGATTTCGGCAATCTGCTTGCAGAAATCGGAAATAACGAACATAGGAAGCTGAGCGGGACCTGAGTGATTGAAGGCTCTTACCATAATTATGTCCATTTTATAGGCACGTGCGTAAACCTCGCCGAGCATACCCTGACATGCCTTTGTAACGGCATAGATATTTCCGGGGCTGAGCTTTTCATTTTCGTCAAGGGGACAGGCTCCCTCACGTATAAAGCCGTACTCCTCGCCTGAGCCTATGAGGATAAGACGCATTTTCTTTTCAGCCTCGCGCACAGCTTCAAGCACGTTTATAGAGCCGACAACGTTTATCTCGGCGGTAAGCTGAGGCTTTTTCCATGAAAGAGCCACCGAGCTCTGCGCAGCAAGGTGAAATACAACATCGGGAGAAACCGCAGAAAGAACAGCAGAAACTGCTTCCTTATCCATAATATCGAGAGAATGAACAGTACATTCTCCCTTAATATTTTCCGAAGGCAGACAGGTTGCGTGAACATCATATCCATCAGAAGCAAGCTCATTTATGAGATATCCGCCCACAAAGCCCGCACCGCCTATAATCAAAGCTTTCATAATCATTTACACCTCCGAAAGGCTGATATTTTCCGAAAGAGCGCCGTAAACCTTATTGATGACGTCCTTTTCGTTAAAGCAGAGCTGTACACGCTCTGCGGATTTTTTTCCGTATTCCACGCGAAGCTCCTTATTTTTTGCAAGAGCAAGAATTGCTCCCGAAAGCGCTTCAAAGTCTGAGGGAGGAACGGTAAGTCCTGTTTCCTTATGCAGACTTATATGAGGAACTCCTGAAGGAAGAAGAGTATTTATAACAGGCTTGCCGTAGACCATAGCCTCAAGCTGAACGATACCGAAGGCCTCGCTTTTTACAACTGAAGGCAGAACGAATATATCGCAGTCCGCATAAGCCTGTCTGAGTGTCTCATCGGGGAGAAAACCAAGAAAATGGACCTTCTCCTCCATATTATGTTCTTTTGCATAGGCTTTCAGCTGAGCATCAAGCTCGCCTGTACCGGCAATAAAGAGCTCACAGCCGTCTGTAAGGCGGAAAGCCTTAAGAAGCACGTCCACACCCTTATAGTAGACAAGTCTTCCCGTAAAGAAAACCTTTACGTTGTTCTTATCGGTGAGAAGCTGAGTAAGCACAGGCTTTCTCTCAACGGAAAGGTACTCCTCAGGAGTAATTCCGTAGGGGATAACCCTGCACTTATCGCGGTATTCGGGAAGCCAGTCTGAGCCGTTGATATGTCCCTCTGTAGCCACGATAATGCAGTCGGCACGCTTCAGAGTCTTTCTGATTATGGGTCTGAGCAGAGCCAGAAGCTTTTTCTGCTTGACGATATCGCTGTGCCAGGCAATAACCACTCTGCCCTTGAAGCCTGACAGCATAAGAGCAAGGTCTGCAAGGGGGAAGGGCATATGAATTTCCACAACATCGGCATTTTTCGCCATTTTGCGGAAAAGTCTTATAAAGGAAAAGGAAAGGGGACAGGAAAAGTAGGTTCCCAGACTTCCGGCGCGGGTAACCTGAACACCGTTTATAGTTTCTGTCTGAGTTTTTTCCTTACCCTCACAGCACACAAGAACCTGAACCTCAACGTCATCACGCTGTGAAAGCTCCTCTGAATACTGCTTCACCAGACTTTCAATACCGCCCACGTGAGGGTAATAAGCCTTATTCACCTGAAGAATTCTCAGTTTTTTCTTGCTCATCAGAAAAGCTCCTTATAGACATTATACAGAATTTCGGCAGAGTTATCCCAGGTAAAGCTTCCTGCGCGTTCAAGACCTCGTCTGCCGAGGTCTTTTCTGAGCTCGTCATCGGAACAGAGCTTCATAAGTCCCTCAGCTATGCTTTCTGCGGAATAAGCGTCGCAGATCACAGCGCAGTCGCCTGTAACTTCGGGCAGAGAAGCCTCGCCCGACGAAAGAACGGGAACTCCGCAAGCCATTGCTTCAAGGGGAGGCATACCGAAGCCTTCATAAATTGAAGGGAACACGAAAGCCAGCGCTCCGCACATAAGGGGATTCATATCCTGTGCGGGAACGTATTTTGTAAAGATAACCTGCTTGTCCAGCTTAAGCTCCTTCACCTTAGCGAAGATGCTGTCGTAAAGCCAGCCCTTACCGCCCGCAAGAACGAGCTTCGGAGCGTCACTTACTCGCTGATAGAAAATATGATAAGCCTCAATAAGACGCTCAAGATTTTTTCTCGGCTCGATAGTGCCCAGATACAGGAAATAATCACCCTCGATCTCAAGCGATTTCTTTACCTCAGGGATACGCTCAGGAGTCTCACAGGGTCTGAACTTTTCAAGGTCAACACCGCAAGGAACCACTCTCAGCTTGCTTTCGTGCTGTGGGAAATATTTAAGGATTTCGGCTTTTGAAAATTCCGAATCCGTAACGATAAGGTCGGCACGCTTCATAGAGCGTTTCAGTCCCGAATCCAGCATATATTTAGTGCGTGCCCTTACAGTTTCGGGGAAAGCCTTATACACCATATCGTGAACGGTAACAACGGTTTTTCCGTGAACTGCGGGGGGAACGATATAGTTGAAAAAGTGTGTGATATCCGCCTTTTTTCCGAAGAAATGCTTATAGGGAACAGGCAGGAAATTTGATACCGCACGGTAGATATAGCCCGAAAAATCAGAGCTGTTAAGGCTGATTTTATCTCCCGCAAAGGACCTTACACGCTCAGCACGTGAGCTGTCACCGCTTGTGAAGAAGCTGTATGAGTAGGTGTGTTCAGGAAAAAGACGTGCCATAGCGGTAGTCTGTCCCACCTCGCACCAGCCGATACCGGTAAGTCTGTCGCTTACAAGAGGCACTGCGTCGAATTCAATATGCATAGTAAAAAACTCTCCCGTAAAATGCTGTAATAGCTTGAATAAACTGTACAAGGGCGAACAGTGTTCGCCCCTGAAAATAACCTATTAGCCGATAACGCTCTTGATCTTGATTTCCTTTTCAACGAGAGCCATATCGTTCTTTACCATTCTCTCAACCAGCTCAGAGAATGAAATTTCTCTCTTCCAGCCCAGAGCCTTTTCAGCCTTTTCGGGATTACCGAGGAGGATATCAACCTCTGCGGGACGGAAGAACTTGGGGTTAACCTTAACAACAGTCTTACCTGTAGCCTTGTCGATACCGATTTCGTCAACGCCTGTGCCCTGCCACTCGATTTCCATACCAACGTGGCTGAAGGCTGTTTCAACGAATTCACGTACAGTTCTTGTCTCGTTGGTAGCAATTACGTAGTCATCGGGAGTATCCTGCTGAAGCATAAGCCACATAGCGCGCACATAGTCCTTAGAGTGACCCCAGTCACGCTTAGAGTCCATATTACCAAGCTCCATATACTCCTGAACGCCCTGCTTGATTCTTGCAACAGCGTCAGTAATCTTTCTTGTAACGAACTCAAGACCGCGTCTTTCAGACTCGTGGTTGAAGAGGATACCTGAGCATGCGTACATATTGTAGCTTTCACGGTAGTTCTTTGTGATCCAGTGACCGTAGAGCTTAGCTACGCCGTAGGGACTTCTGGGATAGAAGGGAGTTGTCTCGCACTGGGGAATAGCCTGTACAAGACCGAACATCTCTGAAGTTGAAGCCTGATAGAAACGGCACTCAGGCTTTACGATTCTGATAGCTTCGAGCATATTTGTAACGCCGATAGCGTCGATGTCTGCTGTTCCAAGGGGAGTATCCCAGCTTGTAGCAACGAATGACTGTGCAGCAAGGTTGTAAACCTCATCAGCCTGAGAAATTCTCATAGCGGAAACAAGTGAAACAGGGTCTGTCATATCTGCATAGATAAGAGTAACCTTATCCTTAAGGTGCTCGATGTTGCCGTAGTCAACAGTACTCTTTCTTCTCCAGATACCGTAAACATTGTAGCCCTTTTCGAGAAGGAGCTCTGCAAGATAAGAGCCGTCCTGACCTGTAATACCTGTAATAAGTGCGTTTTTCATTTTTAAAATCTCCTTAATGTTAATTGATATATGTGAATTTGCTTGTTATGCTGAAAGTAATCAGACAAGGTCTGTACAGCCCTGCTGATTAAGCTGAGCGATAACCTTTTTAACGTCCTGAGTGTTGTTCTTTGAGCAGATGAGCACAGCGTCATCGGTATCGACGATGATGATATCCTCAACACCCACAACAGCTACGAGTCTCTTTCCACCGCAGACAGTAGCACGCTGAGTGCCTATTGAAATAACGTTACCCTCAATGTAGTTGTTGTCGCTGTCTGTTTCGTTGATACGCTCAACGGCAAGCCAGTTGCCGACATCGTCCCAGCCGAAGCTTCCGGGGATAGTGTAGATATTGTCAGCCTTTTCCATAATACCGAAGTCAACAGACTCGCTTCTGAAGGCAGTGAATTCTTTTACAAGAGTTTCGTTGAAGCTTTCGGTGCCGTATGAAGCTCCGATTTTAAGAGCGCCCTCGTAGATATCGGGCATAAATCTTTCAAGATTTGCGAGGATAGAAGAAGCCTTCCACACGAACATACCGCTGTTCCAGAGATACTTACCTGAAGCAAGGTACTCCTTGGCAGTTTCAAGGTCGGGCTTTTCAACGAAGCGTTCAACCTTATAAGCGTCGGATTCGACAGCAGAGGTTTCGCTACCGAAGTTGATATAACCATAGCCTGTTTCGGGATAATCGGGAGTAATACCGATTGTAGCAAGATTTTCGCCTTCAAGGCCTACGCTGATAGCTTTTTTAAGAGTATTGATGTAAAGGTCCTCATAGCCGATAAGGTGGTCTGAGGGAAGCACAAGCATTACAGCGTCGCCGTACTTCTTCTGAATAATTGCTGAAGCGAAAGCGATACAGGGAGCTGTATTTCTTGCACAGGGCTCAGCCAGGATATTCTCCTTGGGAATACCGGGGAGCTGATCGCAGACAAGCCCGGTATAAGCTGAATTTGTAACGACAAAGATATCCTCCATATCCACAAGGGGAAGGAGACGCTTTACCGTTTTCTGAATCATAGTTTCGCCGTCCTTGGTAAGCGAAAGGAACTGCTTGGGTCTGCTGTTACGGCTTTTGGGCCAGAAGCGTTCGCCTCTTCCGCCGGCCATAATAACTGCTGTTGTTTTCATTGTCTTAGTCCTCTTTTCTGTTTTTTGTATTTTCGGTATCAAGAACGCCCTCTTGCTCCTCGGCATTTGATCTGCCGGGGAAGAGCATTGTTTTCAGTGTCATAAGGATAATCTGAAGGTCCATACGAAGGGAATAATTTTCGATATACATAAGGTCCATTTTCAGCTTATCGTAGGGCGAGGTGTCGTAAACACCCGTAACCTGTGCATAGCCTGTAAGGCCGGCTTTCACCTTGAGTCTGTACTCAAACTCAGGCATTTCCTTTATATATTCCGCAGTAAGCTCAGGACGTTCAGGTCTTGGTCCCACAACAGACATTTCACCCTTGAGGATATTGAAAAGCTGAGGAAACTCATCAATGCGGAACTTTCTCAGAATTTTTCCCACAGGAGTGATACGGTTATCGTTATCCTCTGCAAGCTGAGGTATACCGTTTTTTTCGGCGTCAACGATCATACTGCGGAACTTGTAAACGTAGAACTCCTTGCTGTCGATGGTAAGGCGCTTCTGCTTATAGAGCACGGGACCGCCGTCATACAGCTTAACCGCAACAGCTGAAACAATCATAAACGGCAGTGCGGGGATAAGTGCGATAAGCGAGAAAACGATATCGAAAGCTCTTTTGAGGAGTCTCTGCTCGAAATCAAGGCCGTAATTACGGCAAAGCAGGAGCGGAGTATCGAAAAGGCGGATATCATCGGCGCCTCTGATAATAATATCTGATATTTTGGGAGCGATATACGCTCTTTTGGAATTAGAAAAGCAGAATTTAAGGTAATCGTTTCTCATATCGGCGGGAATATCGCAGATGATGACGCCCTCGTACTTAAGGATAAGCTCCTGGATTTTCTCCTTATCCTCGTTTATGCTGACGGACTCGCATATCATATACTTATCCACTCGTCTGCTCATTTTCAGCACAAGTGAGGCAGCCTGATGGCTTCCGTAGAGGATAATAAGTCTTCTTGGGGGATAGATAAGGAAGTAAATCTTACCTGTAGCGACAGTCCATACGGAAAGCACGATAAAGTCGATACCCGTCATAGCCAGCACAGGAGAAAGCTCCATAAAATGGCGTCCGATAAGGCTTATCAGGAAATACGCAAGGGTATTCACACAGACCATAGAAATAAGCTGAGAGTAAAGCATATCGGTTTTTTTCAGATAACCCAGCTTGAATCCGCCATAGGCCTTGAAGAAAATAGCGGTTATTATTCCATAGACGGCAATAAGAACCCAGTTTCCTCTTCGATAGAAGGGAAGAATAATAGCCTCGCTGTAATGGACATACCAGACATAGGCGAAAATTCCCGTAAGGATACCCAGAAGCAGTATTGCCGAGATAAAGGAAATCAACCTTTTATACCGGTCTTTATTATTCATATTGTTTAAATCGGCTGAAAAGAAAGCCGAAGTCTCCTTTGATTTATCTGTATAATAACAGGCAGTGGACGCACAAAAATCCATTATATTCCTATTATCATAGCCATTATAGCAAATCGGGAGATATATGTCAATAGAATTTGATAGGTTTCACAAAGTTTTCAATAAATTTCCGTCACATTGCACAAAACAATTTTATGCTGTGACTGCACGCAGAAGTGTATCGGCGAAGTTTATCATCATACACAGCAAAATTCCCACTGCGGTGGGCAGAATAAATCCCATAGCGGTCCATTTAAGGCTTGCTGTCTCTTTTTTTATTGTAAGACAGGTTGTGGCGCAGGGAAAGTGAAAAAGCGAGAAAACGATCATACACAGAGCTGTTGTCGCTGTCCGCCCGTCAGAGGATAACAGCTCTGCCAGCTGAGCCGTATCGGGAATCTGGGAAAGACTGCTCTGGGAAAGATAGGTCATAACGATAATGGGAAGGACAATTTCATTGGCGGGAAAGCCGAGAATAAATCCGAGGAGGATAACTCCGTCAAGTCCCATAAGTGTTGCAAAGGGGTGAAGAAACTCTGCAAGATGAGATATAACGGGAGCTCCGCCAACGGTAATATTTGCAAGAAGCCATATGATCAGGCCACAGGGGACTGAAGCGATACAGGCTCTGCCGAGGACAAAAACCGTTCTGTCAAGGAGCGAGCGTACAAGCACCTTTCCTATCTGCGGACGGCGGTATGGAGGAAGCTCCAGCGTAAACGACGAGGACTGTCCCTTAAGGAGCGTAAGCGAGAGAAGCTTTGAAACGGCAAAGGTCATAACAACGCCGAGAATTATGACTCCCAGCAGGCAGAGGGCTGACAGCACCGAGCCCTTAAAGCCCTCAGCGGGCACAAAAAAGACGGTAATCAGCATAATTATTGTGGGAAATCGTCCGTTACAGGGCATAAAGCAGTTGGTGAGAATTGCCATAAGACGCTCACGGGGCGAGTCTATAATGCGACAGCCTGTAACTCCACAGGCATTACAGCCCAGCCCCATAGCCATAGTTATCGCCTGTTTTCCACAGGCATTTGCACAGGCAAAGCCTCTGTCCAGGTTGAATGCCACACGGGGAAGATACCCTGAATCCTCAAGCAGAGTGAAAAGAGGAAAGAAAATCGCCATAGGGGGTAGCATTACCGATATAACCCAGGCAAGAACAGTATAAATGCCGTCGATGAGCAGTCCTTTAAGCCACTGCGGAGCTCCTGTAGCAGTAAGAGCGTCGGAAAGAAGCTCTCCCAGCGAGAAAAGCCCCTTTGAAAGAAGCTCTGAAGGGTAATTTGCTCCCGCAACGGTAATCCACAGGATAAGGCAGAAGAGGATAATCATAACGGGGATTCCTGTTTTTCTGCCCGCAAAAAAACGGTCGAGTTTTTCGTTTTTCCGGCGCACAGCCTCTTCGTGACGGCAGAAAACCACCTGAGCGCAGATGCTTTCCGCCCGATTTATTACCGAGGAAATAACAGTATCGGAAAATTCCTGTGGGACTATGTCACATTCTTCTGCAAATTTCAAGGCTTCATCGGAATAGACGCCGTGCTCCTTTGCTTTTTCTATGAAGTCCGCATCGCCCTCAAGAAGCCTTAAAGACGCAACACGTAGCGAAACGGGACTCTGATTTTCTTCAATCAGCCCTTCAAGCTCTGAAACGATGCCCTCCTCCTTTTCAGGCAGAGCTATTTTCAGCGGAGTGCACTTCTCCTCCGACACGGCAAGGCTGTAGATTTTTTCCGCAAGAGCTTCAAGTCCCTCGCCGTTTCGTGCCGATACCCCCGCAACAGTAGCTCCCGTAAGCTTTTCAAGAAGCTCAAGATCGATTTCAATATCCTTTGCCCTTGCTTCGTCAAGAAGATTTACGCAGATAAGAGTTTTCGGCACGGCTTCTGCAATCTGCAGAGCGAGAATGAGATTTCGCTCAAGACAGGTAGCGTCGCAGACCACAACTGCCATATGGCTTTCACCGAAGCATAAAAAGTCACGGGCGCAGATTTCCTCTGCCGAGCCTCCTCTCAAAGAATATGTACCGGGAATGTCAACGAGAGTAAACTGTGCGTCTTTGGCAGTGAAAACTCCCTCGGCACAGGAAACGGTCTTGCCCGCCCAGTTGCCTGTGTGCTGTTTCATTCCCGTAAGAGCGTTGAATACGGTGGACTTTCCCACGTTGGGATTTCCCGCAAGAGCAACCCTGAATTTCATAATATCAGAGCCGTTTTTAGTTTCGGACATAGTATACCTCCCGATCAGTTTTCTTTCAGTAATTCTATGACAAAAAACTCTGAAAAATACCCTCGGTAGCGCAGTCGGCGGGAAGTCACACCCTCTTGCTACTCTTTTTATCTGTTTATCACAATTTTGTTGGCACAATATCTTGACTTTTTTTGTGAATTGTAATATAATAATTGTAATTGTCAGTGTGACACTATATTTATTAGGAGGCATGACCGTGAAAAAGATCAAAAAATCAACCTTCTTCATTGTCGTTGCTTTGATTTTACTGTTCTCGGTTTCATCAGTTCTCGGACTGGATTATCAGTACGGTGATAACGTTACAACACTTATCAACGGTGTTGACGATATCCGTCTCGGTATCGATATCCAGGGCGGTGTTGATGTTACCTTTGCTCCGTCAGGCGATTTTGACGCCGATGAGGAACAGCTCGCAGCAGCAACAGAAGTTATCAAGACAAGACTTACTTCTCTTGGAATCAATGACAACGAAGTTTACAGCGATGAAGACAGTGACAGAATTATCGTCCGTTTCCCCTGGCAGGCAGGCGAAACAGACTTCGACCCCGAGGCTGCTGTTAAGGAGCTTGGCGAAACAGCAGAGCTTACATTCCGCTATGGCGCAGATTATGAGGAGGATCCCGAAAATGAGGGCGAGTATCTCCCCACAGGCGATATAATCCTCAGCGGTGCCGATGTATCACAGGCTTCCGCAGGCAGCCAGCAGAACGATAAGGGTGAATATGAATACGTTGTAAGACTTATTCTCAACGAATCTGGCAAGGCTGCTTTCGGCGACGCTACTACTGAGCTTGCAGGATCAACAACTCCCATTTCAATCTGGATGGATAACACAATGCTTTCTGCTCCTACAGTAAACGACGCTATTACAAGCGGCGAGGCTATTATTTCGGGAAGCTTCAAAACCTACGATGACGCAAAGAAGCTTGCTGACCAGATCAACTCAGGTGCTCTTCCCTTCAAAATGGAGACTTCAAGCTTCAAGACAATCTCACCTACAATGGGCGAGGGCTCGCTTGACGCTATCCTTCTTGCAGGACTTATTGCTTTTGCGTGCATCGCAGTTTATATGATCGTTCTTTACCGTCTTCCCGGCGTGGTTGCTGTTATCGCTCTTATCGGACAGATCACAGGAAGCGTTGCGGTAGTTTCAGGCTGGTTCGGATTTATGAACAGCTCTACACTTACAATCCCCGGTATCGCAGGTATTATTCTTTCACTCGGTATCGGTGTTGACGCTAACATCATCACAGGTGAGCGTATCAAGGAAGAGCTTAAGGCAGGCAAGTCTCTTGACGCTGCTATCAAGATTGCTTATAAGAGAGCGTTTACAGCTATCTTTGACGGTAACCTTACAAACGTTATTGTTGCTGTCGTACTTATGGGCGCATTCGGTGTTCCTTCAAGCCCGTTCTCGAAGCTTCTCAACAGCACAATCTTCTGTATGTTCGGTGCAACAGCTGAAGGTGTTGTATATTCATTCGGATTCACACTTCTTGCAGGTGTAATCTTCAACTTCATTATGGGTGTGTTTGCAGCAAGACTTATGGTAACATCACTTTCAAAATTTGAATGCTTCAAAAACAGAAAGCTTTACGGAGGTGACGTTAAATGAGTAAAAATGAAAACACAAGCGTGAATACAGGAAAGATTTACGATTTCTGCTCAGCTTCAAAGCGCAGAATGATGATCATCATTGCAGCAATTGTTATCGTTGCCGCTGTTGTGGGAGCAATCGTAAGAGGCGTTAACGTCGCTATCGAGTTCAAAGGCGGTACTGTTATCACTTACGACTGCGCTGCCGATGTTGACGTAAACAAGGCTGAAGGCGTTGTAAAGGAAATCGTTGATACATCTGTTTCAATCAGAACAGGTGAGAATATCGAAACAGGCGGAAAGCAGATTACTGTTTCATTTACATCTGAAGAGGGACTTACCGTCGACAGACAGGTTGAGCTTACTGAAGCACTTCAGAAGGCTTTTCCTGAAGCAGATATGGTTCTTTCAGACTCAAACGATGTAAACCCCACAACAGGTAAGGAGTTCTTCCTTAAGTGTATCGTGGCAGTTCTCTTCGCTGCAGTTCTTATCATCATCTACATTGCAATCAGATTCAAGAAAATCGGCGGATGGTCAGCAGGTCTTTGTTCAGTATTTGCACTTCTCCACGACCTTCTTGTTGCAATGACAGCTTCAATCCTTTTCGGATTTGAGTTCAACTCAAATATGGTTGCAGTAATTCTTACAATTCTCGGTTACTCAATCAACAACACAATCGTAATTTACGACAGAATCAGAGAAAACCGTCAGCTTATGCCTAAGGCTTCTCTCAATGAGATCATCAACGCAGGCTGTTCACAGTCACTTACACGTTCGATCAGAACATCTATTACAACAATCGGAACAATGCTTATCGTAACAATTGTTGTATTCATCAGTGGCTACAAGTCACTTCTCAGCTTCTCTGTACCGCTTATGTTCGGTCTTATTTCGGGTACTTATTCATCACTGTTTGTTGCTCCCGGAACATGGGCATGGTGGATGGAAAAGCGTTCTGCAAAGAAAAAGGCTTCAGGTAAGAAGTAATAAAGAAAATCCTACCCGTTAAAAGGTAGGATTTTTATTGCACAATAAGAAAAGGGTACCGTAACGGTACCCTTTTTTACTTGTATTAAAGGTCCAGCTTTTCCTTGAGCTTTTCAAAGAAGCTCTGGCGCTTAGCGTAATTTTTCTCGCCAAGCGAGCTTTCAAACTGCTTAAGGAGCTCTTTCTGCTTCTTGCTGAGATTCTTGGGAATTTCAACATTGATTTTCACATACTGGTTTCCTCTGTCAGAGCGGTTGAGCTTCTGAACGCCCTTGCCCTTGAGTCTGAACACAGTACCTGTCTGAGTACCCTCGCCGATAGTATACTTAACGTGACCGTCGATAGTGGGAACGGTAATCTCATCGCCAAGCACAGCCTGAGCGTAGGTTACAGGGATATCGCAGTGGATATCGTAGCCATCTCTTGTGAAGAGAGGGTGATTCTTAACTGAAACGGTAACGTTGAGGTCACCTGAAGGACCGCCGTTAGTACCGCTGTCGCCCTGACCGGCAAGACGGATAGTCTGACCGTCGGCAATACCCGCGGGAATATCAAAGCTTACAGTTTTGCCGGCTCTTACACGGCCGGCGCCACGGCATTTATTACAGGGATTCTTGATAATCTTACCCTTACCACCGCAGTGTGGACAAGGCTTTGTAGAGGAAATAGCTCCGAAGGGAGTACGCTGAGTTGTCTTGACCGAGCCTCTGCCCTGACAATCGGGACAGATTTCAGCGGAAGTACCGCTGTCGGCACCTGAGCCACGGCAAGCGTCGCAAGTAGCCATACGGTTGATTTTAAGCTCGTGCTTCTTACCTGTACAAGCGTCCATAAAGCTGATAAGGATAGATTCGCTGATATCAGCACCTCTTCTGGGAGCGTTTGCAGTAGAGCGTGAAGAGCCTCCGCCGAAGCCGAAGCCTCCGAAGATGTTTTCGAGGATATCGCCCATATCGCCGAAACCGCCGAAACCGCCCATATCACCCATACCTGAGTTAGGGTCGAGTCCTGCGTGACCATACTGATCGTAGCGAGCTCGTTTATCGGGGTCTGAGAGCACCTCGTTAGCTTCATTTACCTCCTGAAACTTCTCAACGAAGGAAGGATCATCGGGGTGAAGGTCGGGGTGGAACTCTCTTGCCTTTTTCTTGAAAGCCTTTTTTATTTCGTCCTCGGTAGCGC